>NZ_JADNPO010000006.1:0-137127 GCF_015558105.1 Holdemania sp. 1001095H_141210_F2
TTTTTTTATGCTCAAGAAAAAAAGGCGTTGGTTTCCACCAACACCAAAATTTATAGAACCGAAAAAGTTCCGTTTGAAGAATCAAACGACGAAAGTTTCTGATGGGGAAAGGGCAGCGCAGTCTGCCTTTTCGTTTGGAAAAAGTGATGCGCAAAGAAAACGTTTTGCGCTTTGCGCAAGCGTGTTTATCAATGGCGTTTCAGGCAAGAATCATAGCGAGTGAGGTGAAAAAGGATGAAAATGGTAGTCTGGGATTGGAATGGGACGTTATTGGACGATGTGGAGGTCTGCATCGAAACGGTCAACGCGATGCTTCGCCGGCGGCATCTGCCGCAGCTGGAAAGCGTGGATCAATACCAGAATGTGTTTACGTTCCCGGTGATCAATTACTACCGGCAGGTTGGTTTTGATCTGGAACGGGAAAGCTTTGAGGCTTTGTCAACGGAATACATGCGCGGATATCACGAACGGGCCGTGCGCTGCGGCTTGTTTGCGGATGCGGAGCCGGGGATCCGGCAGCTGCGGGAACAGGGGGTACCGTCGCTGATTCTTTCCGCTTCCCGGCAGGATCATCTGCGCATGCAGACAGAACAATGCGGATGTACGGACTGGTTCAGCGATCTGATCGGAATTTCCGATATCTATGCCCGGGAGAAGCTGAGCGCCGCCCAGGCGTGGCTGAAGAAAAATCCGCAGCCGGATCGGGAAATGATCATGATCGGGGATTCCCTGCATGACGCGGAGGTTGCGGAAGCGTTAGGCTGGGATTGCATTCTGATCGACCGCGGCCACCAAAGCCGCAGGCTTCTTGTCACTTCCGGCAAGCCGGTCGTGTCCAATATTTTGGAAGCGGTCGCGTTGATTTCCGCTTCAATAAGTGCTGGATAACCTTTTTGCCGTGGAAGAAAGCACCCGGCGGGTGCTTGTTGGAGAATGAGCAGAGGATGAATAAAGTTTCCAGTTAAAATAAAAATGCAAATGAAAAGCTGCGGCACAGAAGACTCGGATGAATCTTTGTGTCGCAGCTTTTGTTAACGATTATACAATCTTTTCTTCTGATACACCGGCTCGCATGTCAGATTCATGCCCAGCTTTTTGAATGTCGACGAATCGACTTCCGAAAGCAGCACGGTGGAATGAACTTCGCAGTCCTTCAGCTTTTTCAGCTGCTGCATCGCCAGATGGGATACCGGATTATTCGTCGCGGCAATCGCCAGGGCGATCAGGATCTCATCGGTATGCAGGCGCGGGTTATGATTGCCGAGATGCTCGACTTTCAGCTTCTGAATCGGTTCGATGACATTCGGGGAGATCAGCGGGATATTGTCGTTGATGCCGCCGATTTCCTTTAACGCATTCAGCAGTGCGGCGCTGGAGGCGCCTAACAAATTGGAAGTTTTTCCAGTGATGATCCGTCCATCGTTCAGTTCGATGGCCACGGCCGGCGCTTCGGTTTCCGCGGCTTTATTTAAGGCGGCGGTAACCACCTTGCGGTCTTCCTTTACAATCCCGGCCTGGTTCATGATCAGTTCGATTTTCTGAACGGATTCTTCCGTTGCCAGATCGCGGCGGTAATCGCACAGCGCTTGATAGTAGCGCCGCAGAATTTCATCTTCGCTGGCCCGGCGCGCCGCTTCATCGTCGATGATGCAGTTGCCGACCATATTGACGCCCATATCGGTCGGCGATTTGTACGGGGATACGCCCGCAATCTTTTCAAATAAAGTATTCAAGACCGGGAATACCTCCACATCGCGGTTGTAGTTCACCGCAGTTTCGCCATACGCTTCAAGGTGGAACGGGTCGATCATGTTGACGTCGTTGAGATCCGCCGTCGCCGCTTCATAGGCCAGATTGACCGGGTGCTTTAACGGCAGATTCCAGATCGGGAAAGTTTCAAATTTGGCATAGCCGGCTTTGATGCCTCGCTTGTAATCATGATACAACTGCGACAGGCAGGTTGCCATTTTGCCGCTGCCGGGTCCCGGGGCGGTGACGACGATCAGTTCACGGGTGGTTTCGATGTATTCATTCTTGCCATAGCCTTCGTCGGAAACAATGTAGGAAACATTGCTTGGATAGCCGGGGATCGGATAATGCAGAACGACGTTGATACCGAGATTTTCCAGTTTCTTCTTAAACAGATTTGCGGTGATCTGGCCGGCGTACTGTGCGATGACGACGCTGCCGACATACAGGTCAATGCTGCGGAAGGCGTCGATCAAACGTAAGACATCCAGATCGTAGGTAATCCCCAAGTCGCTGCGGACTTTGTTTTTCTCAATGTCCGTCGCATTGATGACGATGACGATCTCGACAGATTCCCGAAGCTCCATCAACATTTTTATTTTACTGTCCGGCTGAAATCCCGGGAGTACGCGGGAGGCATGGTAATCGTCAAAGAGCTTGCCGCCGAACTCCAGATAAAGCTTGTTATCAAATTGTTTGATGCGTTCTTTAATTTTGGCAGACTGCATCTGCACATATTTTTCGTTATCGAAAGCCAGTCTTTTCATAGTCTATACCCCTTAAAAACTCAATTTCATATTATATCAGAAAGAGATCGAGAATGCCATTGAAGAAATGGTAAAATAGGAAGGTTCTGCGAAGCGTTTAAAACAGGACGATCTGAGGGGCAGGCAGGACTGGAAAACTGACGAAACTGTCAGTGAGAACATAGAAAAAAACCCTTTCGGGTTTTTCAGTTTTTTAGAGAACTGTGACGTTAACAGCGCGGGACTTGTTGCTGCGAGCATCGTTTTCAATCTCGAAGGAAACCTTCTGGCCTTCTTCCAGTGACTTGTAGCCGCTGCCGTTGATGCCTGAGAAATGAACGAAGATATCGCCCTGGCCCTGATCATCCGTGATGAATCCGTAGCCCTTGTCGCCGTTAAACCATTTTACTTTTCCTGTACTCATTTTAAGTACCTCCTTTAGTGGGAATAAGAAGCTACTCAAGGTATAAAAAATCGCATAACTTCAGGGATTTTTGTACATTGAGTGATAATTACAATCCCGTTACGCGATCATAGCTATTGCTTAATATTACTTCTTCAGTATAACAGGTTTTAGCCCGATGTCAAACAAATAAAAAAATATTTTTTCCCCGGGTTCCCATTTCTTAAGGAGGAAGCAGAAAGACAGACAGGAATCCGTAAGATAGGCAAAAGGGCCTCGGGTCCAAGGGAAGGGTTGAAAATGAGAAAGCGGAACAGGTTGATGCTCAGCGTGCTTCAGGGAGTGATCAATAAGAACAGGGTGTTTTCTAAATCTGCGAGAACATCCCGGACTCTGAATCTATCGGACATTCAAAGCGGATCAGGATCTCTTTTTTCTTCCGCCTAAATGAATAGCGACATCCCAGCTTCATTCATTGCCACAAATTGTTGATTTCAATATTTATGATTCCTGACGTCTTTGCGGCTTCGCTGAGTTGTTGTAACCTGCTCGGCAGGAGCTTCCGTGCCGTTCTCTTAAAAACAGGATAGAACTAACTGATTTTCTTTCATGGATACCGATTCAGATCAACCCCAGGAGCGTATGCATGGCGTAGGCAATTCCATCTTTATCGTTGCTTTGCGTTTGATAACGGACCTGACTGAGCAATTTCGGATCGGCATTCCCCATGCCGACGCTGTTAGGAAAGCGGGTCAACATTTCCAGATCATTCCAATCATCGCCGAACACCGCGATTTCTTCCGGTTTCAGATTCAGCAGGCAGCGCAGGTGATCAATACTTTTGAATTTGCTTGCCTGGCGATTTGTGATTTGCAGCACCTTGCCCTGATCGGTCAGATAGACGTTCGCCTGATTCACGCTCATCGCGCGGCAGCGATCTGTCAGCGACAAGGACAGAGCAGTGACGGAATCAACAAGATTTTCAAAGTAAATCAGAATTTTCACCGTTTGTCTAACCACTTCCGGCCCCAGCAAAACGCAGAGGCGCGGATCAATGCCCCATAACGGATAGGCAAAGTCGGCTAACGGTTCATTGAAGGCGTGGAATTCATCCTTCAGCTGCAGCGCAAGATGCAGTTCAGGGACTGCTTGAACGGCTTTCACGCAGCTGGCGACGATTGCGGCGGGCAGAAACGTGTATCGTGTCTGCCCATGCAGCTTTTCGCAGGCGCCGTTGCAATAAATTCCGCCGTCAAATAAGTTCAGTTCGATTTCCGTCCAGCCGAGCATTGTTTCCAGCAGCGGCGCCCGGGCCGTGGCGATGAACAGGGAAATACCTTTCTTGCGGCAAGCCTGCAGCGCTTCCCATGTGGAACGCGCCAATGTTTTCTCAGAGGTTAACAACGTGCCGTCCAGATCAAAAAACAGTGCTTTTATCATTGCGGATTCCTCGCCTCTTAATGATGATCCTACGCAAACCGGTAAAGGCTTGGATAGTCGTGCAGAATTGACCAGCGGGCTTGCTCGCTGCAGGTTAACAACAGGCGCAAGCTTTCCATACTGATCTGTCCCGCTTCAAATAACCGCCGGGTCATCTCATCCGCCGGCAGCCCCAGTTCCTTTTCCAGCTGTTCGATCTTTTTCAGACCATAGCAGTAACAGGTGAAATAACCGAACATGTCTTCCTGAGCCAGAACCTGACCGCGTGCGGTCTTCGCATCAAAGCCCAGTTCCCGCCGGTATAATTCAACGACTTCACCGATCGTGCGGTTTTCCCACCGCAGCATCAGATCAGCCTGAATCCGCACTGACGTATGGTGCCGGCGGTAAGCTGTGAACAGCGGAAAGTAAGGATCTTCCGCAAAGATTGATTCGTAAACGTGCTCGCTGCGGTGCGCTGTGCCTTCGATCAGCGGGTCAGCCTTTGGCCCGCGGCGCATCGTTTCCGGCAGCGGATCGCTGTTGACCCGCAAAAACTGGATGTGATGGCCGAAATAGGCTTCATGAATCGTATTGACCTTAATCCAGCCGTCGCTGACGGCGGTGTAGTTGGTTTCATTTAAGAACATCCGGCCGTGCAGCGGACGTTCGTACGGACAGCCGTCCATGTAACCACCCCACGGGAAGGATTCTCTGAGTTCCTCCGGCACTCCGGTCAGATCGCAAATTTCATCAATCGGATGCCACAGTTTCTGCTTGCTGACCGCTTTGACGCGGGCCAGATATTCATGACCGCGGCGGAACATTTCCTCAGCGCTTTCGCAAGCCCCGGCCTTTTCGTCCAGCAGTGCTCGAACCTGAGTCATCGTCGTCACCGGCGTATCGCTTAACCGGTTGGCAATCGCGAAGACGTTGGCCCGCGTCGCTTCAATTTCATCTTTATACCAGGAAAGCAGATCTTCCAGATCGACACCCAGCTTCATGGCCAGCGTGCGCCGGTAACTTTCCGGATCCGTGTTCAGGCGTTGATCCTCGTCTTTGATTTCCTGACCTTCATTGACACCGGCCTCGCGCAGCAGGTCAATCCAGCGGGACAGCGCCTGGACGCCTTCGCTCAGACGATGCTTGACTTCCACTTCCTGGGCGTCCAGCTGAGGGATAATCTGTTCGGCCTGGCGTTTGAGCGCAGCGCTGCGGGATAAGATGACCGGCAGATCCTTTTCGTCAAAATCGGGGAACCGGCGTTCCAGAGCCTGCAGGCAAGCGGGCAGCGCAGCCCATTGATCGCCTAAAATAGCGATGCGCAGACTGCGTCGCCGCTGATCCACGGACCACAGCTGCTTTAACGCATGTTGGATTTCACCCAGTTGAACCTGCGGATGCGTCCAGAAATCTTCCGCTTCCCAAGTCAGAAAATCAAGAACGTCATGGAAATGGTGGATAAAAAAATGCGAGGCTTCATTGTCGTCTGTCAGCTGATCGACACGATAGCGCAGCTGGTCTAAGGTCTCGGCCAGAGCCTGACGATGTTCTTCATCCGGTATCCAAAGGGTGCGTTGGTAAATCTGGCGGCTGTGCAGCCGGTCGCCGGCCAGCGCCAAATCGCGGTCCAGCTGACGGATGATCATAATCTCCTGCGGTGATTGCATGATGAAATCCTCCTGTTAATTTGGCTATAACTATAATGAAATTCAGTCCGATTGGCAAGTACCCAGGCTGAATCCTGAGTCCGCAGCGGCAAAGAAGCTGATCAAACTATTTTCAGTTCCTTCACTGAAAAAACAACCGCGCTCTTCATGAAGATGACAGTGAAGTCAATGCCGCTCCCCCCTGCACAAAAAACGGTTGAGCGGAAGATCGAAAAAGAGTCCTGTTCAAACATCGTTATCTTCCCTATTGAAAATCTGCGGATCTGCACGTTCCCTCTTTTACCTAAAATAAAAAGAACCGTCGCAAAGCTTGAATGCTCTGACAGTTCTCTTAGTTTACGATAAATTTGCCGGTGTTGAGGAGTTCTCTTTCTCGTTCGGTCCTCTTTTTTCCAGTTCTTCTTCCAGACTGAAAGTAATTTCTTCCAGGGATGCAACTAAGCTTTTCAGCTGTTCGATGTTCTTATTCAGCATTGTGCAGGCCAGATCCAGCGATGCGGAAGCATTCGGATCTATCCCTTGCGTCCCTTTTCGAATTACGTTAAGGACGGAATCATCCAGGTTGTCTACGATCGAAGCGAGATCCCAAGCGATGTCGTAAATTTCTGAACTTTTATTCATACTATTCCTCCGGTTGGAATTATATCCAACAATTTCTACTATGACAATCATTTTTTTAGTGAAGTTAAGTAAAAAAATCACTAAAGCAGGTGATAAAATGAAATCGGTAATCCTTACTTGTAAACCCTCTTTATATTACACCCTGACAATAGTATTATACACAAAAAAGTTAATAATTCTTCATAAGTTAACCAAAAATGGGTAAAATTATCCTCTTTTTTTTCAAAGTATTTTGTTTTGAGAGCGAATCTTGGCATCGGAGATTTAAAATCTGTGCTTTCTTCAAATTTTCTCACAAAGTGGCAGATCAGCATTTTTGACTGAAATCTGAGGATTGTTCGGGATGTGTTCTTTTTAATGCAAAAGCGCGGTTGCAGACTTCTCAAATTATAAAAAATGGAGTAGAATAAGGGCGTAGAAAATAGGAGGATACATTTATGGCATTAGTTTCCGCAAAAGAAATGATCGAAAAAGCGCATGAAGGTCATTATGCAGTAGGCGCATTCAACATCAATAACATGGAATGGATTAAATCCATCCTGGCCGCAGCTGAAGAAGCCAAGTCACCAGTCATGTTAGGCGTTTCGGAAGGCGCTGGCAAGTATATGGCTGGATTCAAGAATGTTGTCGCCATGGTCAGAGAAATTCATGACTCCATGGGCATCACCGTTCCAGTTGCTCTGCATCTGGATCATGGTTCATTTGAAGGAGCCAAGGCCTGCATTGAAGCGGGATTCACTTCTGTCATGTTTGACGGTTCGCATTACGATTTCGAAGAAAATGTTGCGAAGTCGAAAGAAATTCTGGAACTGGCTCATTCGAAGGGCATTTCCGTTGAATGTGAAGTCGGCGGCATCGGCGGCGAAGAAGACGGCGTTGCCAGCATGGGCGAATTGGCAGATCCGCAGGAATGCGCGAACATCGCGGCGCTGGGCGTTGATTTCCTGGCTGCGGGCATCGGCAACATTCATGGCAAATATCCGGCTGACTGGCAGGGTCTGAACTTTGACCGTCTGGCTGAAATCCAGGCTTCCACCAATGGAAAACCGTTAGTTCTGCACGGCGGCAGCGGCATCCCGGCGGATCAGGTTGCCAAGGCAATCTCCCTGGGCGTTTCCAAGATCAACGTCAACACCGAACTGCAGCTGGTTTTCGCAGCCGCAACCCGGAAGTACATTGAAGAAGGCAAAGATCTGGCCGGCAAGGGCTATGATCCGCGTAAATTGCTGAAACCAGGCGCAGAAGCGATCACCAAGAAGGTCATCGAAATGATGAACCAGTTCGGTTCCGCAAACAAGGCGTAATCGTTTAAAAACTGAGATCCTCGAAAACCGGCGGAGAAATCTGCGGGTTTTCTTTTTTTTATGCCGGGGGAAAGCTTATAATAAGAAGGATGAATTGTCAACGAGGAGGTCGCTTATGAAATCGTTAAAACAAAAGGGGAAGGATATTGTCTGGGTTGTGGCGGGCAATGCGGTGCTGGCGCTGGCCGTCAGTATGTTCATCCTGCCCTATGATATCTTGTCAGGCGGCGTCGCCGGCGTGGCGGTTGCGCTGCAGCCGTTGATTCCGCTGCCAGTTACGCTGATGGTCAATCTGCTGGTCGTCGGGTTGTTTATCGTCGGAGCCTGTTTTCTGGGAAAAGACTTCGCGATGAAGACCATTTTGAGTTCGTTGATCTATCCGGTGTTTCTGACGTTTTTCAGCGGCCGGGTGCCGGTGCTGGATCTTGATCCAATTCTGGCTTCCCTGTATGGCGGACTCTTAGGCGGTACCGGCGTGGGGATGGCGTTACGAACCGGAGCGAGTACTGGCGGCATGGATATTCCGCCGCTGATCGTCCATAAGCTGACGCACATTGAAATTGCCAAGCTGGTGTTGATCACCGATGCGCTGACCGTGCTGCTGGGCGCATTTACCTATGGCCTGGAAGCGGTGCTGGTCGGCTTTGTTTCCGTCTGGGCTTCTTCCGTGGCGATTGATAAGGTGCTGATGTTCGGCGGCCAGCAGGCCAAAGCGATTCAGATCATCTCCGATCAATATGAACAGATCATTGAACGGATTCATTCCGAACTGGAACGCGGCACGACGCTGATCGAAGCGCAGGGCGGCTTTACCTGTGAAAAGCGGAAGATCATCCTGGTCGTCATCACGAAAAATCAGTATCCGGCATTGATGGAAATGGTGACGGCGATCGACAGGGAAGCGTTTGTGATTGCCAACGATACGCATGAGGTCAAAGGCTTCGGCTTCAGCTTTGAGTTCAAGGTTTAATAGCAGCCGGCAAGCCAGGGTGAATCCAATTCGTCTTTGGTAAAGGTCATCGAAAATGATATTGTCTTTTTTTGCGAATTCCAGTTTCAACTTGACGTTTAATCTGAATTTGCGGCCGCTTCATTTACATCAGCCAGCGTCGATAATGGAAATTGCAGAATTACCTGAGCGCCGCTGCCATCCGGAACGTTGCCGGGAATCATGCGGCCACCTTCAATCTGCATTGCCTGCGAAACGGTATATAAGCCCAGACCCGCATGGCCATGACTGCTGCGGGCTGATTCATAACGGTAGAATGGCTCGCCGATATGATTCAGGCTTTCCGCGTGAAAACCGGGACCTTCGTCGCTGACTTTCAGGATCCAGCAGGTTTCCGTAATCTGGCCCATCAGCTGAACCGTCTTGCCTGAGGGGCAGTAGCGGATTGCGTTATCAAGCAGATTGATCAGCGCCCGGCGCAGCGTTTCCGCATGGATTCGGGCCTGGAAAGGCGGACAGAATACCGTCAATGTGATCGCTTTATTGCGGCACAATCCGGATACTTCCTTCATGCAGCGCCGGACCAGCGCGTCGATAGCGGTGACGCGGGGCTGTTCCGCCTGATTCTGGCTGCACGCTGCCTGCTGCAGCTGAAATACAACCTGACGAAGCTGACCGACATGGCGATTGATGGCTTCCAGACGATGCCTTGCTGACGGGCTTCCTTTTGCAAAAGTTCGGCGTCGGTTTGGATTTTAGCCAGCGGCGTCTTTAAATCGTGCGCCAGCACGGTGATCTGGATCTCCCGCTGATTTTGCATATCCCATTGCTGGATCTGGGAATCCTTCAGTGCGGAGCGCATCGTATCAACGGAATTCAACGCCTGATTGAACTCGGTGAACGCGGTATCCTGAATTTCAAAATCAAGATTGCCGGAAGCGATCTGCGTTGCGGATTCTTCCAACGTGTTCAAAGCCTGTACAAGTTTCCGCCCGTAGTGATTGGCCGTCGTCAACAGGTACAGAAAGAGCGACAAGCCGAGTGCGCCGATCAACGGCCCCTGCAAGTTGGGGATCAGCGCGGCGAGTGCCGGGAGGGCGGGGCGGATTTCATAGCGGAATAAGAGGATGACGACTTCCGCCCGCAGGTCGGTGCGGAACCAGGTTTGCGTGCCGATCTTGCCGGTGTAGCTGCCGGTATAGAGAGAAAAATCAGTCAGCGCGCTGTCCGGGGACAACGAAGTATCTGCCAGCTGTTCATGACTGAACAGCACATAATCAAGACCATCGCCAACCTCAGCCGGATCAAAGAAATCCTGCCGCTGAATTTTACCGATCAGTTCCTGGGCCTGTTTCTCATTGTGATTGAGCCGCGTGTACCATCCAGCCTGAAGTCCCAGCAGAAACAGGAGCACAGCACTCCCCAAAAGCGCGAGTACACCCAAAGCGGTCGTCAGAAAATAGCGCCGTAAAAATTGCGCCAGAGTGTGAGTTTTTCGGTGTCTGCGTTTATCCATGGTTCATTTTCTCCCGGAAGTCTTAATCAGAATTGTGATTTCGTTTCGGCTGGAAAAGCGGCGATGGCTTTGTCTGTCCTACATTATTCTTTGCCTTGCGGTGGATTGTTATCTCTATTATAGCATGAAGTACCGGAAGAAATGAAACAGAGTGGAAGCACAGTGGGAGAGCGGAACATTCCGTTCGGTTTTCCAACGTCAGTTTGATCGAAAAAAAAGCGATCCTTATTTATGTTGATCAAAGCGCCTGCCGGAAGTTTTGGGATAAACGGCGCGGGAAAGGAAAGTTCAGGAAAGCGAAAACTGCCGGTAAGGACTTGGAAATTGTGGCAATGCCGGGGAGTTCACGGTATAATAGGTACGGATAAGGTAAGGATGAGGTTTATGCAGATACAGCACGAGTTTCCCTGTTCTGCCGTGCAGTTTTTCAATTTCATGGCACGGCGGATTGCGCAGGATATTCAGATCGAAACCGATAAGAAATTGACAATCGCCCAGATTCATGAGGGCATGAAATATGATAAGAAGGTTCTGGTTTCAGAAAGGAAGCAGCGGGTCGGCAAGGCGCAGGTCGCGGTATACGACAAGCCGGGTCATGTCCAGCTGCGGGTCGATATGTTTGACGGTACGCAGGTGATTGACACCCGATGCGCCGCGCTGGGCGAGGATCGTTGTCAGGTGACGTACAGCGAGGAATTCCTGCCGTCCAGCATGGAGAAAAAACTGGCCATCGCCAGCTTTTCCTGGATGGGCAGAAAGAATAACAAAAAGAAGCTGCAGAAACTGATGGATCAATGGGAAGCAGAGATTCGTCAGCTGTATTGCGAGTAAGGTTTCCGCGTTCATTGAATCAGGGAACAATCACGTTTTCAGCCAAACTTAATAGTATGATAGTGCAATGAAAGGAGCCCAACCGATGGAAGAAGTATTTAAGATTGAAGGCGGTCATCAGCTGAACGGAGAGGTCAGAATCAGCGGGGCGAAGAACGCGACGGTGGCTTTAATCCCGGCCTCCATTCTGGCTAACGGCCCGGTGACGATCTGCGGCGTTCCGGATATCGCGGACGTGGAGTCGTTATCGACCTTGTTAGAGGAATTGAACGTCGCGGTGGTGCATAAGGATCGGGGGCATCTGATCATCGATCCGACGGAGATGATCAACTGCCCGCTGGAACATCCGGCGGTTACGAAGCTGCGGGCTTCCTATTATTTCATGGGAGCCTTGTTAGGCAAATACAAGCATGTGAAAATTAAAATGTCGGGCGGCTGTTATCTGGGGCCGCGGCCGATTGATCTGCATCTCAAGGGCTTTGAAGCGCTGGGGGCGAAGGTCGACTACCAGAAAGGGTGTTATACGATCGAAGCGGAAGAATTGATCGGAACAAAGATCTTCCTGGATATTTCTTCGGTCGGCGCGACGATCAACATCATGATGGCGGCGGTGTATGCAAAGGGCCGCACGACGATTGAAAACGCGGCGAAGGAGCCGGAAATCATTGACGTTGCGACGCTTTTAAACAAGATGGGCGCGCATATCCGCGGCGCGGGGACGAATGTGATCACGATTGACGGCGTGGATTATTTATCCGGCTGCTTCCATGAGATCATCCCGGACCGGATTGAAGCGGGCACGTTTATTATCATGGCGGCCGCGGCGGCTAAGGAAATGAAGATTACCAACATTATTCCGCAGCATTTGGAATCGTTATTGTCAAAGCTGCAGGAAATGGGCGTGGATATGGAAGTCGACGTGGACAGCGTGACGATCCGCGGCGGCGGGAAGCTGCAGGGCGTGGATATCAAAACGCTGCCATATCCTGGGTTTGCGACAGATTTGCAGCAGCCGTTATCGGCGTTGCTGACGCAGGCGGAAGGCAAGTCGACGATCAAGGAAACGATATATCCGGAACGGTTTAAACATTGTATCGAACTGCAGCGGATGGGCGCGGATATCAGCGTCGGTCAGGGCAGCTGTACGATCGAAGGAATCACGCCGCTCTATGGCGATCGGGTTACTGCAACGGATCTGCGCTGCGGCGCCAGTCTGGTAGTGGCGGGCTTGCTAGCGGAAGGCGTGACGGAGATTCATGAAATTTATCACATCGAACGAGGCTACGATGATCTGGATGGCAAGCTGCGGGCCTTGGGCGCAAACATCTGGCGGGAAACGATCGAATAGCGCCATTATGAAATCAGAAGATCTGAGCGGACAGCGTGTCTGCGCAGGTCTTTTTTATTTTAGACCGCAAGTTTGGAGGCTTGAAAAACTGTCATTGAATTAAATTGATAATCCTTGTTTCCGATTGTTTGAAATTTGGAGTATGATTGAGATAGAAATGGATAAGGAGGGATCGGAAATGAAGAAAGTTTTGATCATGGGTCTGTTATTGATAGTGTGTTTGAGCGGCTGTTTTAGCGAAGGTCGTCTGAAACCGGGAATTCATGGGACCTCAGCGGGAAAGGAAATGGAAAAATTTCTGGAATCCAGGCCGGATAAGAACCTGTCAAACCCAAGTCTATCCGATTATCAGATTAAGACATCCCAAAATTTTTATTTTTATAATTTTACAGCGAAAGATCTTTCAACGCTGGATTTATCTTCGCTGACGTTATCCGAGCTTGCGAATGAAACGATGTTTACCGCAAGTACAAAATGGCCGGATACGTTGACGAACCTGGACATTGAGCAATTTTGGAAACAAGCCTGGGGCAAACCGTTAGGCGCAGCGCTTTTCCATGAAAATGGAATCACTGGAAAAGGCGTGGGAATCGCGATCATCGGACCACAGCTTTACGTTGATCATCCTGAATACAAAGATAATTTGAAACTCTTTTATGGGAACGAAGATCCCTTATCTCAAAATTTGATCAGTACGCTTGGAAGCGGCGCAATGTTGTCCAATCTGGCGGGAAAGTCGCTGGGGTATGCCCCGGAGGCTTCAATCGCTTATATCGTCAATTCGGGATATGATGAAAAGGGGAAGCAAGACCTTTCCTCCATCCTTGAAAATCTGGATTCCTTGTTGGAATATAACAAAACCCTGAAAAAAGATCCGATCCGGATGATTCTTATTTTCTCGGATATGAACAATCAGGACAGCGCTTATGATGCATATCAGACGAAAGTCGAGGAATTGAAACAAGCGGGGATCGAAGTGTTGACCAGAATGCCCTACTTTAATGGTCATTACTTCACCACGCTGGCTAAAATTCCGTATGCCCCGCTGGATGATGTGAATTCCTACTATTTCGATAAGGCCGGGGAAACTCCAGATCATGTGTTGTATCTTCCTTATGCCAACCGGGTCCTGGCTTTTCCGGGAGAAGAAAACTATGTTTACTATCCGAGCCGTTTGGATGTAAACTATGGTACGATATCCACCCTGGCTGGTTTTTACGCGCTGGCCCTGCAGATGGATCCGAGCTTAACGCTGGATGAATTTGTCGAGATTGTCGCCGATTCGACGATCACATTAAGACCCGATAAGGAATACCGGGTGACAGGATTGGAAAATGTGATTTATCCGTCCCGCCTTTACGATCATTTGACGGCAAGAATGAAAGAAAATTAGATAGATAAAATGGCTTCAGAATACTTGTTATGGAATAAAAATGCAAATACCCCTTTCAATGATCAGATCTGGAAAATATCCAGATCTTTTTTATTTGTCTGTTCGATTCTGTTTCCGGTACTGAATTGGCGAAAGTCCGGTTGCTTGATGAAAAATCCGGCTGAAATATAAGCTATCTGTATAGCCGCACTGAACGGCGATTGTTTTTATTTTTTCCTGTGTGTTTTCCAATAGATAAACGGCATGTTCCAAACGAATTTTTCTTAGCATGGCCATAACAGATATCCCGACTTCTTTTTGAAAGGTTCGGGCTAAATGAGCTTCGCTTACACTTTGAAAGTCCGCCAGCTGGGTCAAGGTCAGAGACTGCGTATAATGAGTTTGCAGAAAAATTAAAGTTTCTCTTACAATTTTTGAGTATTGATAATTTCCATTTTCCTGAATCCATCGGAAAATTGTACGTACAGCTTCATCTAAAATGACCTTCAGATCTTCAAGATATTCGCAAAACTGGATCGTCAGGATTAACTGTGAGAAATCACGGAAATCACGAAATCCTCTCTGCAAGCCTAGATAACGAATCTTGGTAAATAAAGTAATAAAAAATTCCTGAATATCATGTGGATAAATATGATGCTTTATAAAATAGCGGATCGCTGATTCTTTGACATCTGTAAGATTTTCCAATGTTATTTCCTGAATTTGCTGGAAACGTTCCTTCTGATAGACAGGATTGAATTGCTGGAGCGACCGAAAAGCAATAATTTCAGAAGGCTTCAAAAAGATTCCGGGCTGCTTAAAAAAACATGTTTCATGATTGTCGATGAGTTGAATCATCTTCTGAGCGAAGCCATTTAAGCTGGTGCAGACTTCAGACATAGTGAAAGAAAGCGTCAGGGACGTTGTTTCTGCAAGTTTTTTCTGCAAAGCTGTCAGTTGTTCGGGCAGCCCGTCTATATCCTGATCAGAAACCAGGAAAAGGCCGGAGTGATTCTTAATAAATAAAAGCTGATGTTTCATCGTAAGCGTCTGCGCAATTAGATTTTGCAAAGAATTGCGGAATTGCCGTCGGTTTTTGATGATTTTGGCATAGGCTTGATGAATGTTGTCAATTCGGAAATAAATCATGTGATAGGCAGCGGGATAACTGGCAAGAGCGGCTGAAATTTGTGCGTCAGCGGCCGCAGAAGGCCGTAGCTGCCCATCTTTGATCAAACCCAATAACTGCTGCAAACCTAAACGCGGATCGGATTCCCGGCCAATCATGGGAATCGCGGGCAGATTCAAAAGAGCAGGATCCCAATCCGGCAGGTAATCCCACACCCCGCTGCGGAAAGCCCGACGAACAGTGGGATAGGTTAAATCATTATGAATCAGAACAAAACGTGTCGGCAACGATTGCTTTTGAATCAGATATAACAAATCCCAGGCAGTGCCGTTGACCAGATCCAGTTCCGCGATTAAATAATCCGGAATGTATTCCTGAACCTTTTCTTTTGCGTCGATGAAATTTGATACCCTTGCGATGATATTAAACGAGCCTGCCGGCAATGCCGGAGAATCAATCGCAAACTTACCGGCTAATATAACGTTAATCATAGCTATTCTTCCTTCAGATGATAAAATATGGATAATTTTGATTTTGAATGCACGATTATATTAGAAGTATAAATTAAATTGATAAATATTACAATTTAAAAAATCCCTTTCCGGAATGATCTTGACGGTGGTCCTGATTGAAATATAAACTGGAATTAAGCAAAGCGAGCGCTTACAAAATTTGCTGAAAACAAACAGGAGGACTCTCTATGATTCAACTCATTCGCAGCGATGAACGGCTGATCCACGGACAATGTATGACTCAAATCGTCAAGACCTACGATATACAGGAGATTATCGTTATCGACGATGCCACTGCCGAAAATGCACTGTTAAAAAGAATTTTTACGATGGCTGTCCCGAAAACCATGAAGGCCGCGGTCTATACTTTAAACGAAGGCGTCGATAAAGTAAAAGAAGCGCTGAACAATGCCGTGAAGACATTAATTTTAATGAAGACTCCGGTACCCATGGTCGAATTAATTCAAAGAATTCCTGAATTGAATAAAGATTTAAATATTGCATCTTTATCCCAACGGAAAAATGCGGGAGTTTGCGTAGAGATCGTACCGGCAACTTATTTCACGAGGGATGAATTCACAGCTGTCGAACAACTGACAGAAGCGGGTGTCCGGATATGGCTGCAGATGATTCCCAATTCGGCGCGGACTGAATGGTCTGAAATCCGTGAACGAATCCAACAAAAATTTAACAAACTATAAGAGGAGGAGAACTTAATGAGTATCTTTCAAGCCTTGCTGCTCGGCTTCTTTGGGTGGCTTATGAATTCTCATGCTTTGCTTGGACATTGGGGCTTCCAGATTTTCCGCCGACCATTGATCGCGGGAATGATCTGCGGTCTTGTAATGGGGGATGTAACCAAAGGAATTATGGTGGGAGCGGTATTGCAGGCGATGTATATTGGGACGATGAATGTCGGCGGGATCGCATCCATGCCGCCGATTGACATCAGTCAATGGTTTGCGATTCCTCTGGCGCTGCTTCAGGGCGGCGATGCGGAAGTGGCGATTGCCTTAGCGGTTCCATTCAGCTTTCTGGCTCAGATGCTCCAGGTCTTATTAATGAATGTGAATCAAATTATACTGCACAAAGCAGATGATCTGATTGCCAAAGGAAAATTGAAACAGGCTTACTGGACACATTTTGCAGTGCCTACCGCGCTGAATTTGGTGATCAACATGTCAATCATTACGATCTTGTGTTTGATTGGTTCAGCGGCGATTGACGTCATCGTATCCGCAGTTCCCGCCAGTATCATGGGAATTCTGGGGGTTTTTACTAAAATCATCCCGTTACTGGGTTTTGCGATCTTATTAAATAGTCTGTTGAAGAATAACAGTCAGCTGATCTTCTTCGTATTGGGTTTCGCTTTACTTAAAGTTGTCGGGCTTAACGTCATTACGATTACGATTATTGGCGGCGCGATCGCTTATGTGATTTTTATGATTCAGGGAAAGGCGGGAGAAAACGCATGACTCAGTTGCAGAATTTAAGTAAGGATAAACACTTTTTACGGAAGACGATGTGGAGTTTCCTGTTCGGTTCCGGCGTTTGCTTTACCATGGAAAGAATGATGGGCCCGGGCATGGTCAACATGATGATCGCCTCGGCCAAAGAACTGTATCCGGATGATCCTGAAAAACAAATCGAGTTATGTCAGAATCATTGTGTATTCTTCAATACACAGCCGACAGTCGGAATTATTGTGCCGGGGATTGTGCTGGGATTGGAAATGGAAAGAGCGAAAACGGATGAGATTCCCAATGAACTTATCCAAAGCGTGAAAACCGCACTGGCCGGGCCCTTTGCAGGGATCGGCGATTCCCTGATTCAGGGGTTATTGATCCCCATCCTGCTTTCTATCGCCATCAGTCTCAGTGATGGTGGATCGGTCATTGGCGTTCTTTTCCTGATCGGCGCGTATTTCCTGATTTGTTATCCTCTGACCTGGTCGCTTTTCAAAACTGGCGTTCAAATGGGAATCAACGGTGCGGAACAAATTATTTCATCCGGAATTAAAGATCGTTTTATCTCGGCGGTTGAAATCCTAGGGATCTTGGTCGTCGGTGCGGTAACGGCCAGTACGGCCAACGTTACTACGGGCTTATCTTTCACTTTCGGAGAATTGGAGATTAACGTTCAAGCGCTTTTCGATAAAGTCTATCCTGGTTTGCTGACGATGGCGGCTTTAGGCGGAACTCTTTGGCTGATTCGTAAGAAAAAGGTAACACCGTTAAAGATTATGGGTTTGTTTCTAATTCTTTCTACGATCGGATATTTTACAGGGATCTTAGCGTGAGTAAGGAGCGATAAATATGCCAGTCATTAAGGAAAACGTCTATTCAGATGTAATGATGGAAACTCTCTGTTATCAAAAAACACCGCAAAAGGATTTGATGATGTCCATCTTTAAACCAGAAAGCTGGGCTGCGGGAGATTGCCGTCCAGCCGTCCTGTTCTACTTTGGCGGGGGATTCTATAAAGGAAATCCCAGTCATTTTCGGATGCAGGCGGAATACTTCGCTCATTTAGGCATGGTAACGTTAACGCCGGATTACCGGTTGACGACGCTGCCGGGAATTACAGTAAAAGACTGTCTGCTTGACGGTAAATCAGCGCTCCGCTATGTGATCGCTCATGCGGAAGAATTAGGAATTGACCGGAAACGGATTGTGGTAGCGGGTGGTTCTGCGGGCGGAGCGATGGCCAGTGTGGCAGCTATGGTCAATTCGTTAGATGAAAGTGATGAATCCTCCGTTCCCTGCGCAATGATTTTATATAATCCGGGAATTCAGTTTTCATCCCTGGGTTCATCCTTTGACGGATTGTCGGAGGATGATACAATCAATATTAACGGCAAACAGGAGAAGATTAAGGACTTGAAAAAGAAAATGCCAAAATTTGATGATCCGGAATTAGAGACGTTATCTCCAATGGAATATATTCGCCCAGGTCTGCCTGTGACGCTGCTGATACAAGGGGAAGCGGATCGCGCGGTATCTGTGGAGAGTATTAAGGAATTTCATAAAAGAATGCGTGCTGTCGGCAATGACTGCGAATTAGTCGTCTATCCCGATCGCGATCATGGATTCTTTAATTGGAATTCCAGCGAGGAACACATCTGTTATTATGACACGCTGAATCTGGTTGAAGATTTTCTGCGGCGGAAACAAATTTTAAACCCAGGTTTAAGAAAGAAGCTGTTGTGGGAGTAAATTATGCGGGCAATCATGATCATGTTTGACACGCTGACACGCAGTTACCTGCCGAACTATGGCAATGACTGGGTGATCGCGCCGAATTTTCAGCGGTTGGAAGAACACTGCGTCACTTTCGATCATTTTTATGGAGGAAGCATGCCGTGTATGCCGGCCCGGCGCGAGCTGCATACCGGAAAGCTGAACTTTCTTCACCGCAGCTGGGGACCGCTGGAACCCTTTGATATTTCTGTTGTGGATCAATTAAAGAATCATGGAATCTATACCCATCTGATCACGGATCATTCGCATTATTTTGAAGACGGCGGAGCCACATATCATAACCGGTATAACAGCTGGGAAGGCTTCCGCGGTCAGGAAGGGGATCGCTGGCAGCCGCGGGATATCGACCTGAAGCTGCCGCGCCAACATCCGTTAACGAAATCCGGCGTTTCTTTTGTTCAACATTACGCGAATCGACAAAAACAGCGTCGGGAAGAGGATTATTCTTCAATAAAGACGATGAATGCGGGGTTGGAATTTCTCCAGTCGCATGGAAACCGGGAAAACTGGTTCGTTCAGGTAGAATGCTTTGATCCTCATGAGCCGTTTGTGGTTCCGCAGCGGTATCGTGATTTATATGGTTTGACGCAGCCGCCGCGGCTGAACTGGCCGGTCTATGGCCCGCTTACAGGAAAGCTGAGTCTGGATGAACTGGAGGATCTGCGCAAGGAATATGCCGCGCTGATCAGTATGTGCGACGCCTATCTTGGCAAAATTCTGGATTTTATGGATGACCATGAGATGTGGAAGGATACGTTGCTGATCGTGAATACGGATCATGGTTTCTTATTGGGCGAGCATGACTGGCTGGGGAAGAACAAACCTCCGCTGTATAATGAGATCGTGCATCTGCCTTGCTTCATCCATGTGCCGGGGCAGCCTGAAAACCAGCGCCGGTCGGCCTTGGCGCAGACGGTGGATATTCCTGCGACGTTGCTGGATTATTTCGCGGTTCCGCCAATCGCCGGCATGGCGGGATGTTCCCTGCTTCCTGTGGTGAGTCAGGATCGGGTAATTCATGACGCGGTTTTGTTTGGAATCTTCGGTGGTCATGTGAATGTTACGGATGGCGAATGGCTTTATATGCGCGCCAATCGAACGCCGGATAACCAGCCGCTGGCGGAATATACCCTGATGCCGACGCACATGCGGGAATTCTTCTCTCGGGAGGAATTAAACGGCGCGGAGCTTGTGCGGCTGAATCAATTTTCCCATCAAATGCCGGTGTTGCGGATTCCCTGTCATACTGATCAGAATTCCGCGCTGGATGGCGACTTCCTGTTTCATCTGACCGAGGATCCCGAACAGAAACAGAATTTAATAGATGACAGGCCGCAGGAAAGGGCGAGGATGATCCGATTATTGAAAGAAAAAATGATCGAATCTGAAGCACCGAGGGAGCAATGGATTCGAATGGGGCTGTCACAAACGGAATGAAATAAAAAATCTGGACTTTGCGCCAGATTTTAATTTTATCAGGTGAATAAGTTGATTTTCTCCCTGAATATTGGGCTTATCCAATTTGCGGAGCCGATTGTCTGTATGTCAGCTTGATTGACCATTTGTGTTTAAATCTGATTTGATTCCTTGTTCCACTCATTCAACTGGGATTTCCGAATGTCTTATGTTTCTAACGATATAGTCCATAATTAGTTCTCCAGCTTCTAATTTATCTATTTTTGAAACTGGATTTTTACAATTTAAACTTATTGCAGCAAAAACGTAGATACTCTTTCACTGATATTTCCTGGCGATGTAAAATTCCAAGAATAACAAATAGAATTTCTGCTATCGTAATATAACAGTCTTTCAAATCAAAAATAAAGAAGTTGGGAATTTGTAGAAAATCTAAGCTTCCGCCCCAAAACAGCTTATCAATCAGACTGCACAAGCATCCAGCTAAGCCGAAAATCAGTATCATTTTTACTGGGAAACTAGTATTTTCTATTTTTCTCTTATACAATAAATAGCCCGATATCAAGATCCCTAAAGCAAAAACATTTAGAAGAATCGTTACGAAGGAGTCTGATAATAGTTCAATAAAATTTCCAAAATAAGATAAACGTGTATTTAATACAGGATTAAACCTGAGGATTCCAGAAAGGATATCGAATTCATACTGCATGAATCCTCTTGATATCCTTATTTTTACAGTTTGATCTATCAGAATGAAAAATAATATGGGAATGATAAAAAGCTTAAACTTTTTAACAAACATGACCTCCCTTCAAATTCATATTTTTCTATCGGACAAGCCCAATTTATCGTTTTACAACTACTGTGATAAGGCTTACAGCTTCATCGTACGGATTAAGGATGCCAGGCTCAGAACCTTTTTTACAAATAGGACAAGTTCCTTTTCTTAAACCAGCTTCTTTTCCATCGCAAATGGCTTTTCCATGTCTTGATAATATGAAGTTTATATTCTTGCTTGTTTCACGCTGATTCTGGTCAATAGAATCGCCGATATGAATAACACAGGAAATGTTCCCTTGTTCATCCCTATCCATTTTTGCGGTCATCATCCCTGTTTCGTTATTCATGCCCTGACGGGTAATGTCTTTCCTCGCATTAAAATTCCTCTCTCCGGATTTCAATTTATTTCCAGAATCCAGCTTAGCGAAAACAGCGGCGTTTACCAAATCATTTCCGAGATAAACAAGACCAGCGGCAGGGTGAACAAGCTGAGAAGTGTTGAAAGACTGACAATCTGTGCGCCTAATGTAATATCCTGATCAAACATCTGGGCAAAAACCGGAGCCAGCACCGCGGAGGGAGCCGCGGCAGAAATGAGAATGACCGTGCGGATCGTGGCATAGGATTCAGGAATGAAGCAAAACGCTGCCAATAAAAGCGCGGGGATCAACGCCAGGCGGGCAAAGCTGACGCGATAGGCCGTTTTGTTTTTGAACATGTGGACGAGCGGACTTTTTGCCAGATATGCTCCTAACACCAACATGGCCAACGGCGTGTTCAGGGATCCCAGCGACTCTATGGCTTCCATAAAAGGCGGCGACGGTTTCACTGTCAGGAAAATGACGACGCCCAGGATCATGGCCCAGATGCAGGGATTCGTCACGATTTTTCTGAGCGTGATGTTTTCTTTCTTTCCCGACATCACAACAACGCCATACGTCCAGGCGTACAAATAGAAGCAGACGATAAACGGGGCGAGATAGAATACCGCTTCAATCCCCAATAAGCCGGTGACTAACGGAATCCCCAGAAAACCGGCATTGGAAAACACCAGCGAGAATTTTTCAACCCGTTCCTCTGGCTTGAAAAGAAGCTGAGCGATGAGGATGTTGACGGCGTATACCGCGAGACTTAACAGGAAAGCGAACATTAATCCTTGTAATTTCTCTGCTGAATATTCCTGATTGAAAGAAGTCACAATCGTGCAGGGAGTAGCGACCATTAAGAGAATATTGGATAACCGGGCGGTCGTGTCGTCGTTGATCGTTTTCTTTCGATACAGCTGATAGCCGACGGCCATCATCAGGAACATTTTAATGATTTGATTGAGGATTGTAATCGCTGATTCCATGGTAGCCTCCCTGTGCTGAATTTTCACTAAGGACATTATACAGGGTTTCACAGGGAATAGGAAATGAAGTCAGAAAATTGCGGCAAGTGAAAGATGCAGAGAAATCGGTCTGCGGACTCGCCGGGTCAAACAGGATGAGAAAGTTTCGTCTGTTCTTGGAAGGTTTAATAATCTGATCTGAAAAAGGAATTCCGCCTGGGGAATTCCCGGATCTTTGTTTGAGCACACCGTTACGGCTTTAACGTGTAATTGTTGCGGCCGTTTTTCTTGGACATATAGAGGGCGGAGTCCGCTTTCTGATATAACGATTCAAAATCCTGTGCTTCCCGCGCCGTCAGCGCAACGCCGATGCTGGCGCTGACATCCCAGCTGTTTCCCAAAGCCATGTGCGTATAGTGCAGCGCTTTTAACAACCGCTGAGCTCTGTTCTTTACCCAGGCGATATCCGGCGCCGGAATGAAGACCGCGAATTCATCGCCGCCGATCCGGCCGATGATATCCTGTTCGCGGAACTGAGCGCGCAGCACGGCCGCAAATTTTTCTATCACCGAATCGCCGAAGGCATGACCATACAGATCATTTGCCTGCTTGAACGTATCAATATCCAGAATGAAGAAAGCGTACAGCTGATCCGGTTTCTCTTTCAATAAATGTTCGATGTGCCGCCGGGTGGCTGTCTTTGTCAGCAGTCCGGTCATTTCATCCAGCTGCGCCAGTTCCTGCAGCCGGTTCTCCTGCCGTTTTTCAGCGTCGATGTTTTGCCGGTAGGTCAGCATGTGCAGCGAACCGTCGCTCTTCTGTGCAATGATCCGGGCGGTGATCCGCATCCAGAAATAATCGCCGCCGGTGGACATCAAGAATTCATATTTTAACGTGTCCTGCCCTGCTTTATACGCCTTGATGACATTTTCCGGCTTAAAGGTGTCGATATAACCCTGCCGGTATTCCTCTTTGATCTGTTTTTCCGCTACAATTTTTAATGCTTCATCATACGGCGTGTTGGCTTCTGCGCCCAGACTCATGAAATATTGAACCGTCGCTTCATTCGCCGGCCGGTTGCGTGTGATGTCCAGTTCGTAAATGTCGTCGAATAACTCCTCGGTCGCCTTTTTGAAGATGGATCGTTTTTCCTGCTCCATGGATTGCGTCAGCGCGACGATCTGGCGGTTAAAGCTGCGGATGACGCGGGTGATGACGATCAGGATGAAGATGATGATCATCAGGATGATCAAAGCCGAGCGCAGCATCTCCTGTCTAAGCTCAGCCAGAAACTTGCCGGTATCCTGCCGGACGACCAGATGCCAGTCCAGCTCGGGAATATAACGGGTGATCAGGTAATCTTCACCGGAACGCCGTCCATCCTGCGCGGTCCAGAAGCTGTCGGCGGCTTCGCCTTTATTCCAGATCAATAACGATTGCCGGATATCCTGCGGATAATCGAAAAGTGAAAAGAAATTGACCTTTTCATAGCCGGTATAATGCGATGCGATCTCGATCATGCCGTTTTGATCAACCAGATAGGCTTCAACATTGTATTGATTTTCATATTCCTGAATCAGCGCCTGCAGCGAATCAATCTGCAAGCCGACGCCGACCGTGCCCAAAAGCGTGCCGTCATCCTCCTGGATGCTGCAATTAATGAAGACCGTAATCTTATTATTCGCTCCGGCGACTTCATCGTTATCCACATTGATCCAGTAATCCTGAGATAAACTTAAGGAATCATAATACCAGTCATTTTCCGGATTTTCCGGCTCCAGCGTCCGATCCAGTCCTTCAAAATTGTAATAGCGATGAGTCGCAGATGAAACGAGAAAAACAGAATCGTAGTTGTATTTTATCCGATAGCTGTTGAGATACTCGCGCAGTGTCTCAATATACTCGGAACTGTCCAGATTTTCCTGTTCCTGCAAGAGCGTTGTGCGAAGCAGGCTGTCGTTGGCCATGGTCAGCGAGATGTTGACCGGTTTGGTAAACAGCGTGGTGAGCTGGTAATAGATTCCTTCGGAGGTAAGACTGGAAACTTGTTCAATGTTATCCAGCGAAACGGTGTAATTCATCTGATAACTCAGGAAGGCCGTTATTAAAAAGCCGATCACGATGATCAGGCACACCAGCAAGTTTGTGCGGATCAGAATATTTTTCTTCATCGAAGTCACCCCTTATTCAGAGAAAAAGCAAATCCCCCTTTGCTTTCTTCTGTTCTGGTATGTTCAAAAAAACGTCTGAGGGTCGCAACCGGGAGGCAGGCCGCAGCCAGAGGATTGAATTCTATTTTTATTGTATGGGGAATCGTTGGGGAATACAAATCTTTTTTCCAACATTGGCTCTTTGCCGACCAAACTTAATTCTGGATCAGAAGCGTGTGAAAGAGAAAAAAACGGCTGGAAATGTTGCCGGTCTGCCGGCGGATTCGGTTTTACGCGGCGTGGCAGTGAGGAAAAGGCGCAGAGAACATGAAATTTTGTCAGGAGCGAAAATTGTCCCGCGTTGCCTCTGTCGGGATGCTATAATCGGAATAACAAAATCCGCGGCCGGTTCTGGCCAGCCCTGCCGGCATTGGATAAGTTTATCTTCAGGGAGGAAAAATATGACACGAAAAGTAATCTGGGACAGCGCGCCTGTCCCGCGGTTTCATCAACAACGCCAGCCGGTCTTCTTGAGCGATCAGACGATGCGGGAGCGGCGGGATAAAATTCTGGCCCGCATGGCAAAGCATCAGCTTGATTGTCTGGCGGTTTACTGTGATCTGGAACATGGTTCCAACTTTGAGTATTTAACCGGTTTTCTGACCCGCTTTGAGGAGTCGATGCTGCTGCTGTTCAAGACTGGCCAAGCGGTCTTGCTGCTGGGAAATGAAAATACGAAAATGGTCAACTATTCGCGGATTCCGGCGACGATGCTGCATGTTCCGTTTTTCTCACTGCCGAATCAGCCGATGACGGATGACGGCCGTCTTTGTGATTTTTTCACGCAGGCCGGGATTGAATCCGGCATGAAGGTCGGCGTGGCCGGCTGGAAGCTGTTCACCAGCCAGACGGAGGAAAACAGTACGCTGTTTGACGTGCCGTCGTTCATCGTCGAGGCTTTGCGTCAGGCCGGGGGCCGGCTGATCAACGCCACGGGACTGTTCATTGATCCGCGTAACGGCGCGCGGATCACGAACAACGCCAACGAACTGATCCATTATGAATACGGCGCTTCGCTGGCTTCCGACTGCGTGCTGAGGGCGATGGAAGCGTTAGCCCCGGGAAAGACCGAGCTGGAAATCGGTTCGCTGATGAACGCCGAAGGGCAGCGCCCGAGCGTCGTAACGATCTTTTCCACCGGCGACCGCTTTGAAAAAGCAAATCTGTATCCTTGCGGCAAGGCAATCCAACTTGGCGATAAGCTGTCGTTAACGACCGGGTACAAGGGCGGACTGACCAGCCGGGCCGGCTATGCCGTCAGCGATCCGTCGCAGCTGCCGGAAGGCGCGCAGGATTATCTGGAAAAGCTGGCCATGCCCTATTATGCCGCCGTCGCGGAATGGCTGGAAACGCTGAAGGTCGGCCTTTTGGGCGGCGAGCTGTACGAGTGTATCGAAAGGGTATTGCCCAAGGCGCAGTATCACTGGTCGCTGAATCCGGGACATTTGAGCGCGGATGAGGAATGGCTCTGTTCGCCGATCACCCCGGGGTCCACGATTCCGTTAGCCAGCGGGATGCTTTTTCAGATCGACATCATCCCGTCGATGCAAGGCTATGGGGGAACCGGAGCGGAAAGCACCGTGGCTTTGGCGGATGAGGCTTTGCGCCGTCAGATCGAGAAAGAAGATCCGATTTTGTGGGATACAATCCGCCAACGCCGGGCTTATATTCAAAAGGAGCTGGGCATTATCTTACATGAAGACGTGCTGCCGATGTGCGATACCGTGGCGTACTACCAGCCGCTGATGCTCAACCGTCAAAAGGTTCTGAAAATAAAGCGCTGAGCTTTCCGTTCTTTCTTTTATGGAAAAAAGTTGAGGGTCAATTTCTGACCCCCTTTCTTTTTTCAGGATGCGTATACTTGGGGTAAATAAACGAAGAAAGGGGTTCACCACATGAAAGTATTAATTGGCGGCTTTGTCGCCGAATCCAACGCCCGCGTGAAAAAAACGTGCGCGCTGCAGGATTTTATGATGAAAACCGGCGAAGACGTCGTCGACGCGCTGTATGTCCGCGATTTGTTTGAGGAAGCCGGAATCGAAGTCATTCCGACGATTTACGCAGACGGCCGGGCTGGGGGCCGCGTCACCCGGGAAGCGTTCGACTTCATTCTTGAACAATTCCTGAACGGCGTGCGCGAACACATCGACGAGATCGACGGGATGTTTTTCTTCCTGCATGGCGCTAGCAATGTCCTCGGATTGGAAGGGGGCAGCGGCGAGCATACGATCATCCGCGAAATCCGCAAGCTTATCGGACCTTACCTGCCGATCGCAATGGTCATGGATCCGCACGGCAATCTGTCGCAGGAACAGGCCGACAACTGTCAGATTATCCGCACTTTCCGCCATTCCCCCCACACCGACCGGCCGGATTGTCACCGACTGGTAGCGAAGCTGTTTATCGACTTACTGAACAACCGCCGCGACATTCATCCGGTGTACCGCAAGGTTCCGATTTTAGTCGGCGGGGAGCGCAGTGTTTCGCTGGATGAACCGATGGTTTCCATCAACAAGCTGCTCGATGAAATCGAGGCGGATCCGAGGATTCTGTGCTGTTCCTATCATATCGGCTATGTGCGCCATGACAACGCGAAATGCGGCGCCAGCGTCATCGTCGTTCCGCAGACAGAGAACGATCGGGCGTATGCGGAAGAGAAAGCTGATCAGATCGCGGCCTTTGCCTGGAGCAAGCGCCGGGAGTTCCATTTTACCGGCAACGCGCTGGAGCCGGAAGACGCGTTCCAACAGGCGGTTGAATATCCTCAATCCCCGGTCGTCATCACCGATTCCGGAGATAACTGCACCGCCGGCGGTCCAGGCTGCAACACGACGATTTTAAAGCAGTGCCTGGCCGCGAAAGATCTGCACGGCAAGCGGGTTGTATTCGCCTGCATCGCGGATGCGGAAACCGCTCTGGCTTTGAAAGACAAACAGCCGGGTACCCATGTCAGCGTCGAGTTGGGCGCGAATCTGGATGAATTGTCGGCGAAGGTGCATCTGGAAGGCACGGTCAAAGCGACCGGTGAGCTGCATCACCATTATGGCGAAACGCTGTCCGTCGGCACCTGCACGACGATCACGCTGGACGGCACGGCGATCGACGTGATCATCGCGGAAAAAGCCGTTTCTTTCGCGGAGGATCAACAATATACCGCGGCCGGTCTGAATCTGTTTGATTATGATCTGATCATCGTCAAGCAGGGTTACATTTACCCGCGCTTAAAGGAACTGGCGAAGTTCAGCGTGATGTCACTGACCGACGGTGCGACGAACCAGCGCACGGAAAAGATTCGGTACCGCACGATTCTGCGCCCGATGTATCCGATCGACAACATTTAGACCTTGCCGATGTGATCCAAAGCCTGAGTGCGCTGACTTTCATCTGACAAAAAATTCCAATGATCCTGCTTTCTGTCTGTATCTGAGGCGAAAAGCAGGCTCTATTGATTCCCTTTTACGGACTGCGGTGTGATCGCCGCGGTTCTTTTTTTGCCGTTATCCCGCTTCGCTGGCCGCAAAGCTCATCCCCGCCTTCTGCTTTTTCGCTTTTTTCCTTTTATTTCTTCTTTTTCCGGGTTGACAACGATAAAAAAACTGCCGTACATTCAAGGGTGCAGAAACCTGTTTTCCCCGGCCTTTTTCCAATTTGATTGTAAGCGCTTGATCTCCTTTAACAAAAGCGGATTTCCGGGCATAGATTCAGGGTCGATTTCTGAACCCCAAAACGATGGAAGCGCATGCTAAGATGAAGGCGACAACAGTGGTAAACAGGATTCAATAGAACAGAGAGGAACCTAGGTATGAAGATCAATCGGCTCAGTTTGCTGAACTCCTTGTTTAACGTGCTGAATGAAAACAATCAGGGAGATCCCTATTTCATTCTCGCTGAATATTTTCTCGAGCACTATCATGAATTGTCGAGGCTCAATATTTATGACGTGGCCGCCGACTGTTTTGTGTCCCGTTCCAGTATCCGCCGGTTCTGTCAGGCGATCGGATATGAGAACTTCGTCGCGTTTAAAGATGAATTCGCCCAGTACGACGATCAGCGGGCAAGCTTTCAGAAGCATGCCGGACGGGAGAACTACCGCGAAACCTTGACGCAGGAAATCAACGCGATGATCGCCGAGCTGGATCAGCGCATGAACACGGCGGAAGTCGAGCGGCTGGCCGAACGGATTCACGACGCCCGCGAGGTCGTCTTTCTGACCTCCAGCGTCGGCGCGACCTCGGTCGCTCAGTTCCAGCATTCGATGATCTTTCAGAACAAGGTCATCCGGATGGTTTCCGATATGTATGAGAATATTGATTTCGTAAAGCATTTGCAGAAAGAGGATCTGCTTCTGGTGATTTCCGGATCCGGACTGTTCGCCGCTGCTTCGCGCGATTACCTGCGGGACAATCCGGCGTATAAAATCCTCTTTACGCTCAACCGCAGCCATGACTTCGACGACGTCTATGATACGATCTATCATCTGAGCGCCGCCGACCGGTCGCAGGAAGCGAAATCCGTCTATTATACCTATGGAACGATCTATGTGCTGGATGTGCTGTACAGCGTCTACGTCAGAAAATATGGAGACTCTCAATAAGCGCCGCCAATCCGCATTGCGGAAGGGGCAAAGGAGAGAAAACAATGGACTATGGACGAGATCCAATTTTTCCGGAGGGCTTTCTGTGGGGAGCGTCCTCTGCGGCCTGGCAGGTTGAAGGCGGGGTCGCCGAAGGCGGCCGCACACCGGCCATCATCGACCTCAACAGTAAGACGAAAAAACCTTATGCTGACAATTCAATCGCCGCCGATCATTACCACCACTGGAAAGAAGACGTACAGCTGATGGCGGAGTGCGGCTTCACCTCTTACCGCTTTTCACTCGCCTGGCCGCGGATCATTCCCGCTTCCGACGGCAAGGTCAATCCGGAAGGCATTCAGTTTTACAACGATTTGATCGACGAGCTGCTCGCGCACAACATTACGCCGATCGTCACCCTGTACCATTATGACATGCCGGTGTGGGTGGATGAACTGGGCGGCTGGCGCGACCGGCGGGTGATCGATCTGTTCGATCACTACGTCCGCGTCTGCTTCGAGGCGTTCGGCGACCGTGTTAAATACTGGCTGTCGATCAACGAGCAGAACATGCAGATCGTCTATGGCAAGTGGCTGGGGTTGGACAAGGGCTGCACCGATTGGGAAAAAGACAAGTGGCGGATTAACCACATCATGAACCTGTGCCATGCCAAGGCTGTGATCGCCTGCCATGAATTAGTCGTGGGCGGCAAGATCGGTCCGGTGCCGGGCTATGTTCCGATTTACCCGGAAAGCTGCAAGCCGCAGGATCAGATCGC
This sequence comes from Holdemania sp. 1001095H_141210_F2, assembly GCF_015558105.1. Lineage (NCBI taxonomy): Bacteria > Bacillati > Bacillota > Erysipelotrichia > Erysipelotrichales > Erysipelotrichaceae > Holdemania > Holdemania sp. 1001095H_141210_F2. Next base: position 29,917 of record NZ_JADNPO010000006.1, read on the forward strand.
GGCGATGAACGCCGAAGAACTGACGGAAAAAATCTGGAACGACTTGTATGCGTTCCGCGAATACAGCGGATTTGTCAAGCAGTATTGGAAGCTGCACGACATTGATCCGGATATCCGGCCGGGGGATATGGAACTGATCGGCCAGGCGAAAATTGATTACTTCGCCCTCAACTGTTACCGTTCCAACGTCGCGAAGCATTGCCCGAAAGAGGAAAGCTATCTGGAGCTGGCGCTGAATAAAGAAGGTAAAAAAGGCCAGTTCGTCTATCCGAAATTCCCGGGTGAATATGCCCTGGCGCCGAACCCTTACGTTGAAACGACGGACTGGGACTGGGAAATCGACCCGGTCGCGATGCGGTATATGCTAAGGTATGTCTGGGATCATTACCGTCTGCCGATGATGATCACGGAAAACGGACTGGGCGCGCACGAACAGGTCGGCCCGGACGGCCAGGTGCACGATGCGAATCGGATCGCCTTCCTGCGCGATCAGATCTATCAGGTTGGTCTGGCAATCGAAGACGGGTGCGAGGTGATCGGCTATAATCCATGGTCGTTTACCGATCTGTTAAGCACCGGCAACGGGATGGCGAAGCGCTATGGTCTGGTTTATATCAACACGACAGACGAGGAAACGCTGGATCTGCGCCGCATTCCGAAGGATTCCTTCTATTGGTATTCCCGTCTGATCCGCTCCAACGGCCGCGATTGGGGAAGGCCGGCAACAAAAGAAACAAACAGAAACGAGGAGAAGAACGCATGAAGGGCAACGCTCAGGAAAAGAAAATGATCGACGAGATCGTCCGGCTGGTCGGCGGGACGGAAAATATCAACACGGCGATGCATTGTTCCACCCGCATCCGCTTTACGCTCAAAGAGGAAAAGAAAGCCGACGTGAACGCCTTGGAAAACGTCGAGGGTGTTTTGGGGGCACAGTGGAAAGCAGGCCAGCTGCAGGTCATCATCGGCCAGAAAGTCGGCCGCATCTATGAAATGATGATCGAACAATATCCGATGACCTCGGGTGGCGAGGTACCGGATGATTTCGGGGAAAAGAACGAAGAAAAGAAGAAATTCAGCTTCAGCGCGATCCTGGATTTCCTGGCCGGCTGCTTAGCGCCATGTCTGCCGTGCATTCTGGGCGGCGGCTTGTTAAAGGGCTTCATCTCGCTGTTTGTGATGATGAAGGTACTGACCTCCGGCAGCGATATGCATACGTTCTTAAGCATTATATCGGACGTTCCATTCTACTTCCTGCCGTTCTTGCTGGCCAATTCCAGCGCGAAGAAGTTCAACACGGACGCGTTCATGGCGATGGCGGTCGCGGGCATGTTGATGTATCCGACGGTAATCAACAATGCCGGCACGGCGATCCATTTGCTTGGATTCCCGGTGACCTACGCGAAATATTCCGGATCTGTCATTCCGATTATCCTGTCGGTCTGGGTGCTGAAATATGTCTACAAGGGCGTCAACAAGGTCATTCCGGATTTCTTGCGGATGTTGTTCGCACCGATCTGCGTGTTTATCATCATGGGCTTTGTCGCCCTGGGCATCACCGGGCCGATCGGCTACTACCTGTCCAGCTATGTCGCAATGGCGGTCAACTGGCTGTTTGACTTCTCACCGATCGTCGCGGGCTTCATCGTCGGTTTTACGCGTCAGTTCATCGTCTTCACCGGCATGCATCTGTCCCTGACGGCGATCATCCTGTCCAACCTGGAAGTGTATGGCCGGGATCCGCTGATCGCGATCTACGGGATTTCCGCACTGGCAGTTGCGGGCGCAGCTTTTGGAGCTTTCCTCCGGCTGAAGAATAAAAACAACAAAGAAATCGCGCTGTCAGCGGGAATCTCCGCAGTCTTAGGCATTACGGAGCCAGGTCTGTACGGCGTGCTGGTTCGCTTCAAGTGGCCGTTTATGGCGGCTTCCATCGCCAGCGGCGTCGGCGGAGCCTTGAGCGCCATCTTAGGGGGCTATGGTTATGTCGTTTCCACTCCGTCAGTGATTTCCTTAGCGATCTTCGGCGATACGATGCCGGTCGTGGCGCTGTGCTACGCAGTGGCGTTTGTGATCGCGCTGGTGCTGACGTATATCAAACCGTTTGACGAGAATGTGGAAAAGAGCGAGCGGGCGATTCAGGCCGAGAAGAAGGCTGTCTTAAAGATCAAGTCGGAACCGACGGCGGTGGCCGCTCCGGTGGACGGCGAACTGATCGCCTTGAGCCAGGTCGACGACAAGACCTTTGCCAGCGGGGTTGTCGGCGAAGGCATGGCCGTGATTCCTGCCAATGGAAAGTTATCGGCTCCGGTCAGCGGCACGGTGGCGATGGTCTTCCCCACGCAGCACGCAATCGGCTTTACAACCGATAACGGCGAGGAGATCTTAATGCACATCGGGTTGGACACCGTCGGCATGAAGGGCGAAGGCTTTGCGATCCATGTAAAAGAAGGTCAGCGCGTCGCTGCGGGCGAAGCGATCGGCAGCTTTGATCCGGAGCTTGTCAAAACCCGGGGACTGGATCCGGTCGTCATCGTCATCGCAACGAAGAAGGACGGCGCGCTTGCGTGCAAGCCGCAGGGTCAGGTCCAGGCCGGAAGCAGTATCTATACGATTGGCTGAGCTTGCGGTCAACTGGAAAACAGGCAGAAATCGGCTTTAAAATGGAGAAGGACGGCGGGCCGGATCGGTTTCCGCCGCCTCTCGCCAAGTGAAAGTTGAGTCAAACAAGGAGGCGTTCACGATGAAAGCGGCTTATACACGGGAAATCATTAATCCCATCCTTCCGTGCAAAATGGAAGGCTACAATGAAGCGCGGTTTTGTTTCAACCAGACGGCGCAGCAGAAACAGGTCAGCGGCGAAGGGCTGCGGACGGCCTGCGGTCTGCGCGACGATCTGCTTTTGGATACGCTGATTTTACAAGCCGGGGAAACGATGGTGTTTTTCACGCTGGATATCGCGATTGCCGAGCAGCAGTTTACCGACGCCTGCCGCAAGGCGGTCAGCGAAGCCTGCGGCTTGGACGTGTCGCATATCTGCGTCAGCTGTTCGCATACTCATAACAGTCCGGTGGTGTCCCATGGCATGAACGGAGAACTGGATCCGGATCTGGAGTATTGGGAGCGGATTCAGGATAAAATGATCTATTCCGCGAAATGGGCGCTGCGGCATTTGCGCGAGGCGCAGGCGACGCTCGATCAGGTTACGATCAACGGCTTTTATAACAACCGCAACCGGCCCGGCGAGGAATACAACGACCGCTGCGAGATCCTGACACTGCGGACTGCGGGCGGTCTGCCGCTGGTGCAGCTGCTGAACCTGGCGTGTCATCCGACGATTCTGGGCGCGCAGAACCTGTATATCACCGCTGATTTCTTCGGTGTGCTCCGCCGCAGCGTGCAGGGAGCGACGGGCATGCCGGTCATGATTTTCAACGGCGAAGCCGGCGACGTCAGTCCGCGGTTAATGAAAAAGGGCGTGGATTGGAATGAATGTCTTCGCTATGGCGAAGGCATCGCGGCCCAGCTCATCGACCCGAAACATCCTCATCCGCTGACCGTGGAGAAACTGGACGTCCGGTCAGTGAAGATGACGATCGACTACAATCCGCAGACCAACGAATACCTGCTGGAAAAACAGCGGGAACTCAAGGCGGAGCTGGAAACGCTCGATCCGGACAGCGACCGGGCGCACCGGATTACCGCGTGCTATTTGCGCGATGTCGAGGACAAGCTGGCGCAGACGCATTTGCATTACGAGCCGGAATGTCTGATCGTGGATTTCGGCAGCTTCCGAATCGTGACGGTGCCGTGCGAAATCGACACGGTGCTGGGCAAACGGATCCGCGAATACGATGGCAAACCGACGCTTTTGTGCGCGTATGCCAACGGCTTTCATTACTATGCCGTCAACAAGCAGGAATATGGGATTGTGTTTGAATCGTTCAACACGTATTTCCCATACGGCGCAGCCGACGAGATGGTCGATCTGATTCTGGCTCAGCTTCAAGCGTAAATTGGAAAAAAATAGAATTTAGAAAGTGGCGCGCAGTCGTCATTTTCTTCTGGAATGAAAGGGGGCATCACGGCGATGATCAAGCTGATTGCGACGGATCTGGACGGGACGCTGTGCAACGCGAATCATTGTCTGGATCAGACGATTGCGGATTATATGAAGAAGCTGTCGGCGCGCCGGATTGAATGGGTGCTGGCGAGCGGCCGGGCGATGGAAATTGTCGAACCGCTGTTTGCGAAGTACGCCTTCCGCTGTCCGGTGATCGCCTTAAATGGCGCGCTGGTTTACGACCGCGGGGGAAAGCTGACGCAGCGCTGGCCGATGAAGACCCAACCGGCGCAGGCCATGCTTCATGAAATCCAAAAGCGGGGAGTTCTGGCTGTTGCGTCGATGGAAAAGGGAAATTGGTGCAGCGACCCGCAAGCCTACCGGCAGCGGATGGAAACGTTAGTCAGGCGGCTGCCGGATCCGGCGCTGTTCGCGCAGGAACATGGCTTTCTGAGTCTGACGGACACGCCGCTGGAACAGCTGGGCGCTTGTTATAAAATTGAAATTTATGATTCCCGGCCGGCGTTGGCGGATTGGGCGCGGGCTGCGACAGACTTCAAGGTCAGCGTCGTTCACGGGGATGTGATTGAAATGACGGACAGCGCGGTTTCCAAAGCGGCGGCGCTGCGGCAGCTTTGCGAATCGCGGCGCCTGGCAAACGAGGAAGTGCTGTGTTTTGGCGACAGCGAGAATGATTTGGAAATGCTGCAGGAATTCCGCTACGGACACATCATGCGCAACGCAGAGGAACCGCTGTTGGCGCAGGTCAATCACATTGCACCGGCGAATACGGCCTATGGCGTGCTGCGGGTGATTGAAAATTACACCGGGATTCCCATCGGAAAGGAACAAGCATGAAAACAAAGACTTTAAAAGGCTTACAGCTGATTGAAATGGTACTGGGCGTGGCGATCACGGCGCTGGGCCTGTCGTTTATGATGAAGTCCGGACTGGGCCAGACCGCCGTCGTGGCGTTTACGCAGAATCTGGCGTTTCTGACCCGGCTGAAAAGCGGTACGTTGATCATCATCTTTAACTGCAGCTGCGTCCTGATTCAGATTTTAATTCAACGGCGGCAGTTTCCCAAGCTGCAGCTGCTGCAGGTGCTGGTCGCCTGGCTGCAGGGACAGATCGTCAACGTGTTCTGTTATGATCTGCCGGGCTTCTCAACCTGGATTCCGGGCAGCTACGGCGTCCAGTGGCTGGCGATGATCGCCGGGATTTTGTTGGCGTCGTACGGCGTGGCGGTGATGATGACGGCGGATTTGATTCGGCATCCGTTTGAGCAGCTGGTCATGGTGCTGTCCCAGCGGTGGGCCATCCCGTTCAGTGTTCTGCGCAGCCGGGCGGATATGTTTTTCATCGGACTCAGCCTGCTTCTGATCGTAATTTTCCATCTGGAATTGACGACCTTGCGCGAGGGGACCTGGGTCTCGATGTTGTTACTGGGCCGGTCGATGGCGTTCACGTTTCCGGCAGCCCGGAAATGTTCCGGCTATTGCCAGCTGAAAGAACGCGTCACGGCGTCGGTTTCTCTGGATTAACCGGTTATCCGCAGAAGACATGACCAATCTTACGAATAAGCTTCACCTGTCGATCAGGTCTGCGAGCCCTTGTGCCTGCGGATCTGATTTTTTTTGCTTAACTGACAGTTAAAAAAATTAACCAAAACCTTCTTTCCATTCAGTTGTACAAGCGTTGGGCAGCTGTTAAGATAAACTTGGAAAAAGCTTTTTCTTAACGATCCGCAAACGACATGAAAGGAGATTCATGATGAAGATGAACGAAGTGATCCGCCAGCGCCGCAAGGAGCTGGGGCTGACGCAGGACCGCGTCGCCGAACTGCTGGGGGTTTCCGCCCCGGCTGTCAACAAATGGGAAAACGGCAACAGCTATCCCGATATCACGCTTTTGCCGCCGTTAGCCCGGCTGTTAAAAACAGATTTGAACACATTGCTTTCCTTTCAAGACGAGCTGACAGACTTGGAAGTTGCCAACCTGATGAACGAAGTCGCGGAGCAGGTGAAAAACGGCGATCTGGAAGCCGCCTTTGAAATGGCACGGGACAGGATCCGGGAATATCCTAACTGCATGACGCTGATCTACGGCATGGCGACGATGATTAAAGGCTCCGTTACGATGACCCGGCCGGAAGACGCCTCGCGGTATAAGGCGCAGGCTGACGATTGGCTGTGGTTATGCGCAAAGGGGGAAAACCGGCATGTCCGGGAATCCGCAATCGTGATGTTGTTTTCCGACGCTCTGGAGCGGAAAGCGCTGGACGAAGCCCGGACACTGCTCGATCAGCTGCCCGAACCGCTGGCCGTGGATAAGCAGCAGCTGAAAATCAACCTGCATCTTGCCAGCGGCGAGGAAGAAAAGGCAATGGATCTCATGGAACGCCAGCTGTTAAAGACCGCGAACAACCTGATTACACAGCTGAGTAATTTAATGGATCTCAGCTGGAAGCAGGGGCAGAGCGAGCGGGCTGAGCGCTATGGCGAGCTGTCGCGCCAAACCGCGGAACAGTTTGATCTGATGCCTTACGATCACGCGATCGCTGATTTCCTGCTGGCCTTGCAGAAAAAAGAGGCGAAGCCGTGTCTGGACGCTCTGCAGCGCATGCTGGAAGCGCTCAAACAGCCGTGGGATCCGTCGATTTCCCCGCTCTATCCGCATATTAAAAACACCAATGACGTAGGCACGTTCAACACCATTTTAATAAGCTCGCTGCTCAAAGAACTGCAGCGGGATGAGAAGCTGGCTTTCTTGCGGGAAGATCCGGCGTATGCGAAATTTGTTTCCCGCTATTTAACCCCGGATGATCCGGCCTGAGTGCTCTGTAAAAAAGCATGAATGTCAGCGGTCTGCTTGAAAAAGGCCATTTCAGATTGCCATGGCGCCCTGCAGCTTTGACAATCTTGGCGGATTGTTTCAGATTTCGACAGATTTCCGCGGCTGTCTATTCCTTTGGAAAGAAAAAGGATTAAGATGTAGGTGTAATCAGAACATGGGTCTGATGCAAAAAAGGGAGTGGACATGATGAAGAATTCAATGACTCGGATTTTGTGGTTTATCGCAGGGATTCTGTTGATCCTTTCCGGCTGTACGCTGTTGTTTAATCCCGATGCGTCGCTGATCTCCATGGCTGGCATGATCGGGTTTGTCATCCTGCTGAGCGGTATTTTCGACCTGACGATTTATTTTGTATTTCATAATCTGATGCTGGGTTCCGGCTGGCAGCTGCTGGACGGAATTCTCGGCGTATTGGTCGGCTTTATGTTTCTGGGCAACAGCGTGCTGGTCGCGTCGGTGCTGCCGTATATCTTCGGTATGTGGATCATGTTCTCCGGCCTGTCCAAGCTGGTCGGCGGCTTTGATCTGAAAAAGCTGAACTTTGACGGCTGGGGCTGGCTGGTTTTGATCGGCGCGGCGATGACGATTCTGGGCTTGCTGACGTTCTTCAAGCCAATGATCGGCACAGTGGCTCTGTCGGCCCTCTTCGCGATTGCTCTGATCGTCGAAGGCGCGCATGCCTTATTGCGCGGGATTTATTACCAACGCTTCTGGCTGTAACTTTCGAAGATCAGCACAGAAAAATCAAAACGGGAACGCCGCACAGGGAAAATGAACACCCCGATACCGGCACTCCCGTTTTTTTGTTCTGGCTTTTACGCAGAAAGAAAAATCCATATAAATGAAGAAAATCCCCGAACCCAAAGGCCCCGGAGAATTTATTGTTCTGCCTGCTGTGCAGAGGCAGGCCAACCGTGCTTTTGAAGATATCCCGCAGATTGGCGAGTTTGTCTGCCGCGTCCTGATTGTTGATATCATATCAAAAAAATTTGATCTGAAGATTGACAAATTCAGTGTTTGACTGTATGATCAAAATACATCAAAAAAATTTGATATGAGGGAGGGAAACGATGGAGGAATATTCCAGCGACACCAAAATCTTTAAAGCGTTTTGCGATGCAAACCGGCTGAAAATTCTGGAGCTGCTCAAAGATGGCGAAAAATGTGCCTGCCGGCTGATCGAGATTCTGGATATCCGCCAGTCAGCGTTATCCTATCATATGAAGATTCTGTGTGATTCGGGCATTGTCGTCAGCCGTCAGGATGGGAAATGGACGCATTACCGGCTGAACGAGGAAGGCATTGAACACGCTGTGCGAAGACTGGCTTTCCTGACAGGGTGGAAAACGGACGAAATGTAGAAGTCATCGGCGGATGGCTTTTAAAAAATTTCAACATATCAAAATATTTTGATCTGAAAGAGGAAGGAAGTGTAAAATGGAGTTCTTACAAAATCTTTTGTCGCTGATTCAGGATCAGATTCTGGGAATGCGGTGGCTGAATCAGGGGATTGGCTTGCTTTTGGAAAAGTTGGGTTTGGATGTGACCTCAAGATGGGGCGGGAGCGTTCACTTCTTTCTATATGACGTGATTAAAATCACGGTGCTGCTGTGTCTGCTGATCTTGTTGATTTCTTATATTCAAAGCTATTTCCCACCGGAGCGCAGCCGGAAAATCCTGACGCGCTTTCATGGCGTCGGGGCGAACCTGATTGCCGCGCTGCTGGGCACGGTGACGCCGTTTTGTTCCTGTTCGTCGATTCCGCTTTTTATTGGCTTTACCAGTGCGGGGCTGCCGTTAGGCGTGACGTTTTCATTTCTGATTTCATCGCCGATGGTGGATCTGGGAAGTCTGGTTTTATTAATGAGTATTTTCGGTGCGAAGATTGCGGTGCTGTATGTGATCATTGGCTTAGTGATCGCAGTCGTGGGCGGAACCTTGATTGAAAAGCTGCAGCTTGAGGATCAAGTCGAGGACTTCATCCGTTCAGCCCGGGCCGGAACAGTGGACGATGTCGCAATGACCCGCAAAGACCGGCTGACTTATGCCCGCCAACAGGTTCAGGAAACGTTAAGCAAGGTGTTTCCTTATATTCTGGTCGGCGTCGGTGTTGGCGCGGTGATTCACAACTGGATTCCGGAAGTGTGGATCGAAGCGCTGCTGGGCAGTAAGAATCCGCTGGGCGTCGTGTTGGCGACCTTAGTCGGCGTTCCGATGTACGCCGATATCTTCGGCACGATTCCGGTTGCGGAAGCACTGTTGGCCAAAGGGGCGCAGTTGGGCACGATCCTGGCGTTTATGATGGCGGTGACGACGTTAAGCCTGCCGTCGATGATCATGCTGAAAAAAGCTGTGAAACCGAAATTGCTGGCGGTGTTCATCGCCGTCTGCACGATTGGAATTATTCTGGTCGGTTATCTGTTCAATGGCTTTCAGGGATTTTTAATCTAAGGAGGAAAAAGCAATGCGGATTTTTGGAAAACAAACGACCGGGAAGGCTTGCGGCTGTCAAACGCCTTCCATCAAAGCGGCAACGGTGAATTCGAACGAAGAGGAGGCCGGGATTAAAATTCTGGGTTCCGGCTGCGCGAAATGCGCCGCGCTGGAAAAGGCAGTCAGAACGGCTGCGGAAGAGCTGAAGCTGAACTGGCCGATCGCGCATGTGACGGACTGGACTGAGATCGCCGCCTATGGCGTAATGAGCACGCCGGCGCTGGTTGTGAAGGGGAAAGTCGTTTCTTATGGCAAAGTGCTGAGCGTCGATGAAGCGAAGACCCTGCTGAAACAATCCTGCTGATAACGTCGAATTCGCTCATCCCAATCTGAAAAAATCTCCGGAGAACGCAGGCTTCCCGGAGATTTTCTTATTTGTTATTCTGTTTGTTGCGCAGGTGCATGTAAACGGTGTTCTTGGAAATGTCCAACAGATTGGCGACCTTGATCACCGCATCCTTGATGTTGAAAATCCCGTAATCATCCAATCCCATCACGATCATTTTGTTTTTATTCGACGGCGCGATGGACGAATCGTTCATCACCCGCTCGCGGACGCTGCGCAGCGTCGATTCGATCAGCTCGTCGGAATTGTCCGCAAAGTTTTCCATCGCCGGCTGGCCTAATAACCCCGGCGTCTGCGGGACTAACGTCTTTACGAAATCATTCAGCGAGGTGTTCATATACAAATTCATGCAAAGCAGGCCGATGATCTTCCGCTTTTCCCCGCGGATCGCAATCGTCGTTGATTTGAGCGGTTCGCCTTTTTTGTTCGTGCTGAAATAGGTGATATAATCCTTATTCGTATTTTCGATTTTTTCCAGCATGTTTAACGCCAGATCGGTGATCGGCGCACCGATCTTTCTTCCGGTATGCGATCCATTGATGATGTTGATTACGGAATGTTCGTAATTTTCCAAGGAGTGCAGGACAATTTCATACCCTTCCCCCAGATAACAGGCCAGCCCTTCGATCATGTTGGAATAGGAGTTCAGAATTTCCTGATCTACCAGGGTCAGGTCGACAGATTGATAAGCCATAGTCTTTCCTCTTTTCTTCCATTTATTGTAAATGATCAACCCCGGTTCTGGCTATATGTAAGTACGCTTGTTTTTCCAGCTTTGACATTTTCCGCCGTGATGAAGCGGGTGATTGAGAACTGCGCTCCGTTGGTGATCACGCAGGGAATCGTCATATCATACCCTTTCGCCTGCAGCGCTTCCCGATCGAAGTGAATCAAGGTCGTGCCGGGCTTCACTTTATCGCCTTCGCGGACGAAGCATTCGAAGCCCTTGCCCTTTTCGTTCACCGTGTCCATGCCGATGTGGATCAGAAACTCCAGGCCGTCCTCCGCGCGCAGACCAATCGCGTGCAGCGTCGGGAAGACCATCAGCACCGTGCCTTTAAACGGCGCGACGATATACTCTCCGGCAGGCACGACCGCGAAGCCGTCGCCCATCATTTTCTGACTGAACGTCGTGTCCTGCACCTGCTCGAGCGGAACGATCCGGCCATCGCAAGGAGCCAGTACCGTCGGCTCGGTTTCTTTCTTTTTCAACAAATTAAACATGGTTTTCCTCCTGCCACTGAATCAGCGCGGCCTTGATTCGTTCTAAAGCGGCGATCACCTTGGCGTCGTCCCGGTACACGCCCAGCACGATGCGCAGATGACCTTCCCCGCCCGGGCCGTAATTTTTCCCATCGTTGACGGCGACTTGAGCGTGCTTCACCAGATACTGCACGATCTGCGAGGAATCGCCCAATCGGGACACGTCCACCCAGCATAAGAAGCCGGACTGCGGCAGATCGGCGTGCACGTTGGGGATGGAATTGAGAATCTTTTCCGCAGCATGCCGGCGGACGTCGAACGCCCGTTCAAATTCCTGCATAAACGACGGATCCTCCAGAGCGGCGATCAATGCTTTCTGGCAGGCGGTGTTGGTTGCGCCCAAAACGGAAACCGCGTTGGCGTACAGCGAATCCATGATCTCATCGCCGCAGACCAGATAACCGACGCGCAAACCGCTCAAGCCCATGCCCTTGGAAAAGGAGAAGACCGTCACAGTGCGCTCAAACAACCCGTCCATGGCGGCCGGGGTGATCATTTCGTTCTCGTAACAAAAGTCTTCAAACGCCTGATCGCAGACCAGAATCAGATCGTGGCGGATCACAAAGTCCCGCAGAATTTCCAGTGACTGCCGGTTATATACGGTCGTCGTCGGATTGTTCGGATGGGTCAGCACGATCATTTTTGTTTTTTCACTGACGGTTTGTTCCAGCAGCTCTGCTTCCAGCTGATAGCCGGTTTCCGGACGCAGCGGGACGGGAACGACGCGCCCGCCCATGATTTCAATGTTCAGCGTGTTGTTGGGATAGCTGGGCGAGGGAATCAGAACTTCGTCGCCATCCTCGATAAACGGCAGGATTGCGAAATACAGACCGCTGTCCGAGCCGGGCGTGATCAGAATGTTGCGCTCAGGATCGACAAGCAGGTGATTCTTTGTTTTCAGCTTTTCCGCGATCTTCGCTTTCAGCTGGGAGGAACCGATTGGTGCGGTGTAGTGCGGCGCGGACGGATGCCGGATCGCGTCGATCAACGCCTGCTCGACGTGCTTGGGCATGGAGGCGTCCGGCATAAACGGATCAGCCCAGCCCATCAACGCGACGCCCTGTTTCTCCATTTCCTGATAGGCGCTGCCGACGTCGGCTTTTTCCACAGCGGTAAACAGACCGCCCTCGGCTTTGCGGAAAGCGGGAATCATTTTCTCTTTCATCGTGTTGTTTCCTTTCTATGAAACAGGGGCTGCCTGGCGCAGCCCTGTTCTTATCATCCATTGTAGACTATGTCCCTTTTTCCAAGGGAGCGGCAAGCTGAACCGTCGGCGTGGGAGGGACCGGCAGTTCAGCGGAAAGGGGATGGACTCAGCGGTTTTCGTCGAAGCCGAAGATGACCGTCAGCACCGCGGAGACGATAAACGAGATCGCAAACGCCGCCATGACCAGCCAGACGTTGCTCGGATTGTCGCCGAAGAACATCGCAAAGTTCAGGAACGACGGGCCGCCCATCGCATAGGCTTTCAAAGCGAAGAAGGAAGCGAATGCACCGCCGCAGGCGCCGCCGATGGCCGCAGCCATAAACGGTTTCTTAAACTTGAAATTGATGCCGTAGATCGCCGGTTCGGTAACGCCGGTCACCGCGGCGATCGTGGCGGATGCCGCAATCGTTTTGGTCTTCGGGTTCTTGGATTTCAGCCAGACGCCGAATGCCGCGCCGGCCTGCGCCATGTTCGCAGAACCGCTGGCTGGCGAAATATAGTTGAAGCCCTGCGTCGTGATGCCCTGTACCAGAACCGGAACCATGCCGTGATGAATACCCAGGACAACCATCGCAGAATAGATGCCGCCGTAGATCAGACCGGCGAAGACGCCGCCTTTTTCAAACAGAACGGTCACAACCGCCGCCAGCTGCAGGCCTACCCAGTTGGCGACCGGCCCGATTGTCATCAAGGCGATCGGCGTCGCGATTAACATCGTTAAGCACGGAACCAGAATGATCTTCAGCGCGCCCGGAATGAATTTGTCGATCATGCGTTCCACCCAGGAAGCAAACCAGATCGCAAAGACCATCGGCAGCACAGAGGACGAATAATTAACAACCGTGAACGGAATTGCCAGGAAGGAGAACGTCGTCGTACCTTCCGCGATTAAGCCGGCCCAGTTGCCCGACATCATCGCCGCGCAGATCGTCAGCGCGACGAACTGGTTCATCTTGAACTGCTTTGCGGCGGAAGCTGCTAACAAGAACGGCAGGAAGGTAAAGATCCCGTTGGCAATCGTGTTGATCACAAAGTAGGTATTGCCGGAGCTGTCCAGACCGAATACGACGGCGATCGTCAGAATGGCGCGGACTAAGCCGGCGCCGGCCAGTGCGGGAACGATTGGATTGAAGATGCCCGCAATCGTTTCAAAGAAGCCGGTTAAAAGATTTCCCTTCTTCTTTTTCAGATCGGATTTGACGTCGTCCAGATTTTCTTCGACCGCCGCTTCTTCGGAAAGACCAGTGAGTTCGATGAAATCCTTATACACGTTGGCGACGTCGGTGCCGATGACGATCTGCGTCTGTTTCCCCTTGTTGACGACGCCCATCACACCTTCGACCTGATTGAGCGCTGCTTCGTCAACCAGCGAGGTATCCTTTAAGTTCAGGCGCAGGCGGGTCATGCAGTGAGCCGCGGTGGCAATGTTGGCGGTGCCGCCGACATGCTTGAGGATGTTTTCGACCAGTTGTTTGTTTTTCATTCTGTTTTCCTCCTTATTTATGCGCTAGTATTTCGACTTCACACAAGACGCCCTTGGGAATCTCCCGCACGGCGACGCAGGAGCGGGCCGGGCAGTGGGTGAAGGTTTCGCCATAGATCTGATTGAACGCCGCGAAATCGTTCATGTCCGCTAAGAAGCATGTCGTTTTCACAACGTCGCTGACAGTCATGTCCGCTGCTTCAAGAATTGCCTGAATGTTTTTCATCACCTGCCGGGTCTGGCTTTCAATCGTGTCGCCTGCGATCTCGCCGGTTTCCGGATCGACCGGAATCTGACCGGAAGCGAATAAAAAATCGTTCAGCCGGACAGCCTGGGCATAAGGCCCGATCGCTGCCGGTGCTTTGGGTGTTGCAATCTTTTCTCTCATCTGAATCCCCCTTTTTGGTAAATTAATTTTTACACTTTCAGATTATCACTGAATAATAATTTAGTCAACTATAAATAATGAAATTATTTTTATTGATTTAACCGGTTACATGCTCTATAATGAAAATGTAAATGAAATTTAGTTCAGTAAATTGAAGAAAAGGAGTAAACCAATGAAACAACTGAAAAGCTTTCCGGAAAACTTCTTCTGGGGCGCCGCTTCGGCGGCCAACCAATGCGAAGGGGCCTGGCAGGCCGAGGGCAAGGGCGTCAGTATTTCCGACGTCATGACCAACGGCACGCATAAAGAACCGCGCCGGATCACCCCGGTGATCGACGAAGACCGCTACTTCTATCCAAGTCATGAGGCTGTCGATTTCTATCATCATTATCAAGAGGATATCGCGCTGTGCAAGGAAATGGGCTTCAATATCTTCCGCATGTCCGTCAACTGGACGCGGATTTTCCCCAACGGCAATGAAAGTGAACCCAACGAAGCCGGTCTGGCGTTCTATGACCGCGTGTTCGCCGAGCTGAAAGCGGCGGGGATCGAGCCGCTGGTTACGATCTATCACAATGAAAACCCGTTCGCGCTGACGCAGGAATGCAACGGCTGGGCCGACCGGCGCTGCATCGACTATTATCTGAATTTCTGCCGGGTTCTGTTTGAGCGTTACAAAGACGTCGTCAAATACTGGATTCCGTTTAATGAAATCAACTGCCTGACGACCAAGCTGGGCAACTGGAATCATGCCGGCATCCTCAACGAAGGCACGGAGTTCTTCACCGATCAGGTCGATAACCCGAACCTGCGGTTTGCCGCGCTGCATCATCAGTTTGTCGCCAGCGCCCGGGCGGTGAAGCTGGGCAAAGCGATCAATCCGGATTTCCAGTTCGGCACGATGATCTGCCATATCACGGTGTATCCGCTGACGTGCAATCCGGATGACGTGCTGATGACCCAGCAGGAAGACCTGATGCGCAACTGCTTCAGCGGCGACGTGCAGGTCAAGGGTGTTTATCCTTATTATATAAAGCGTTACTTTGAACGCCACGGGATTGAATTTGAGATCACTCAACAGGATTTAAAGGAGCTGCGCGAGGGCACGGTGGATTTCTATTCGTTCAGCTATTACATGTCCAACTGCATCAGCTCGGATCCGACCAGTGCGCAGGTGTCCGGCAACGTCATGGGTGGGGCGAAGAACCCGTATTTAACCGCGACGGAGTGGGACTGGCAGATCGATCCGAAAGGACTGCGCTACACGCTGAACCATATTTATGATCGGTATGGCATTCCGGTCATGGTAACGGAAAACGGTCTGGGCGCCCGCGACACGCTGACGGCGGACGGTAAGATTCATGATGCTTACCGGATTGACTATCTGCGTCAGCACATCGAGCAGATGCGGCTGGCGATCGACGACGGGGTAGAGCTGATCGGCTATACGCCATGGTCGACGATGGATCTGGTCAGCGTATCTACCGGCGAGATGGAGAAGCGCTATGGATTCATCTATGTCGATAAGGACAACGAAGGCCGCGGCGATCTGAAGCGGTACCGCAAGGACAGCTTCTTCTGGTATAAAAAGGTCATTGAAACCAACGGCGAGGATCTGGATTAAGCTTCATTATCTATGGAAAAGGAGTCTTTCCGCCATGAATATTCATGGGGAAAGGCTCCTTTTCTAACGATATTATACCGGGTTTTAAGCTCGTTTTTAGTGAAGAAATCAAGGAAAAGTAAAAAAATCGCAAGTCAGGACAGGATTAAACCATTCAGGGAAAAGCAGGATGAAGAAAAAGGCGTCTGGAAGATCATTCCTTTCTTCTCAACCCCATTTCTCAGACAGGATTGAAAAAAGGAGTTCCGGCCGTAAATTCCAATCTTTCCAAGTCAGGAAAAGCGCTTAACCAAGGCGAAAATTAAGAAATTTAGGATTGCTTTTGCGATGGGGCTATGCTAAGATATATAAGCACTTACTTTGGACACGCCAAGGGGTCCAAGGCGGAAGGAGAGTAATTATGAAAAAAGGAATTCATCCAAACTACCATAAGGTCACAGTCACCTGCACAACTTGCGGCAACACGTTTGAAACGGGTTCAGTCAAAGACGATATCCGCGTCGATACCTGCTCAAACTGCCATCCGTTCTTCACAGGAAGACAGCGTTTCGCAGCGGCTCAGGGCCGGATCGAAAAGTTCAATCAGAAGTACGGATTGAAGAAATAACAACGCGAAAAAGGATAAGGAGCGCAAGCCCCTTATTTTTTTCTGATTTGGGGGCCATGGGATTCTTTCGATGATGGGATTTTAAAAAGAATGAGGGGGAGCGTTGATGTTAGCGATGTTCAGCGGGGCACTGTTTGTCCTCGCACTGATCTATGGGTTGTTTTTAATGATTAAGGATCGGAATGTAACGAAGAAAAAGTTGAAAAGGATGACGGACAATCGCTTGTTGACAGCTGTCAGCAACTGGCTGTTTCATTATTATCGCGAAGGTCTGGAAGAACCGGAACTGCTCGTGCAGATTCCGGATGTTCACCGGCATGTTCTGACCCTGCCGATCGTCAACGAGGAAATCGGCTGCGGCGGCGTCCCTCAGCTGTTGGCGAATCATGGCATGGACATGTTAATTTATGGCAAAGAAGCGGCTGAAGCCTGGGGTCTAACTTTCTATGCCGAGGCGCTGAAGGAAGCGATCCGGCGCAGCGCTGCGGATCCGGGAAACGTGGCGGAAGGGCTGTATGATGATCTGGAAAGCGAGATTTATACGCCGGAACATCAGGCGGAGTATCAGAAGACGCTGCTTCGCGTCATCCATGAAAATATTGATTCTTTCGGCTTTTAACCGTTGTCCAAGGGTGGAAAGTAGACATCAATTCCTGTACAATAGGAAAGGATAAATAAAACAAAGACCATGACGGAAGAAGAGGAGCGGAATTATGATGTATCATCAATACCGCCCGGGATATGTGGAAGTCATTTCCGGGTGTATGTTTGCGGGAAAAACAGAAGAATTGATCCGGCGTATCAAGGTGCTGGAATTTGCGAAGAAAAAAGTGCTGGTGTTTAAGCCGGCGATTGATAACCGGTACAGCGAAACCAAAGTCGTTTCCCATGCCGGAAGCGAAGTCGACAGCATCGTGATCCGGGAAGCGAAGGAAATTCTGAACTATGTCGACGATTCGGTCGATGTGATCGCGATCGACGAGGTTCAGTTCTTCGATGAAGATATTATAGAAATCTGCGATTACTACGCGAAAAAAGGCAAGCGGGTGATGGCGGCCGGCCTGGATATGGATTTCAAGGGCGAACCGTTCGGCGTGATGCCGATTTTGATCACCAAGGCGGAATTTGTCACGAAGCTGACGGCCGTCTGTACGATCTGCGGTGCTCCGGCGACCCGCACGCAGCGTTTAGTCAATGGCGAACCGGCCAATTACGATGATCCGATCATTCTGGTCGGCGCGTCGGAAAGCTATGAAGCGCGCTGCCGGCACTGCCACCAGATTAAAAACAAGCCGTCCCATCTGGGGCTGGACCATGACTGAAGCGCTGAAAAAGTGGATCGCACCGAAAGATTTCTATAAAAAAGTATTTCTGATTTCCGTTCCGCTGGCCTTGCAGCAGCTGCTCAACAGCGCGATGGGGATCGCCGACAGTATGATGGTTTCCTGGATTGGTCAGGTGACCGCCGTCGGCACTGCGGCCCAGATTGAAAATCTGATGATGACGGTGGGCTTCGGCGTCGCCAGCGGCGCGGGGATCTTCATGTCGCAGTTCTTCGGCAAGCAGGATTTGAAAAGTGAGAAAAAGGCGTTCGGTCTGGGCGTGATCCTGAGCCTGATCAACGCGCTGGTCTGGATGGCGGCTTCGGTTTTCTTCGGCCGTCAGCTGATGCACTTTTACATTCCGGATCCGACGGTCATCGAATCCGCGCTGCAGTATCTGATGATCGCGATGATCTCCTATCTGCCGGGGGCACTGATCACAATGTTCTCGTTCGCTTACCGTTGCATACAGAAAACGCATGTGCCGATGTTGATCGGCCTTGTCAGCATGGCGGTGAATATCGTCCTGAACTACTGCCTGATCTTCGGACACTTCGGATTTCCGCAGATGGGGGTGCAGGGCGCGGCGCTGGCGACGCTGATCGCGCAGACGACGGGTCTGGTGATTCATATCGTCTACGCTTATAAATCAAAGCAGTCGTTCATCGGAACGCCGCGGGAAATGTTCGCGCTCAGCTCGGACTTTGTCCAGCCGATCTTACGCCGGGCGTATCCGTTAGTGCTGAATGAATTATTTTTCGGTTTCGGCAATACTTTATATATCCGCGCCTTCGGGCGCTTGGGCACCGAAGCGATGGACGCTTACTATGTCGGCAACCAGATCTCCAACATGTTCTTCTTTATCGTCCAGGGCTTAAACAGCGCCAACGGTGCAATTCTGGGCGCTTCGTTGGGGCAGGGCGATCTGGAGCTGGCAAAACGGCAGGGAAACTGGTTTGTGGCGCTGGCCGTCGTCTTGTCGGCCGTGTCGTCGCTGTTGATTCTGGGCTTCGCTCATCCGATGGTCGATCTGTTCGGCTTGCAGAACGCGAACGTGATTCAGGAAGCGGTGCTGATCGTCCGGATTTTCTCGATCCGGATCTCGCTGCGGATGTTCAATGTGCTGGTGTTCTCGGCGCTGCGGGCCGGCGGGGATTCCAAATTCCTGGCGTTTCTGGATGCGGGAATCATGTGGATCGTCGGCCTGCCGCTGGCCTTCATTCTGGTTGAAGGCTTGCATTTCACAAGCATTGCGCTGGTCTTCCTGATCATTCAGGTGGAACAGCTGGTACGCATGGTCATCGGCTTAAAGCGTTACTTTAAGGGCGCGTGGCTGATTGATTTAACGCAGGAAGTAAAAACTGCATAAGGAGGGTAAATAATGGATGCAATGATGAAACGGCTTCAGTCGATTGAAGAACGTTACAATGAAATCAACGAGGAAATGATGTCTCCGGAAATTGTTTCCGATCCGAAACGGCTGGCGAAGCTGGGCAAGGAACAGGCTTCGCTGAAACAATCCGTGGAGGCTTACGAGGAATTAAAGGGCCTGAATTCGCATATCGAGCAGGCGGAGGAAATGGCGAAGGAACATGATCCGGAGCTGAAGGAAATGGCGCAGATGGAGCTGGAAGAACTGCTTCCCAAGAAAGAAGCGCTGATCGCGAAGATCGAAGTGCTGCTGATCCCGAAGGATCCCAACGACGATCACGACTGTATCGTGGAAATCCGCGGCGCAGCCGGAGGCGACGAAGGAAATATTTTCGCCGGCGATCTGTATCGGATGTATGTACGGTATGCGGAAACGCAGGGCTGGAAAATCCAGGTGCTGGAAATGAGCGAATCGGAAGCTGGCGGCTTCTCCATGATTTCATTTCTGGTCAAGGGCGACGAGGTGTACCGTCAGCTGAAATTTGAATCCGGCGCGCATCGCGTGCAGCGGGTGCCGAAGACGGAGACTCAGGGGCGGATTCATACGTCGACAGCGACCGTCCTGGTGCTGCCGGACGCGGAGGAAACGGATATTGAGATCGATCCTGCGGATCTGACTTTTGAAACACACCGGGCTTCCGGCGCCGGCGGGCAGCATATCAACAAGACTGATTCTGCGGTCCGGATCGTGCATGTGCCGACTGGAATTACAGTCAACTGTCAGGAAGGCCGTTCCCAGCATGAAAACCGTGAAACCGCGCTGCGCTTAATCCGCGCGCGGGTCTTTGAAGAACTCAATCGTCAGAAAGAGGAAGAAGAAGGCGCAGTCCGGCGGGCGAAAATCGGAACGGGCGACCGTTCGGAAAAGATCCGGACTTACAACTATCCGCAGAACCGCGTGACCGATCATCGGATCGGCTTTACGATCAACCAGCTGGACCGGATTATGGAAGGGAAGCTGGACGACGTGATTGCGGCGCTGCTGGCGGAAGAACAGCGGCAGAAGCTGGCGGGCGAAAATAATGCCTAGTTTCCGCGAGCTGATTCACGAAGCGCTGCCGTTATTGGAACAGGCGCAGATTCCGCAGGAAACGGCGCAGGTATTTCTGTTGGAGCTAAGCCAGAAGGAAAGCTACGATCTGTATCTGCATTATGAGGACGAAGCGCCGGCGGAGCTGGTCGAACAATATCAGGCAGGGATGAAGCGGATTCTGAAACAGGAACCGATGCAGTATGTCCTGGGCTATTCCTGGTTTTATGGCTATCGGTTAAAGGTCAATGAAAATGTCCTGATCCCCCGTCCGGAAACGGAAGAGCTGGTGGCGAATATCCTGGCGGATCTGGATGAATATTTCGCGGATGTGGAAACGATCGACGCGGTGGATATCGGTACCGGCAGCGGCGCGATCGCGCTGTCGCTGGCCAAGGAAGAACCGAAAATCCGCATGAGCGCTACCGACATCAGCGCGGAAGCAGTGGAAGTGGCGAAAGCGAACGCCGCGAGCTTAGGCGTCGACGTGAAGTTTCTGATCGGCGATATGGCGCAGCCGGTGATCGACGCGGGAATGAAGGTCGATCTTCTGATCTGCAATCCGCCGTACATTCCGCAGGAGGAAACACTGGAAGCTTCGGTCAAGGATTATGAACCGCATGTCGCGTTGTTTGGCGGCGAAGATGGCTTGAAGTTCTACCGTCAGGTCTTTGCGGCCGCGCCGCAGGTGCTGAAGGACAGAGCGATGATGGCGTTTGAAATTGGCTGGAATCAGAAAGCGGCGCTGTTGGCGGAGGTCAGAAAAACCTTCGGCGATGTGCGCGCCGAGGTGGTCAAGGACATCAATGGCAAGGACCGGATGTTGTTCGTCTACTTCAATCTGTAAGCTTGTGCTGTGCAAGATCCTGGTATAAAAATGGAAAATCCGTCCATCCTGAAAGCAACAGGAAGGGCGGGTTTTTTATGAAGAAGCTGATGGTAATGATGAGTCTATGTTTGTTCTGTTCTCTTTGTACGATCGTTGGAGAAACGGAAGAAGTTCGATTTCAGATTCAGGCGGATTCCCGTGTTCATGAGGAAGCCGGCCTGAAAAATCAGATTTATGCAGTGTACTCCGAGTTAACTGACGGCGTGGACACAGAGTCCCGCCCGGTGATCGTCGCTCAGAATATCAAACGATTTGAAGTGAACGAGGACATCCGTGCGGAATATCAGAATAATATCGTGGTGATCACGCAGGGGGACGGCAAAGGCAGCCTGATCCATGGCAGCTTCGATGCGTTCAGCTGCGGACGCCCGGTGAAACCGAAATCCTGGATAGCGGAACTATTCGGACATGAATAATCAATTCAGGTTTATCGAGGAGCTTAAACGCATTTGTGTTCAAGAAAGCGCAGACATGAGCGCGTTATTAAAAAGATTAAAAAGAAATAAAACAATTTTATTGAGAGGTCTATTGCCCAAAGATGAATCGACGGTAAACACATTTAACGAATCTATTTTCCAAAAATGAATATTTTTCAGAATTGGAAAATAGGATGATTTTCTCTTCAGGTTAAAGTTGATCGCAAGGGGATTTACAAACTTGATTTTTCAAGATATGATAAATAGGCTCATAGAGTAGGAAGGAACAGGGACTGAGGTCGTTTCTTCCGTTTTTTTATGGCTTTAAGGAAGAGAGTTACTATGATTAAATAGAATCCGCAAGGATTGTCTGGAAGAACTTTTCGTTTACAATGGAAGCATGACGTAAAGTGTGTTATGAATCACAACAAGCGGTATCCAGGAACGCGGTATGAAGAAAGAGAAGTAAAACTCAAACGAAGGTAGAGGACAGAATGAAAAAAACAGGTTTGATCGTCTTACTCCTGCTCTGTTATGGCTGCGCCGCTGAAGTGCAGGAGAATCCTCGATCCACAGTGGATCCTGAACCGATGATATCCAGCACTCCCGATACTGTCAGCGGAGATACTTATTTTGAAGAAAATCCTAAAGCTGGAAATGCCGTCTTCGTATGTCATCAATGGAAAGAAAATAAGATTGACGATCGTTTCAGTCTGCCTGAAGGTGAATCCGTTTTTTTAAGAGACAGTCTCGTTTTCATTTTGTATCCTTCAGAAAATGATTTTGCCCGACTTCACATAACAAGCCGAATGGAAACCGAATATGATAAATGGCTGGATGGTGAATATCGGTCATCAGGCGATCATATTTATAAATTTTCTGTGAGCTATGCCAGTCCGAAGCGCTATGGGTTTGATGGTCCTGAGTCCTACAATGACTTTGCTACTGAAGGGGAAGTGTTCTCCGGTTATTTTATGATTGAAGAAAATACATTGTACTACTTAGGAGATTCCGAAGATTTCTCAAATTATCGAAATTATCCGGCTTGTGATACCAAGCAAGAGTGGTCTTTCTGACGTTGGATTGAGGATAGAACAAATGGAACTGACCGACGTTCAAAATGAATCCGCTGGTTATCGGTTCACGCTGTTGAAGATGAACAAGTCATCCGCTGGGAATAGACCGGCGGATTTGTTTTATTCGGTTTGAAAGGCGGAAATCAAAAATATCCGTTTTCTGTTTTGAGCGAAAGACTTAACATTAAGGAATTTTATGGTATAACTTTCTCATCAGGTTCTAAAGGAGGAATCGAAATGATTTTACTGACTTCACCCGTTCAAGTGGGGCATTTGCGCTTAAAAAACCGGCTGGTCATGCCGCCGATGGCGACGTCCAAGGCGGAAAACGGCAAGGTTACGCCGGAATTGATTCACTACTATCAGGAAAAATCCGCAGGCGGCGCACTGGGCTTGATCATCATGGAACACAGCTTTATTTCGGCGGAAGGGCAGGCCAGCGCAAACCAGACGTCGATTTCCAGCGATGAGGATATCGTGGGATTGCGCGAATTGACAGCGGCGATTCACGCTAACGGTTCGCCGGTATTCGCTCAGCTCAATCATGCCGGAAGCGCGGCGAAAGAAGAAGTTACCGGCTATGTCCCGTTAGCGCCCAGCGTGGTCAAACATCCCAAGGCGAAAGACGAATGCCTGCCCAAAGCCATGACAGCGCAGGATCTTGAAAAAGTGATCGCTGATTTTAAGGAAGCTGCCCGCCGGGCCCAGGCCGCCGGCTTTGACGGCGTGGAAATCCACTCGGCCCACGGCTATCTGCTCAACCAGTTTTATTCGCCGCTGACCAACCGGAGAACGGACGACTACGGAGGCTCGCTGGAAAACCGGATTCGCCTGCATTGTCAGATCATCGAAGCGATCCGCAGTCAGGTTGGTGCGGAGTATCCGCTGGCACTGCGGTTAGGCGCGTGCGAGGGGCTTGAAAACGGAAGTACGCTGGCAGACGCAATATCCGCATGCGCGGCATTTGAAAAAGCCGGCGTTGATCTGATCGACATCACCGGCGGCTTAGGCGGTTATGTTCGTCCGGGCCACAGCGAACAAGGCTATTTTCAGGACTATTCCGCCGCGATAAAACAGTCGGTTTCGATTCCCGTGCTGCTGACGGGCGGAATCACGGAAGTCTCGGCCGCGGAGGCGCTCTTGCAAAGCAGGAAGGCCGATCTGATCGGCGTCGGCCGGGCGATCCTCAAGGATTCCGGCTGGGCAAAAAAGGCAATCTCCGCTTTCTTATAAAACCATGAAGTTCTTAACCGCTTAATTCGTAAGATTTTTCCATCCTTTGTCCGCAAAGTACAGAATTGGAAAAATCTTTTTCTTGTCCGCGCCGAAATTTTTGACTGCGGAAATTTCTTTTCCGTTTCAGATCAGGCCGGCTGAAAAAACGCACGATCGGTATGAACAACTTTCGTTGTATAATGATAGCAAACGGGCCTCGGAAATCAACGGCGCCCAGGAAAAAGGGAGATGTGGTTATGCTTGTTGAAATTACAGAAACCTGTCGTCAAACAGAAAATTTGAACTACCCCTGTGAACATCTGACCGTCGGCTTTATCAGTGAAGAACAGCTGCAAGCGCTGGCCCGACAGGCCGGACTGCATCTGCCGATCCCCACGGAAAGGGAATCCCTGATGCGCAACGCCGTCAGCGTCAGCGAGAATGCCTTCTGGTGCGTGCTGCATCTGATCAATCCCGGTCAGATTCTGGGACAACGGGATAAGATCGGCCTGTTGATTGTAAAAAACTGTTTTTTAGTCGTCGATCTGTTCGACGAAGACGACAGCACCGGCGAAGCCGTCAATCGCATGCTTCAGTCGCTGCAGCCAAAGAAAGCGACGCTGCCGCGGTTGGTCACCGGCTTCTTTCGGGAGATTCTGATACAGGATCCGGATATTCATGAAGATCTGGAAACACGGATCGACACGTTGGAAAAAGAAGTGTTCGACGCCAGAGCGCCGCACTTTCGGCAGCAGACTCTCCAGTTGGGCAAAGAGCTGCTGACGCTGAACCGCTATTATGATCAGCTGATCAACATCAACGATCATCTGGAAGAAAACAGCAACGACTTGTTCGCCGAGGACGAGCTGCGCAGCTTCACACTGTTAAACGATCGAATCCTCCGCTATCGCGACAATGTGCAGCTGCTGCGCGACCGCCTGACCCAGACGCAGCAATCCTATCAGGCCCAGCTGGACTATCAGCTGAACAAGTCGATGAAGACGCTGTCGTTAGTCACGACGATCTGCCTGCCTTTGTCGCTGATCGCCGGCTGGTATGGTATGAACTTTACGGCGATGCCGGAATTGAAATGGCGCTATGGCTATCTCTATGTGATCGGATTGAGCGCGGCGGTCGTCAGTCTGGTGATCGTTCTGTTAAAACACAAAAAAGGGTAGAGTCTGTTCGCAGACTCTGCTTTCTTAACTTTAGCTTAACCTGCGAATAGTTATAATCGTAGATGTCCGGAGAGTGAAAGGAGAACCGCATGAAACTGTTGATTGTGGAAGATGAGGAAGATCTGGCGCTGGGGCTGAAGCGCGGGCTGCGGAAAAACGGCTACGAGGTCGACTGGACCGGCGAGGGTCGGGAAGGGCTGGATCTGGCGCTGGCTGAGGATTACGGCTGCGTCCTGCTCGATTTGAATCTGCCGGGATTGGACGGACTGGATCTGCTTCGCCGGCTGCGCGCGGAGAAGCCGCAGCAGAAGATTCTCATTTTATCGGCCCGCGGGACGGTGGCGGACAAGGTGAGGGGGCTTGACCTGGGCGCAGATGATTACCTGGTCAAACCGTTTCACTTCGAGGAACTGCTCGCGCGCATCCGCAATCTGACCGGACGCCGTTTTGTGCGCCAGGACGCCGTTGTCTGCCGCGGTTCATTGCGGATCGACACCGGCAGTCATCAGGTGTATGTGCGGGATCAGCGGCTGAGGCTGACCGCCAGGGAAACGCAGATTCTGGAAACGCTGGCGCTGCACGACGGCAAGCGGCTGAGCGCGGAAACGATTATCTGCCAGGTTTGGGGCGAAGACGAAGATCTGTTTTCCAACGCCTTTAAAGTTCACCTGTCTTCCCTGCGCCGCAAGCTGGCCTCGGCCAGTGGGGAAGACTGGATCGAATGTCAGCGCGGGCTAGGGTATTGCCTGAAGGAGAATCCGGATGAAAAAGCTTAGTTTACAGGTCAAGATTACGCTGCTGTGCACGGCGATTCTGACCGCGGCCTGTGTGCTGCTTACCCTTTCCTCCATGATGTTCAGTTCCCACGAATTGATCGGGGTAGCCAGGCAGGCGACGACCGTGATAACTGATTATGCCGTTTCGGTTAAAGAAGCATACAACCTGCAGCCCGCCCCAACCGCAAACAGCGGCCGTGAGGAGATCAAGGTTGATCAAATTGTCATCAATTCCAATCTTGCGGATTTTTACAACGTAAATCTTCCTGAGCAGGTGGAACAAAGCATGGTGGCGATCACAACCGCGGCCAACGATCAGATTCAGATTCAGGTTGTCGGTTTGATGACGGCGATCATTCTGTTGGGCACGTTGGGCATTTATCTGACCGTTTCCCGCCTGACACGTCCGCTGCGTCAGTTGTCGACCTCGATCAGTACGCTGGACGAAGATCAGCTGTCGGTCCGGCTGGAAGAAAACGGCATCCGCGAGGTCGCGGAACTGAGCCATTCGCTCAACCAGATGATCAGCCGGCTGGACGAAGCCTTCGAACGGCAGAAACGCTTTACTGCCGATGCAGCGCATGAGCTGAAAACACCGCTGGCCTCGATTCAGGTCAATCTCGACTCCCTGCGGCAGGAAGAAGAATACACCGCCGAGGAAGCGGCCGAGGTGCTGGAAGTGACCCAGCGCAACATCCGCCGGCTGAATCGACTGGCCGAAAATCTGCTTCAGCTCAACAGCGCGCAGGTGATCGAGCAGCGTCAGCGCTGTTCCGTTCACGATTGCTTTTGCACGATTATCGAGGAGCTGGATCCGCGGATTCGACAGAAACAGCTGAGTGTCCAGCTGGCCGAAGCTTATCCTTGTCTGGATACCGATCCGACGCTGCTGCTTCGCTGTCTGTATAACTGCGTGGAAAACGCTGTGAAATACACCCCGGAACACAGCACGATCCGGATCGATTTAAGCAAGCGGGAAGATCAGCTTCAAATCCTGATCGCCAATCCGTCACAGCCGATCAGCGAAAGTCAGTGCGCCCAGCTGTTTCAGCCGTTTTACCGGCTGGATGCCTCGCGCAGCCGCAAACTGGGCGGCAGCGGTCTGGGCCTGGCGATCACGCAGGAAATTGTGACCCGGCTGGGCGGAACGATTCAGGCAGTCTGGAAAGACGGCGAATTCCAGATTCAGATTCTGCTTCCGAAAGGTTAATCAAGCGGACTCTGGACAGACAGAGCGCTTCCGAAATCGGAATTTCTGAGCTTGATGATCCGAAGCGTCTCTTTCGCATTTGAGCTGTACTGCATCATTGAATTGAAATCAAAACGGACTTTTGAGGAAAGTTGTTTTCCTTGCGCCCGTAGAAAGGAAATACACTATGAATTTCATTCAGCGTGCGCTGCGGCACTTATCCCGCAGCAAGACAAAATCACTGCTTCTTACTCTGACGTTTTTTCTGATCGCCAACTTTGTGGTCGTCGGCTTTTCGATCAGCGCGGCCGCGGCGGAAGCCAAGATTGAAACGCGCCGCAAAATGAATCCGGTCGTCGAGTTTACGATGGACTTTGACGCCTGGTATGAAAAATATATGAGTCTGGATTCGGAGGAACGCAAAACCTTTGCCTATCCGAAACCGGATCCGGAGCTGGTGAGAAGAATGTTAGCCGATTCCCGCGTTAAATCCGCGGACTGGACGCGCTCCACGTTGGGCTATGCGGACGGGTTTGCGCCGGTGGAGATCCAGCGGCCGCAGAAGACGGAGGACGAGGAGGACGACGGGATGTTTTCCACCTCAGTCGTCGTTTCGGAAACGATGTCCGGCAGCGGGCAGGCGACGAACCAACAGCCCAACATGACGCTGCTGGGACTGCTTTCGCCGCAGCTGAACAAGCTGGCGGACGAAACGTGGAAACTGGCCCAGGGCCGGATGATTACGCAGGAAGAAATAGATAACGGAAGTCCGGTCGCCGTGATCGACAAGCGGCTGGCGGAAGCGAATAATCTGTCGGTCGGCGATTTCATCCGGATCAAGCTGTATTCTGACGACGAGATCAACGCTGTGGCCGATACTGCCAACGACAACGTCCTCGAACTGGAGATCGTCGGGATTTTGGACAGCGCGGAGGAGCTGAGCAGCGAGGAGCTGCAATGGGCCAGCGAATATTCCCATCCGGCCAATCAGGTGCTGATGCCGCTGCCATTGTACGCACAGCACGACATCGCGCTGATGGCGCTGTTCCATCAAGCCAACCCGAAAGTGGCCGAAGCCAGGCTGGAAGACTATAACCCGTCCAGCGCCGTGTTTGTGCTGAACGATCCGCTGGAGGTCGATGCCTTCCGCGACCAGTATAATCAGAATCTTGACGAATATCTGATCATGGATGCCAACGATGAGATGTACCAGCGTTTGTCGAAGCCGCTTGACACCTTGACGGTGTTCTCCGATCTGATCGTGGCGGTCGTTCTGATCAACGCGGTGGTGATTATTTCCCTAGTCAGCGCATTGACGTTGAAGACGCGGGAAACGGAGATCGGGGTCTTGCTTTCCCTCGGCGTGTCCAAAGTCAAGATTGTCGGGCAGCTGTTTACGGAGCTGTTGATCACGGCGATGATCGGCTTTGCGCTGGCCTCCGCGACGGGGTCGATGCTTGCCGGAAGCGTCGGCGAGAAAGCGCTGGCGATGCAGGTGCAGGAAAACCAGACAAGCGAGCCGGGCGTCTTCACGTATTCATCTTCGGATTCCTTGTTTAACGAAGTCAGCCAGGAAGAGGTGACGGCCAGCTATCACGCCGGTGTGGATGCAGGCATTTTGATTCAGATCTTTGTTTTAGGCGTTGGCGTGGTCTTCATCAGTACCCTGATACCGTCGATGATGGTGCTCCGTTTCAATCCGAAGAAGATCCTGATGAGTCAGAATTAGAAAGGACAACCGCATGTTAAAATTAGTAAACTTAAATTATGGCTACACCGACGGCGCGAATCGCCGCAGCATCCTGCGGGATTGCTCGTATACGTTTGAGGAAGGACGGTTTTACACTATTCTGGGACCTTCCGGCAGCGGCAAGACGACGCTGCTTTCGATCCTGGCCGGCTTAGACAGCGCTGAAAGCGGCGAGATCTGGTACAAGGATGAACAGATCACTCCCAATCGGCTCTATCATTACCGCCGCAATCAGATTGGCATCGTGTTCCAGCAGTACAATCTGATCAACTACCTGACCGGTATTGAAAACGTCGAGCTGGCCATGACGGAAACGGATAACGCCGTGCCCGAAAACCGCCGGGAAATTGCTTACGCGCTGCTTGAAAAGGTGGGAATTGTACGCTCCAAGGCGGAGCGTCCGATTTCCAAACTGTCCGGCGGCGAGCAGCAGCGGATTGCGATCGCGCGGGCGCTGGCAGCCAATGTCGATCTGATCTTTGCGGATGAACCGACCGGCAATCTCGACACAGCGACCGAACAGGAAATCATCCGGATCTTCCGCCTTCTGGCGGAAGACTTCGGCAAGACCGTCATCGTCGTTACGCACTCGGAAACCGTTTCCCGTTTCAGCGATGAGCGGGTGCTGCTGGAAGATGGGCAGCTGCATCGGCTGCCGCCGGAGGCGGAGGCGGCAGGGGTCTGAGAACCGGGAATGCGGAGCAAAGATTGTTCAATATTACAACGAATAAAGCACCGCCAGCTTGAAATGTGAAAAAAGTAACAAAATTATGGCCTTTCAAATCCTGCCGAGGTATAATAGATGTAGTTAAAAGGAGGAACAATTCATGATGATTCAAGATCGATTTGCCGGCAAGGTCATGGTCGTAACCGGCGGTACCTCGGGAATCGGCAAAGCCGTATGTTTAAGAGCGGGCGCGGAAGGCGCGAAGGTCGTCATCGCCGGACGAAATCAGGCGCGCGGCGAAGCGATTGAAAAGGAAATCCGCGAAGCGGGCGGCGAGGCGGTATTCATTCAATGCGACGTTACCAGAAAAGAGGATATTATCAATCTGTATGCCAGGACCGTTGAAATTTACGGACGGCTGGATATCGCGATCAACAACGCGGGCATCGTCGGCGATTCCAAGAAGATCGAAGATCTGACGGATGACGACTGGTTCAGCGTGGTCAATGCCAATCTGAACGCGATGTTCTATTGCATCCGGGAAGAAATCAAATATATGCTGAAAAATGAAAATGGCGGCGCGATCGTCAACACGGCTTCTGTCGCAGGAATCCGCGCAACCCCGGCGGGACCGGCTTATGTCGCAAGCAAGCACGGCGTCGTCGGTCTGACGAAATCCACAGCGATGGACTATGCCAAAAACAACATCATCTGCAACGCGGTCTGCCCGGCCGGCACCGATACGCCGCTGACTGAAGCGGCCAAGGAAAAGATCTATGCCAAGATCGCCGAATTGAAGGCGCAGGGCATTGATCCTTCCGAATTCATGAAGAATTCCATGATCGCCGGCAAGACCCAGACCCTGCAGGGCCGCAACGCGACTTCGGAAGAACAGGCGTCGACGATCCTGTACTTCGCTTCCGATGAAGCGCGTCACATCACCGGTTCGATCGTCGTCGCCGACGGCGGTTTCACCGTCTATTAAGCCTGAAATCTGATAACCAACCAGGAGAACGGGAGACATCTTCCGTTTTCTTTTTTGTCCTTTGGGAATGAAGGAAAAGAATCGTCAGACGGCGTGATCACTTGAAGCTCAGGATTGAAATTGAATTGGGATCCGAGGCAGAATCATTACGAAATGTGAAACAAATTCGTCAGCTTAAGAAAGTCTTCAGGAAGTTCACGGAACCTTCACCCGTTTTTGATACGAATCCCATAATGTTTGTTTATAATACAAGCATACAAGGAAGGAGGTATCCAGACGAATAATCAGCTGAGAAAGCATAAAAAATAAGTTCCCTTTTCATAAAATAATTTTCCCCCCTCTTAAACTATAAAAACAAATTGGAAGGCCGGCTTCCCCTCCGGCCTTTCGAAAGCACCTGCCGCTCCCCTCGGCAGGTTTTTTCTGTTTTTCTTTTAAAAGTAAATTTGATGGAAAGTCCAGTCAGGAAAAGCTTGAAAATTTCCCCAATCTGGCAGAAACTAAAGTTAATCCAGAACGAAGTGTGGATATCGAAGAATTCGGAGGAAATGTCTATGGAAATCAAGCACATACAAGATCATCTGATGAGTGTAGAAGAAGGATATGTCCGTTGTTTTCTGATTGAAGGAGAAACAGGAGCGCTGGTGATCGACGGCGGGGTGGAAACAGGTCTGCGAAAATTTGTGGAAAAGCAGACATCTCAGAAGCTGACGTTTCTGTTGACGCACAGTGATCCTGATCACACGGCGGCCTGCGGCGAGTTTGAAGAAATCCTGCTTCATCCTGCCGAAATGGCCCGGCTGGCGCGGAAACAGAAAATTCAGAACCGGTTTGCCGCCGTACAGGAGGGGGATTCGCTTGATTTTGAGCCGTATCATTTTGAGGTCGTGCTGATTCCTGGCCATACGCCCGGCAGCATCGCCTTGTGGGAAAAAGAAAAACGGTTTTTGATCAGCGGCGACAGCGTGACGAATGCGACGACGTTTCTGTTTGGCGAGGGCCGGAGTCTGCCGGCGTATTTATGCAGCCTGCGGAAATTGGCGGCCATCGCGGGCCAGCTCGATGTGATCTACGGCTCACATGGACCAGTGGAGGTCCCGCCAACGAGGATCAATGAGTTGATCGCGCTGTGCGAATGGGTGGAACGCGGTGAGATTCACGGGGTGCCGGCCGAGCGTTTTGCGGGCGATATTCAGGAATATCGTCATCAGGGCGCGGCAATTTATTATCCAGCTTCAATTCAAGAATAGAAAAAGACGGCTGTCTTTCTGAGATTTCGGCGGCGATTGCCGGAAAGGCCAGAGAGAGACCGTCTTTTTTTGTCTTGTCGGACTAATCCAGCTTACTTTCGCCATTTGTCAGCTGGTAGCGGATTTGTGAGCGGTCGAAGTCCGGAATCTCATCGCTGAGGATCACGGCCTGATCCAGCCGGGAGAATTTCACCGGATAGAGCTTATTGAACTTGGAGCCGTCTGCCAGAACGAACGTCGAGCTGGAATGGGCGATGACTTTCGCCTTGACGTCCGCCTCCTGTTCATTGGTCGTCGTGAAGCCGACCTTCTCATGGATGCCGTTAACACCGAGGAACGCGATGTCAAAAAACAGATCGTCCAGCTGGCGCAGCGTGAGATTGCCGGTCACCGCTTCGGTCGTCCAGCGGATCGTGCCGCCCAATAAGATCGTGTGCGTCAAGCTGCGCTTGAGCTTCGCGATATGCGGCAAACCGATCGTGACGACCGTGATGTTTTTCGCGCGCACATAATTCAACATTTCATAGGTGGAACTGCCGGCGTCGACGTAGATCATCTGATTGTCTTTAATCATGCTTGCGGCCAGACGCGCGACCTGATTCTTGCTTGAAATATTGGTTTCGGATTTGATCAGCATCGGCGGTTCTTCGGACTGGCCGTCGTTGAGCCGGACGCCGCCATGATACCGGCTGACCATGTTGAGATCCTCCATCTGCTGCAGATCACGGCGCACCGTCGCCTCGGAAACACGCAGCAGCGAAACCAGCTCACCGACGCTGATCGCGGTGTTTTCGCGGCACAGGTCGATGATGGCCGCCCAGCGTTGTTGTTTTATCATCGTTTTCGCCTCCGGAATCATTATAACATTCATTCGTGTTCCATGATCAAATTTGATCGAAATAATTCATGATTCAATCAAAAATAATGATTGATTCTGCAAATGGCAGTGATTGTTTTCAAAAACGATCAAAATATGCTTGAAATCAGCGCTGATATCGCTTACATTGAAAACGCAGGGAGGTATACTACGATGATTATTACACTCACGCTGAATCCTTCGATCGACTACACGCTGACGGTGAACGAACCGCTGCTGGACATCGAGGTGAACCGCACGACTGGTGAACAGCTGAAGGTTGGCGGCAAGGGTTTGAATGTTTCGATGATGCTGGATAAGCTGCAAATCCCGTCGCGGGCAATCGCGCTGCTCGGCGGCTTCACCGGCGATTATATTGAACAGGCACTGCGGTCGTATCCGCGGATCAATCTGACGCGGGTGCCGGTCGAGGGCATGAACCGGATCAACGTCAAGCTGTATCATGGGCCAGGCACGCTGTGCGTCAACGCCCGCGGGCCGGAAGCCGGAGCTTCTGTCCGGCAGACGCTCTTAGACTTGCTGGAAGCGGCAGGACCGGACGACTGGGTGCTGGTGTGCGGCAATATGATGCGCGGGTTGGATGCGGATTTTCTGACTGGGCTGTGCGCGAAAGTGCATCAGCGGCAGGCCAGACTGGTCATCGACATGGAAGCGTTGTCCCCCCAGTTAATCCAACGGTGCCGGCCGGATTTGATCAAACCCAACTTCTACGAGTTCAAACTGCTGACCGGACAGCCTGACCTGACGCTTGACGAACTGCCGCAAGCGGCCGCGAAGCTGCGCGAAAGCGGCGTCGGCAACATTCTTGTTTCGTTGGGGGCAGAGGGCGCTCTGTTGGCAGCCTCTGACGGGATTTACCGACTGAGCCAGGAGCCTGTCGCGGCGATCAATCAGGTCGGTTCCGGCGACGCGATGCTGGCGGCGTTTGTCGGCCGGTTATCCGAAGGTCGGTCCAAAGCGGAAGCACTGGCCTGGGCCGGGGCGGCAGGAAGCAGCGTCGCGATGACCCATGATGAAGTGAGCGCCGGCCAGATCGCTCAAGGACTTCACCGCATGCACGTTCACAAGCTCTAATCCAGCTGCCGGCCATCGAACCGATGGAATCCGAAGAAAAAAGAGGAGAGAAAAACCATGGCAAAAAAATTGAATTACGCCGACATGGCCGCCGCGATCATTACGCAGCTGGGCACTCAGGAAAACCTCACCAACGTCAATCACTGCGCGACCCGGCTGCGCGTGGTTGTCCGCGATCCATCCAAGGTTGACGCCGCGGCGCTGAAGAAGATCGATGGCGTGATGGGCGTCGAGGTCCGCGAGAATCAGGTTCAGGTCATCGTCGGGCAGATCATCGAGGATCTGTTTCTCGAAGTGGAAAAACGCGTCGGGAAGTCCAGCGCTGGGGGAGCGGAGAAGCCGCAGGAAAAGAAGCTTGTCGCAATCTTCTCCAATTTCCTGCAGCTGATGGCGGGGATCATGAGTCCGGTCATTCCGTCCCTGATCGCCGCCGGCTTTCTGACCTGTCTGTTATTGCTTCTGAATCTGGTCTTCGGGCTGGAATCGACCAATTCCACCTATGTCATTCTGAATAACCTGGCACAATCCGTCTTCTACTTCCTGCCGGTCTTCGTCGCTTACACCTCCGCAAAGAAATTTGACACGGAACCGGTGCTGGCGATGCTGCTGGCGTGCTGGCTGCTGTACCCGGATTGGGTCGCCATGGCGGCAGCCGGCGGCTATACGAGCTATTTCGGCATCCCGGCGCTGTTGACAACGTATAACGGCGCGGTCCTGCAGATCATTCTGTCGGTTTGGGTGATGTCCAAAATCGACCAGCTGCTGAAAAAAGCGCTGCCGCTGTCAGTCCGACATTTCTTAAAGCCGTTCCTGCTGATTCTGATCACGTCAATCATCACGCTGACGCTGACCGGTCCGTTAGGCGGGTTAGTCACGAATTATATCGCGATGTTCATCGCCTGGATCCGCAATTATGCCAGCTGGGCGGCGGTGCCGGCGATCATCATCTTTGCCAGCACGATCGGTCTGTTATGCCCGGGCTTCCATCTGGCGCTGATTCCGATCGCGACGACCAGTCTGGCCACAGTCGGCTACGACGATTTCATCAATATCTGGTTCTTCTGCTGCACGATCACGCCGGGCTTCATCGCGCTGGCCGTGGCGTTAAAAACCAAGAACCGCCGGTTAAAGGAAATTGCGTTCCCGGCTTCGATCTCAGCACTGTTCGGCGGCATTTCCGAGCCAACGACCTATGGTATCTCCTATAAAATGCCGAAGGTTTACTTCTGCAGCATTGCGACTTCGCTGATCACCGGGCTGTACGCGGGCATCGTGCATCTGAAATGCTTTGGCTTCGGCGGCTATTCACTGACGAATATCCTGCTTTATCTGGGCGAAAACGGCGATACGACAAACTTCATTAAAGCGTTAATCGGCGTCGGCATCATGGCGGTCTGCTCGTTTGTCTTCGTGTTGATGACAAAGTGGGACGACAGCGTCTATAACGAGGAAGCGGACGAAACTGAAAACGCAGCAGTGGCTCTGACGTCCGTCGAGCTGTCCGCACCGGCACAGGGCGCGTATATCGCGCAGGAAAACATTGCCGATCCGGTCTTCGCGGCCGGTACGCTCGGCGCCTGCTTCGGCATCCGCCCGGAAACTGACGATGTTTTCGCACCGGTGGACGGCGTGATCAATTCCATCGCTCCGACCCGGCACGCCATCACGATCAAGGCGGCCGGCGGGGCCGAGGTGATGGTGCATATCGGCATCGACTCGATGAAGTTGGAAGAGCATGAAATTGAAACACTTGTGCAGATCGGCCAGACCGTCAAACGGCATCAGCCGATCGCCAGGATCGACCGTGAAGCCTTCGCAGCGAAACAAATGGACGATTCGATTATCGTCATTCTGTTAAACAGCGCGGCTTACGCTCAGGTTCATGCCGATGATCAGCAGCAGCAGCTGATCGCCGCGGCATAGAGAAACGGAGGAATCGGAATGCGGAAATATGCGAAACAGCTGTTGGATCAAATCCACGCGAAGGAACATGTTGAAACCGTAGACGGCGTTCCTGTCTTGATGAAACCGGTGCCGGACGACGACCGGGCGCATGTGCTGGATCCGCGGCTGCTGGAAGTGATCCGGATGAAACGGAAAATGTTTGCCCGGCGGGCACAGAAGGGTTACCGGCTTTCACAGGAGCGTTATCGTCCGGATAAAGTGACTGAGGATCTGTGTACTGTGGAAATCGACGTGGATGAGCGGCTGATTGATATCGGTCACGATCATAAAATTGACATTTACCTCTATCGGCGTCAATCCGATCAAGGCTGCCTGCCAGTGCTAGTCTATCTCCATGGCGGCGGCATGACGGCCGGGGATATGCGGCTGTTTGCCAATCAGATGCGGTTGATCGCTGAACTGGCTCATGCCGTGGTGGTGTTTCCGGAATACCGGCTGGCCCCGGAATGTCCGTATCCCGCGTCGATTGACGACGCCTGGGGAACGGTGCAGTGGGTTGCGGAACATGCCGACGAGCTGAACGTCGATCTGAACCGCCTGATGGTGGCCGGCGACAGTGCGGGCGGCGCGCTGACAAACGCTTGTTTATTAAAGGATGAGAATGGTCTGATCAAAAAAGCATTTGAAATCTATCCGGCCGTGGACAGCACGGATTACCGCAGTCAAACGCGGTATCTCTGGTCCTATGACGCGTATCCGATTCTTGAAGAACAGCGGGAAGAAGCCTTCAGCCGGATCGACCGGATTAAAAACAGCGCCGACGTAAGCGAGGCGGAAAGTCTGTATCTGCAGGGAAAGACCAGCTATGAGAATCCGCTGGTTTCCGTAATTTACGCCCCGGCGGAAAGAATGGCGCAATTCCCGCCGATGGTGATCGTCAGCGCGGAATATGATTACCTGCGTGTTGGCAGCGATTATTTTGCCAGCCTGCTGCAGGAGGTGGGCGTTAACGTGAAGTCGGTGCGTTACTGCGGTTGTGATCATGGCTTCCTCGATCTGCTGGGAACCGTTGTGCAGGCGGAGGATCTCTGCGGTTTGATCGCTGAAGAAATCCGCGCGATGAACGGATAAACGATCAGGGAGACGGCCGAACCCGTCTCCTTTTTCCTCCATTTCGGCCCAGTTCAGGTTTTCTTTGTGATTGGTGCAGTTTAGGCGTGCGCCGGTCTGGGACGTGTGCGATAATGAGGGCAGAGAAGCGAGTCAGAAAAGTGTATCGTTCAAACCAGCCATCCGGGAGTGGATGGGGGAGGAGTGAAATTCATGTTGGTAACGATGAAAGAAATTCTCGACAAGGCCAGCGCCGGCAATTACGCGGTGGCGGCCCCGAATCTGTGGACGGAGCTGGACGCCCGGGCGGTGATCGACGCGGCGGAAGAGCTGCGGGCGCCGTTAATCCTGGATATCGCCTATCCGGCCAATCCGGATCTGTTTCTGCTTTGTCAGATCGCGCGGTATTTCGCTCAGCGCTCAGCCATTCCGGTCGCGATTAACCTCGATCACGGCGGCGCGAAGAAAGAAGTGCTGGAAGCGTTCAGAGCCGGATTTACGTCCGTCATGATCGACCGGTCGGCGTGCCCGTTTGACCAGAATGTGCGGGAGGTCAGGGAAATTGTCGAGCTGGCGCATGCGCTGAATATTTCCGTGGAAGCCGAACTGGGCCATGTCGGCATGGCGGATCAATATGAAACCGACGGCGGCGCAGCGCTGACGGATCCGGAAACTGCGGCGGAATTCATCCGGTTGACCGGCGTGGATTGTCTGGCGGTGGCTGTCGGCACAGCGCACGGCGCTTATCCCAAGGGCATGAAGCCGAAGCTGGATTTTGAACGGCTCGCGGCGATCAAGGAAAAGACCGGTCATTTCCCATTGGTGATGCACGGTTCCTCCGGCACCGATAATGAAACGCTGCGGAAGGCCTGCCGGATGGGGATTAATAAAGTGAATATCGCCAACGATCTATGTCAGGCCGCGGCCAAGGCGGCGAAAACCGCCGATCTTGAAGGCAATCATGCCTATGATCTCAGCGCGGTGATCTATGAAGCAGCCAAGACGAAGATGATGGAGATGATCGGAGTCTATGGTTCCGCTGGGAAAGCGGGTTAAAATATTTCATTCGCTTTAGAAGAATATAAAATAAAATCCACAGAGCTTGGGAGTACGGCTCATGTGGATTTTATTTTTATGGTCAGGAGTAACCCGGTATTCGTCTTTTTATAATGTTTTTCTGAATTCTTTAACGATATCCATGAATTCTTTAACCCGCTGTTCATCAACCGCGTTTTCGAAAATACCGTCAATTTTGAAGGTTGTCGCGCAGACCGCACCGTCAGCGACGGATAACTGCCGTGTGATATTATCTTTATTGCAGCCTGTATTGCAAAGAATTGGCGTACGCTTCACTGAGTTTTTGACAACAGAGAGAACCTGCGTATCGGTTTCGCTGCCGGCAGTCAAGCCGGAAACACATAAGGCGTCAGGACGATTGTTAAATTCCGTGGATTTCGCGATTTCCGCGATATTTCTATCTGCCAGATATTTTGCGGCTTCCGGGACAATGTTGAATAACATTTTAACGTCCTGTGCGCCGATTGCCATTTTGTGACGTACCGTTTTCCCAACGTTTGTATTCCATAAGCCAAAATCAGAGGCATAAACGCCGGAAATGATTTCACGGATAAATTTGGCGTCAACCGCAACCGCCAGGTCTAAGGAAGCAATAGGATCCCAAAGGCAGTTCACGCCATAAGGAACGGTAATTTCTTTCTTTAATTCACCGATAACATGAGCCATGGCCGCGATCGTTACCGGCTCAACTTTCGTCAGATAGGGCAGCGAAAATTCATTGGAAAACATGATGGCATCGACGCCGCCGTTCTGCAAAGCGTGAAGGTCTCTTCTGGCGCAGTCCAGAACCTTAGCCATTCCCCCCTGCTTATCGTAATAAGGGTCTCCAGGAAGCGGCTGCAGGTGGCACATCGCGATGATCGGTTTTTTTACACCAAATAATTCTTCTAGCCAGTTGTTCATAATTAATCAATCCTCCTTGAACAACCCCATTATAGTGCAACCAATTTTATGTTTCTAGTGATCAATAATGATCAATCATATAACGAATTAATTGTTCATAAATCATAAAATTTGTCTATAAACGAAAAAAATAGGAAAAATAATAGAAAACATTCATAAAAAATCAATCATAAGTGTTATAATGGAAGCGGAGGAACAGAAGATGAAAAAATATTCAATGAAACAACGGATTGTTACTATGGTAAACGCGGCGATTTTTTTAGGCTTTCTGGGATTAACGCTTTCAATGTTTTTTGAATCAAAGAAAACAGGACTGGATTGGGCAATGCTGCTGATCTGTCTCGGTATCTTTGCGTGCGCGCTCTATTATGAGTATTTAAAGTATTTATATAACGATGCTCTGTATACTTTAAACTTTTTACTAAATCCGCAATCCGCAGAGGAGAAATATAAAAATTTATGCAAACTCGATATCACCCATAATTATGAAAAAAATACAGGGATTTTTGAGGTAATGATTTCAATCGAGAAAAACGACCCTGTTAAAGCACTGGAATTGATTAAAAAAAATGAAAAGAGATTTAGAAGCA
Organism: Holdemania sp. 1001095H_141210_F2; assembly: GCF_015558105.1. Lineage (NCBI taxonomy): Bacteria > Bacillati > Bacillota > Erysipelotrichia > Erysipelotrichales > Erysipelotrichaceae > Holdemania > Holdemania sp. 1001095H_141210_F2. Next base: position 68,957 of record NZ_JADNPO010000006.1, read on the forward strand.
ATGTTGAATTGTTAATCATTATGTATTATTATCAAATCAGAGCTTATCTGTTGTTGGGAAATGCTAAAAAAGTAAATGAAGTTTACAGCGACGCTCAGGTAATTCGGAAAATGAAAAAAAGACCGAATATCATCAATTATCATGAGTTGGACGGATTGCATGAACTGGCATTGGGAAATAAAAAGAAAGCCTGCGACTATTTCAAACAGGTGGACGGTTCAAAAATGAATCCCAAGGAAATCCTCTTTATTTACAGTCAGTTGGCAGAACTCACCGCAGGTGAGGAACGTGCGGAGTATCAGCGCAGAATAGCGCAATTAAAAGGAGTTGCAAATCCATGAAAGTAAGCAAAGCGATAGTCAATGACCGGCGGGTTAAAATTATGCGTCTGATTGAGGAAAAACGTTCAGTCAGCGTGGATGAGCTTGTCGAAAAATATCATGTTTCTCCAATCACGATTCGCCGCGATCTCCAGTATTGGGAAGACAAGGGAGCGATTATCCGGAATTATGGAGGAGCATCGTTAATCCAGGAATTTGTTGAAGATGAAGAATATGAAAGAACGACCTTTCAAAAAGCAATCGCCAAGAGGGCAGCTTTATATATTGAGGAAGACGACGTTATCTTTATTAATTCCAGTACAACAGCTTTAATGATCGTCGATTATATTAAGGACAAACACGTAACGATTATTACCAATAATGCCAGAGCGATTAATTATACGCCGGATCCCAAGGTTCTCATCATATTCACCGGCGGGGAGGTGCGCTTCCCTAAAAATTCAATGACTGGAGATTTTGCGGTGGCGGCCCTGAATAATATTACGGCGACCAAGTGTTTTGTAGGCTGCAGCGGTTTGACTGAGAATGGAATCTCAACAGGTTTAATGAAAGAGATGTTAATCAATCAGACCATGATCAAGCGGACAAGCGGCCAACGCTTCGTTTTATGCGACAGTACGAAGATCGGCGTCAGTTATTCATTCTTCTATTCCAGTTTGAAAGGCTTTGATTATCTGATAACGGATGTGAAAGCAGATGACGAAGTGATCGAAAAAGTAAAAGAGAATACCGGAATTAACGTCATCAAAGTGGAACCGCTAAAAGGCGGATGGAAAATATAAAATTGAGCTGTATGAAAAATGAGCGCGGTGTCGGTAAGCGGCAGCCTGATCTCCATGAAAAGCTCATTTTCAATACAGAAAGTCTCAGAATAGAAAAAGAAACAAAACCGGATCTCCATAATGAAAAAGCAATGAAATCTTTGAGTGGATTTCATTGCTTTTTTCGATTATGACCAGATTTCTTTGATTTTTTCTTTCATTCGGCGAGCTTCTTTAGCTGGATCCGCAGCTTTGCGGATTGCCCGTCCAAAGATGAAACAGGATACCGGGATCCCTCGGAATTTCTCCAGATCGTCATAGCCGATACTGCCGGTAGCCGCAACGTCGATACCCATGTCGCATAATTTTTTTAAAGTGGCGATTTCTTCTTCATCCCAACCGCCGGGTTTATCGCCGGAATGCTGCAGCGTCAGCTGGGAGATGCCTAATTCTTTCCACAGTTTAACGTCCTCAAAGCTCCAATGGCCATACAATTCGATTTGCAGCTTTGTGTTTAATCCGCGCTTTTTCGCTTCTGCCTGAACAGAAGTAATCGTGCCTGGCTCGCAGGCGCATAAAATCGTCGTGAAATCCGGCCGGCCATCCAAAAGCATTCCGCCAATTTTGCTTCCAGCATCCACAATTTTCAGATCGGCAAGCAAAGGCTTGTTCGGGTACATCTCCCGGAAAATTTTTACGACGCGGGCACCTTCCGCAGCGATCAGGGAATAACCACATTCCAGAATATCAACTTCGTCGACAACACCGGTCTGGCAATCGCGGATCGCTTCTTCGGTGCTGGAACAGTCTAAAGCAAGCTGCACTGTAGGGATTTTCATTCTTTGTTCTCCTCCTTTATTTTATTTCTTAAAAAACGTTGAATACTTGGAAGCTGGCGAATAAAACCAAGTTCTTCTTCACACCAGACTTCTGCTGTAAAAGTCCCTTGGAAATCAGTATTTTTAAAGTGTCTCAGGACGCTGTTGAAATCGACTAATCCCGTTCCATAGGGAATATTGTGTTCGTCTTTTGAAATAGCGTCCTTGAGATGACAGGCCACAATTTCACCCTGACCGCCGGCGAGGTCGCTCACGACGTCGAATCCGTTATAAGCGACATTTCCAGTATCGGCATAAAGCTTAAACTGAGGATGATTCACCTTCCTGACAAACGCCGCGCATTGAGTAATTGTGGAAAAATGAGGCACATCTTCCAGGACCTCCATGGCCAGCGTGACCGGATAAGCCTGAATCAATTCCAGAATTTCAAATAATGAGGAAGCAAAACGGATTCTGGTGTCCGCGGTGCTTTCTTTTTGATAGACGTCATAAGGCGCTAACTGAATGATCGGAATCTTTAATTTTGCAGCGAGGATGATCGCTTTTTTTACAATTTCAATGCCCGCGTCAAAGCGCTTTGGATCGCCTAAGGGATAGAAGCGGTTGGCGCTGAGTGCCATTGTCCTAAACGGCATCTCAAAATGATCGGCAAGTTTTCTCAATTCCGCGATCATCTCATCCGTCCAATCCAGTCGTTTGATTCTTGGATCTTTGCCGTCGATGCTCAGTTCGATATAATCAAAACCGGCCTTTTTGGCAATGACGAATTTATCGCGCCAGGATAGAGCCAGGGGGATTCCTTTTTCATAAATTCCAAGAGGAATGCGTTCTAAATCTGTCATGACAAAAGAAGGAACAACCCGAAAGTTGTTCCTGACAAAGTTTAGAGGAAACTTGGGAATGGCAGATTTATATCGTGTGTAAAGATATCGTCAAACCCTCTTGGATAGTTATATGAAATCTTATCTTTATCATCCGGATAAACGAATTTTCCGCCAACTTCCCAAATAAACGGCTTGAATTTATATTGCAGGCGATTCTTCCGCATATACCACAGAACGAGAATTTCGTTGGTATCCGCTTTGAAATTTGTCCACAAATCATGATGGTAAGGAATCATGACTTTCGTATTCAAGTCTTCGCCCATTCTTAAAATATCGCTGGCCGTCATCTTATCAGTAATTCCGCGAGGATTTTCGCCGAAAGAACCGAAAGCAACGTCGATGTCAAATTGATTTCCGTGCTTGGCATACATATTGCCGAAGTGGGAATCGCCGCTGTGGTAAATTGTTCCGCCCGGCGTTTTTACGACATAGCTGACTGCGCGATCATCCATGTCGTCACAGGGCAGTCCCTTGATGTCGCCATGCGGCGGAGCGGTAATTAAAATCGTCCGGTCAACGGATTCAACGGCAGTAACTTCAATGTCTTTAATTTTGATGACGTCGCCTGGACGGACGGTAATCAGCCTTTCTTCCGGCACGCCCCAGCTGCGCCATAAATCCGTGGCAAATTTGGAACCGATGAATGGGACATCCCGTTCTTCACCGTTGATGATTGTTTTCTTCTTGACGTTGTTTAAAACCGCGGCGGCAAGATTGATGTCGATATGATCGGTATGGGTATGGGAAGCGAAAACAGCGTCGATTTCAGTAACCGCAAACGGATCAAGAACGGCTGGAACGGCCCGCAGGTTTGGCTGGAGCTGACGGGCTCCGGACATTCTGGCCATCTGATGATCCGGATCCATCATCTTTCGCTTTCCCTGATCATCATAGTGGGAACGTTTTCCTGAACCGCACCAATAATCCATCGCTATATTTGTGTTGTTTTCAGTTTTAATCCATAAACCGGTGCAGCCCAGCCACCACATGGCAAAAGTTCCTTTTTTTACTGTGGTTTCGGCAATTTCTTCATTGAGCCAGGTTCCCCATTCCGGGAAGGTGCCGAGGACCCATTTTTCGCGTGTTACGTCGTTTACGTTAGGCATTTTATGACCTCCTTTAATTTATGTTTTCATTATACATGCCAGTTTTTAGGATGAATAGCCTTTTATATGAACGGTGTGAACGTTTTAAGAATAAAAATAAGAATGATATAGCAGAATGTGCTTAAAAGAATATAGAATGAAAACAGAATCAAAGGAGGGGATACCATGAAGATTTATCCATCAATAGCCTCTGCCGATCCGTTACGAATCGCAGAGGAGCTTGACAAGATCAGAGGACATCCACGAGTCCATGTGGATATCGAAGACGGTAATTTTCTGCCGAATATCACATTCGGTCAGAAAACGGTCAGAAAACTGATGCAGGATCCGGATTTTGTTTATGATCTGCATCTGTTGACGACACGTCCATACGAATTTCTGCAGCAGATCAGCGACTGTCATTTTTCCCATATCTGTTTTCATTTCGAAGCTTCGGCTTATCCACTTCGGGAAATCAATCTGATCAGAAAAATGGGAGCTAAGCCGGGCATTGCGTTGAATTTTAAAACGGGAATCAGAGAATTAACTCCCTTTTTGTCCCAGATAGAGTATCTTCTGATCATGACTGCGGAGCCGGATGGCGAAGAAGAAAAATTCCAATCAAGCATGCTGGAAAAAGTGAAAGAAGCCCGCGAGTATTTGCCGCATAATGTTGAAATTTGGGCGGATGGAGGAATAAACGAAGGAAATATTTACCAATTAAACGAGGCTGGCGCGGATGCTATGATTATGGGAAGAGCTGTTTGGAATTGTGATAACCCACTTGAAAGTATTCGTCGTTTTGAAAAAATATAGGAGGAAAAACGATGTACGAAAATGAGAAACGGGCCATTTTGGATGCCTGCTTAAAAATGAAGGAATATCATCTGATATCGCTGACTGGAGGCAACGTTTCCATGGCGGTGGACGAAAACCGATATTTAGTAACACCGTCAGGCATGTTGTATGAAAAGATGACGATTGAGGATATTGTTCTGATCGATCATAATTGTCAGGTTATAGAAGGAAAGCGCAAACCTTCTTCCGATGCTTCAGCTTTAATTTATATCTTTGATCATCTGCCGGTAAAAGCGATCATTCATACTCACCAGCCTTATGCCACGGCGATAGGGTTTAATAACGACTCTTTGCCCGCTTGTATGGTAACGTTAATTGACGCGGCGCATGCACGGATTCCCGTTGCGCCGTTTACGCCTTCCTCGAATGTCGGCATGGGGCAGCTGGCTGTGAAATATGCCAATGATGCGACCGCATTGATTATGAAGCATCATGGCGTAATCGCCTATGGCAAAGATCTTGAAGAAGCGCTGTATTCTGCGGTTTATCTTGAGGAAGCGGCGAAGACCTATTGCATGGCGCGGATCATGGGGGCGGTTCCTGAACTTTCTGAAGACGAGATTGCAAAAGAGTCTGCGGGTTGGCTGAACTACGGACAGTAGGAGATAACAATAATCTTGTCAGACTTAAAATAGAACATAAAAATGATTAAATAATCATTAAATGTTATCAAAACTTGGCTGATTATTGGGAATAAAGAGATAAAAATCTTAAATATGAACAATGATTCATATAATTAATTGAAAGCGGTTTCTTGGCGTGTTACACTTTAATCAGCTTAAGCGGGAAAGGAGGGCTTGGAAATTCTTAAGGATATCGTTGATTCAAAGCATTACATTTTTTGCGAAGGTTTTTCCGACTGGACAGAGGCGATCAAGGCAGCGGCAGCTCCGCTGCTTGCCGAGGGGATTATTGAAAACACGTATGTTGACGCCATCATTGAAAATGTTAAAGAATATGGACCGTACATTATAATTGCCCCCGAAGTAGCCATGCCGCATTCAACGTTAGGCGGAGCTGGAGTGCATGATACGTGCATCAGCTTCATGAAAACAGAAAAACCAGTGGTTTTTGATCCAAACGATCCAACTAAAAATGCTCGTTTGTTCTTTACTTTAGCAGCTACCGATAATGAAAAACATATGAGCAATATGGTTGCATTAGCTGAATTTTTACTTAAAGAGGGGGCCATTGAAGACTTATTAAAAGCAAAAAATGCCGATGACTTGATGAAAGCACACTGCAAATATTCTGAATAATTACTAATAAGGAGGGTATTATGGGATTTCTCGAATTGATTTGGGCGTATTTTGTTAACAATTTCTTGACTCAGCCAGCATATTTCATCGGTTTACTGGTCATCATCGGCTACATGTTGATGAAAAAACCTTTCCACGAATCCTGCGCCGGATTTATTAAAGCGGTTGTAGGTTACAAAATTCTGACGGTGGGTTCAGGCGGATTAAGCAGCACCTTCAAGCCGATTATTGCGGCGCTGCAGGATAAGTTTAATCTGAGCGCTATCGTTCTGGATACATATATGGGCCAGGCGGCAGCGCAGTCCGCGTTGGAAGCTGCCGGGAAGTCCTTCTCCCAGGCGATGCTTCTGTTATTGTTTGCCTTTGTCTTTAACTTGCTGCTGGTTAAGTTCCAGAAATATACGAAGATGCGTGCCGTCTTTACGACCGGTCATATTCAGACGCAGCAGGCGACCATCGCTTTCTGGTTTATCTTCACCTGCTTCCCGCAGCTGGGCGACTGGCCGCTGATGTTGATCATGTCGGTTCTGCTGGGACTGTATTGGGCGGTCGGATCAAACTTAACGGTTGAAGTAGCTCAGAATCTGACGGATGGCGCGGGGTTCTGCGTTGCCCATCAACAGATGTTCGGCATTGCGATCTGGTCGGCGATTGGCTATAAGTTCTTCAAGGGAAAAGATGGAAAAGTTAAGCGTCTTGAAGATTACGAACTGCCGGGCTGGCTGTCTATTTTTAATGAAGATATGGTTTCCACAGCTTTACTGATGACGCTCTTCTTTGCGGTAATTCTGCTGGTACTGGGTAAAGATTATCTGGTCAGCGCCGGTATGCTGGGCGAAGGCAAGAGCTTCCTGTTCTATATTCTGGATACCTCACTGGCCTTTGCGGTTTACCTGTCAATCCTGAAACTCGGCGTCAGAACCTTCGTCGGTGAACTGACGGCGTCCTTCCAGGGCATTCAAAGCAAATTGCTGCCGGGCGCTATCGTCGGCGTCGACTGCGCCGCGGGCTATGGCTTCGGTTCTGAAAATGCAGTGACCTTTGGCTTTATGTTCGGTGCGTTAGGTCAGTTCCTGGCTATCATCGGTCTGATTCTCTTTAAATCGCCGGTTCTGGCGATTGCGGGATTCGTCCCTGTCTTCTTCGATAATGCGACGATCGCGATTTATGTCAATGCGAAAGCAGGCGCAAAAGCGGCGATGGTCACAACCTTCTTCTCCGGTATTCTGCAGGTTGTCTGCTCTGTCATTGCGGCGATGGCCTTCACTTATAACGGTATCGGCGTGGTTGAATTCGGCGGATACATGGCAATGTTTGACTGGGCGGTAATCTGGCCGATCTTCACCTTCATCATGAAGTACCTGTCGTATATCGGCGTTGCGATCGTTATTCTGGTACTGGTCATGATTCCTCAGCTGCAGTACAAAAAAGATCCGGAAGGATACTTCCTGTGTGTCAGCGATTATGAAGCTTATAAAGAACACATGAAAAAGAAAGAGGCGGCTGCTTTATGATTAAAATCTTAATTTGCTGCGCGAGCGGATCGGGGACCAGCCAGCTGATGGCGATCACCGCTCAGAAAGCCTGTAAAAGCGCAGGCGTGGAGGCCAATGTCAAGCATTGCCCGATTGCCGAGGGAAAATCATCTGCACGAAACTATGATCTCGTGCTGACCTCTCCGGCTTTCATCAAAATGTTTGATTCTGCCAAAGCTGCGGGCGTCAATGTTTATCCGCTGAAAAATCCGCTTTCTCAAGATGAAATTATTGCTGCTCTGAAAGCGGCGGGATACATTTCTTAAATTCAAAGAAGTAGAAGAGAGCTATCCTGACCGATAGCTCTTCTTTCTTCACGACTGACGGGAGGTAAATAATGAAATTTGAGAAGATTCATTTAGATGACATCACACGCTGTTATTGTGCGAGTTCCATCACGATCGGCAAAGAAGTGTACGCTTTGTTTGCCAGTGAAAATCCGGAAAGCGTATGTTATTCCTATTCCGGCAAAAATTTTGAAAACCGTGAGGTTGTCTGGAATGATCGCGGTGGCTGTATGTCGATCGTTCCATTTCAGACAAGAGAAGGCGAGTTTCTGGCGGTCAACGAATTCTATCTGAAAGTGACTCCAAGCCTGGCAAAAATTGTTCATGGCCGAAAAACAGAAAATGGCTGGGAGATCGAGGATGTCTTCTCACTGCCTTATCTGCATCGGTTTGATCTGTATCATGTCGATGGAATTGATTATCTGATCTGCGCGACGATTGCCAGAAATAAACAGAATAAAGAAGACTGGAGCGAACCGGGGCAGATCTACGTCGGTGTTTTAGGATCGGATTGTTCCCAGGGCGTTGCGTTAACTCTGCTGGTCGACGGATGTTACCGCAATCATGGCTACTGCCGGGGAACTTATGAAGGACGTGTCTGCGGTTATTTTTCCAGCGATCAAGGCGTGCTGCGGGTGATGCCGCCGGATAGTCCTGACGGAGAATGGCGGGTTGAAAAGATTCTTGAGGGTCAGGTTGGCGAGATCGCCTTTGCCGATATCGACGGCGACGGCTTGGAAGAAATGATGACCATTGAACCTTTCCATGGAAATTCCATGAAAATTTATAAATTAAAAGAAGGACGCTATGAATGTGATTTTGTCTATCCGACAGAAGTGGATTTTGCGCATACGCTGGTGGGCGCTCAATTAAATGGAAAACCTTGTTTTGTAGGCGGCGTCCGGCGGGTGAACGCAGAACTCTTTGTCATCCGCTTTCAGAATGGAAATTATGAGGTGACTTTTGTTGAAGACGGCGTTGGTCCGGCAAACGTGGCAGTGATTCATAAAGAGGGGATTGACTATATCCTCTCCGCAAATCATACAAAAAATGAAGCTGCAATCTATAAGGTAGTGGAATAGGAGAAAAGAAATGCTGGAACAATTAAAAAAGGAAGTTTATGAAGCAAATTTGCTTTTGCCGAAATATCAGCTGATTACCTTTACCTGGGGAAACGTCAGCGGCATTGACAGAGAACGCGGGTTGATTGTGATCAAACCCAGCGGCGTCGACTATCAGTCGATGCAGGCGGAGGATATGGTCGTCTGCGATTGGCAGGGTAAGGTGGTCGAAGGCCGATACAAACCGAGCAGCGATCTGATGACGCATCTTGAATTATATCGGCACTTCACGACGATCGGCGGCGTTGTGCATACTCATTCGCAGAATGCGACGGCGTGGTGTCAGGCGGGGAAAGCAATCCCCGCGCTGGGGACAACGCATGGTGATTATTTCTATGGGCCGATTCCATGCACCCGCCTGATGAGCGAGGCGGAAATCCGTTCGGATTATGAGCTGAATACTGGAAAAGTGATTGTGGAAACTTTTGAAACGCAGCAGCTTGACGCTGCACAGATGCCGGGCGTTCTTGTTCAAAGCCATGGCCCGTTTACCTGGGGAGAAAGTCCGGGCGACGCTGTTCATAACGCAGTGGTTCTGGAAGAACTGGCAGAGATGGCTTGGAAAACCCGGCTGATTAATTCCGAGGTTTCTTCGATGCAGCAGACGCTTCTTGACAAACATTATCTGCGCAAGCATGGACCAGGAGCTTATTATGGACAGAAATAAACCGTATCTGTTGGGAATGTACGAAAAGAGTATGCCGGCAGATCTGTCCTGGAAAGAAAAACTGGAAAACTGCCGGGCTTTTGGTTTTGACTGGCTTGAGATCAGCATTGATGAAACAGAGGCGAAATTAAGCCGTTTGGATTGGACGCCAGGCGAGCGTCAGGCGTTGATCAAAACGATGCAGGCGTGCGGTGTTCCGATTTCTACAATGTGCTTGTCAGGCCATCGCAAATACCCGTTAGGCTCGCTGAATCCAAAAGATCATCGGCGTTCGCTGGAAATTATGGAAAAAGCAATCGACCTTGCTTCCGACTTGGGTATCCGGCTGATCCAGCTGGCAGGCTATGACGTTTATTATGAGGAAGGCTCTGATCAAACTCGCCGCGAATTTATCAGGAATCTGCGCACGGCGGTCGGCATGGCGGCGAAAAAAGGCGTAATCCTAGGCTTTGAAACTATGGAAACACCGTTTATGGATACAGTGGAAAAAGCCATGGACTATGTTCAGCTTATCGACAGCCCTTATCTGGGAATCTATCCTGATATAGGAAATTTGACCAATGCTTCCCTGCTGTATCATGTTCCCGTCTGGAAGGATATTGAAAAAGGAAAAGGACATTTGTTTGCGGCGCACCTGAAAGAGACCCGTCCGGGAGTTTATCGGGAAGTACCTTTTGGGACCGGACATACGAACTACCCGGAAGATCTGCGGAAACTGAAAGAGCTTGGGGTCCGGATGTTCACAGGCGAATTCTGGCATACCGCGCAAAATCCTGATTATCCGGAAATTTGCCGGCAAGCCGCGTGTTTTCTGCGCCGTCAGCTGGATGAAGTGTTCCATGATTAAATTGATTGTCTGTGATCTGGACGGTACACTTCTTAACGACAGGAAACAGCTGGACAGTCAGATTCTTGAAGTGCTGGACGCTTTGCGAAAGAAGCATATTCTTTTTACTTTGGCCACCGGCAGGAATGAAGCGATTGTCAGGGATTATGTCGATCAGCTGGGCATTGAAATTCCTTATGCTGCGGATAACGGCGCCAATCTATATTGCCGCCATCGGTTATTGCAAAGTGAAAGCCTACAAAAAAAGGATTCAGAGTGGATCCTCACGCGGCTGATGGAAGAAGGGATTCCGTTTACTTTTTTTGATCAGCAATGCGGTTACAGCTTTTCCAGTTCAAAAAAGCTGAATGAAATCCGCGGTTTATTTTCAGGACGGTTAAAACTGAAACAGGTCAGAGAAAACGCGGTGTTTGCGGATGGGGATATTTATAAATTGACACTGGATTCGGCGGGATATCCACTTATTGAAAATCTGGTCCGGGAAGTAACAGAAAAATGTCCGAAGATTGCTTTTAAGCGGTCGGAAGATTCGTTGTATACGATAACGGCGGCAGGAACAAGCAAGGGGCAAGCGCTGAAAAGCATTGCCGGAGCGCTGAAGATCGAACTTTGCGATGTTTTGAGCATCGGCGATAATTTCAACGATATCGCCATGTTTGAAATCAGCGGACACAGTGTGGCGATGGGCAACAGTGATTCTCTGGTAAAGCAAAGCGCTGATGAAGTTACGCTATCCCATAATGAAAATGGCGTCAGTCAGTATCTGATCAAAAAACTATTAAATTCAAAGGAGGAATTATGGACGAGTTAATCAATCATGCCAAACATATTCGTCAGAATATCGTAAGGCAGGTGTATTTCGCAAAAAGCGGACATCCGGGCGGCAGCCTGAGCAGCGCTGATCTTCTGACCGCGCTGTATTTCAAAGTGATGGATATCAACGAACAGAATGTGAATTCGATAGACCGCGACCGGTTTGTCCTGAGCAAGGGCCATGCCTCGCCGCTGCTTTATGCGGTTCTGGCGGAAAAAGGATTGATTGATGATGCGGAATTAAACGGTTTCCGCACCTTGAATTCCAAATTGCAGGGACATCCGAATATGAACTATGTACCCGGGGTGGATATGTCGACCGGTTCGCTGGGTCAGGGGATATCCTGTGCTGTGGGCATGGCGCTGGCGAATAAACTGGATCAGAACGAACATCGTATTTATGTTCTGATCGGTGACGGTGAATCGGAAGAAGGTCAGGTCTGGGAAGCCTGCATGGCTGCCGCGCATTATCAGCTGGATAATTTATGCGTGATTTTAGACTATAACCATCTTCAGATTGACGGTGATCTTCAAGAAGTCATCAGTCCGGAACCATTTCAACCCAAGTTTGCGGCTTTTGGATTTCATACACTGGAGATCAACGGGCATTGCATGACGGAAATTCTGACAGCGTTGGACAAAGCGAAAACCTTGAAAGGCAAACCAACGGTCATTATCGCTCATACTGTAAAAGGCAAAGGTGTTTCGTTTATGGAAAAGAAAGCGGCCTGGCATGGGACCGCGCCTGATGCCGCGCAATACAGTCAGGCAATGCAGGAATTAGGAGGTAAAACAGAATGAATACCGCAACCCGGGAAGCTTATGGCCGTGCGCTCGCAGAACTGATTGTTGAAAAAAAGGATATCGTGGTGCTGGATGCGGATTTAACGAAATCGACAAAGACGATTGAGGCGAAGAAAGCGTGTCCTCAGCGGCATTTTAATATGGGCATTGCGGAAGGAAACATGATGTCGGTCGCGGCCGGTCTGGCGGCCAGCCGCAAGGTTGTCTATGCTTCCAGTTTTGCCATGTTTGCGGCAGGCAGGGCTTTTGAACAAATTCGCAACAGTATTTGTTATCCGAATCTGAATGTAAAAATCTGCGCCACGCATGCAGGCATCAGTGTCGGCGAAGACGGCGCTTCGCATCAGGCGATTGAAGATCTGGCCTTGATGCGTGCTTTGCCGAACATGAAGGTTTTCCAGCCTTGCGACGCCCGTGAAACCGAAGCTGTGATCAAAGCTGTTTATCATCTTGATGGTCCTTGTTATGTGCGGCTGGGCAGGCTGGCGGTCGAAGATGTTTACGACGACAGCTATCAATTTGAATATGGGAAGGGCATCGTATTGAGAAAAGGTGTGAAGACGGCAATTCTTTGCAGCGGACTGATGGTTCAGGAAAGTCTGAAAGCTGTCTCGAAGATGACTGAGATCACGCCGACGGTAATCAATCTGCCTACGATTAAACCGATAGATGAAGCGTTGATTATCGAAACCGCAAGGTCACATGAAGTGATCGTAACGGTTGAGGAGCACAGCGTCATCGGCGGGTTGGGCAGCGCCGTAGCCGAGGTGCTTTCGCCGCTGGGACTTCCTTGCCGGCATTATCGTTTGGGAATGCAGGATGTTTTTGGACGCAGCGGAACACCTGCGGCTCTGCTTGACTATTACGGATTGGACGCCCGGCACATTCAGGCTTTTGTAGAAAACGTATCTCGTTAGTGTTTTTTCTTTGAAATCAATCAATTTCAATCCCATGATTTCCAGGCATCATGGGATTTTTACAAGAATAAAAAAGCATCGGCGTTCCTGATGCTTTTTTATCAAAAAGGTATTTATCCAGCTTACTCGTCTAAGATCGGCGTCAGCGATTCATTCCAGACAAACTGACTGGCAACAGTATAGACGTTTGTTCCCGGCACATGATATTTCGCATCCGGATAATCCTTGTAAGCAATGATATTGCCCATGCCGTTGGAGAACGTGCCGGCATTATACAGCTGCGATCCATCATAGCCCAACTGCTCTAACAGGCAGATCGTGTACGCCGCTTCCACCCCGGCGGTGGAGATGAAGACGATCGGCTGATCCTGAGGAAACAGGTCGCGGACAAGACTTTCCGATTCTTCATAATTAGGGAAGAAGCTGCCGACGTCACCCATCTGCGCAATCACCTTGCCGCTGTCATCCCGAACTTTCGTCATCCGATATAAGACGTTGTCCTCGCGCTGATAATCAACCAGTACGCCGTAAAACGGAATGTTGACAAACCCGGCGACAGAGCCTTCCTCAGCCAGCTGCGCTGGGGAACGCAAGTCAAAGTAGAGCACGTCATCAAGAAACAGGTAGTCGTCCAAATTGGTGGGGCTGATCGGCGAATCGCTCATCAGCGCACTTTGAGGATTGGATTTTTCGGGCAGTGCGGAGGGCGTGGGCGTCTCTGACGGCACGGGCGGCGTTTGCGGTTTTGCGGCGCATCCGCTTATCCATAAAAGACAGAGTCCTGCAAGTAAAATTTTATATTTCATTTTATTCACCTCGTTGAATTTCAAATTCGACAGTTTCCGGAAGCGGAAGGGACGTCAGGCGGCGTTGTTCCATGCCTTCGCTGACGGTGAGCTTTAAATGCTCTTCGGCCGGCTCACACCAGGCATAATCAATGCCAAGCTGCGCTTTGTCTTCAAACCGGCGGATCATCGCGCGGCGCTGGAGGGGGTCTTCTATATTATAAAGGACAGTGCTCAAAACATCCAGCGTTCCCGCCTGATCAGCAGCGCTCAACGTTACGCTGCGCAGCCAGTTTTCGCTGTATCCGGTGCGGGGATTGAGAATGTGATGGCGGCGAATCTGTTGATCGCCGTTTTGGATCAGAAAATAATTCTGGTCGTCGGCTGACGTTGAAACGACGCCCTGACGCAAGGTGAAGGCATAGAGCAGCGAAGCCTGACCGGAGGGATCGCGCACGCCGATCTTCCAGGCGTATGGCGCATCTTCCGGTGACCAGGCGATGATGGAACTGCTTCCGGCGTCCAGCAGAAAGGGGGTGTTCAACGGCTTCAGAGCGGCGGCCAGCTGATCAAGAATGTAGCCCTTGGCCATCGCCCCCAGACTGATTTCAAGCGCTTCTGAGCACGCCCCCGGTTCAAAGCGGACGGTCATCGCCTGAAAATCCAGCTGAATCACTTCACTCAGTTTGCCAGCTTCAGGCAGACAGCCGACGATTGCGCTGAGTGCTTCGGGATTCGGATCGGTATTCTCGGTGGGAAACGGCGCGAATTTGGGTTCCCACAATTCGCTCAGCGCTCCCAGCAGGGGATGGAACAAACCGTCGCTCAGCTGCGATAATTCGATTGCGCTTGTGAGCATTGCGGCAAGTTCAGGTTCGATCGGAATCGTTTCGCCGGGATGGTCATTGATATAAGCGACGTTGTGCAGCAGATTTCCCTGATCGTCGAGATAGCTGTGATGGGAGTCTGCCAGTTTGTGCCATTGGGGTAATTGAGCTTCGACGATCGCCGTCGCTTCCTTTAGCGTTTTCGGATCTGTCATGGTCAGCTGGATTGTCGTATTGAGCGGAAGAACGAGATTTCCCTCGCTGTCCGTTAAAACGTCAAAATAATTTGTGAAAGTTTTTTCTTCGGCGTTTTCAACGGAAACGTCTTTCTGACACCCTGAAAACAGGCTTAAACAAAGGAAAATTATTGAAAAAGAAAGTAATTTCTGAAAAAAATTCAAGATTTGAACCTCCTTGACCGGAGCTCTGTGAAAGGATGTAACAACTTCCCCAGTTGTTTTCCACAGGCCGAGTTGTTATAATAATAGCATATTAAAGTGTCTTACGCACAGTGATTATCCAAAGTGAAAAAGCAGCGTTCATCCAGGACTGCTTTTCGTCTGTGCACGGTGCCGGGAACATCGTCAGGACGCTTTAATACTGTTTCAGGGAGTTTATAAAACAAGGAGGGAATTCATGAAAAAAGTTTGGGCAATTCTTCTGTCCTCTCTGATGGTGCTGACGTTAACAGCTTGCGGCAACAGCGGCAGCGGAACGCAGAAGCCAACTCAGGGAACTGAGGGCGGTTCATCCACCCCATGTACAGCGGAGGGTGAAATCACGCTTGACAGCATTAACGAGTATCTGAACACAAGCGCCGACATGGGCGAAGGTTCGATGGCAAACGTCGTTGCGGTCGTACCGATCAGCCATATCAATGGTCCGCGTGAAGAAACCGATTTCTATGCCTTCGTCAATTTCAAGTATAAGGCGAGAAATTACATCAAGTATCAGATCACGTATTTGTCCTGCACCTGCCGCTCGGCGGATGTCAATTACTGGATGACAGCGTATGTTGAACTGACATTGCCGGAAAGCAAGAAGCTGGACGACGCGCAGGTTCGTTTCCTGTCGTTTGACCGCGACAGCGCCGATAAGTACACGGCGGGTTTCTGGGGCGACAGCAATCCGACCCCGGCGGGAGCGACTTACGACATGTTCAAGGCGGAATACATCCCGTATTTCATCGACAAGGACTATGCTTACATTAAGACGCTGAGCACGGTCGACGATATCGCAGCGGAAGATTACACTGCCGGCGAAGGCCGCGAAGGGCTGACGCTGGATACGTTTACCGGGTCTTCGGTTTCATCCAACAACATCATCAGAATGCTGAACGCGCTGATGGAATATCACGGCACTGACGATTATTTCAGCGCTGAATAAAAAAGGGAAAGAGGAAAAATCCAATGAAAAAGTTATTTGCGATCGCTCTGTCTGTTCTGCTTCTGGCCGGCTGCGCTTCCGCACCGCAGGAATGCCCGCCATGCGCAACTCCGGACGCGGCTGAACCAACGACGGCTGCTCCGGCACCGCTGCCTGAACCACGCGATACGACGAAGACCTACAAGCCTTCCAAGGATGCGGCGGATGAAGCCTGCACTGCGGAAGTCTGGGCTACCGGCTGCTCCAGCATCAACGTTGACAATCTGACGGAATACCTGAACCGCGACGATGTTCTGTACATCGACCTGCGCGATTACAACGACTATGCGAAAAAGCATCTGAGAAACTTTGAAGTTATTCCGTACTTTGCGCTGATTTTTGACGAAGCCGCAGGCACGGAAGGCAAGCCGCAGCTGTATGGCGGAACGCTGGAAGAACCAGTCGCTACGTATGAAGAATCCGCAGCGCTGTTAGAAGCCATGTTCCCGAAGGATAAGACAATCTTCTTAATGTGCCAGTCCGGCGGACGTGTCGCACAGATGATGAAGCTGATGAATTCCTTAGGCTACGACATGAGCAAGATCTACAATGTCGGCGGCATGGGCCAGTTCACAGATTCCAAGTTTGCTCCATATACGACGGACAACGCGGAAATCGTTCTGGAAGCGACCTATTCGTTTGAAGGTTTGACACCGGCTACGAAATAAGCACTTTTTAAACGCAAGGAAGCAGCGCCGAATTCAGCGCTGCTTTTTTTGCGCCGTTTTTACCAATTCTGGTCGACTGTGCCCGTTGTGTACGCCGCTCCAACAATGGTATAATAACAATGTTTTTATAACCCGCCGGCCGCATGGAAACAGGCCGGTTTATTAACAAATACAGAGGAAAACAACGATAGTCTTGATCAGAAGAGGATCTGATTCCAAGGCAGATTCCAGCATGTTTTCCAAGATCCGGCACGCTGGGGCCGGGCGTTTTGACCGTTGTGATGAGCGGTGAAACGTGGAAGCTTCAAAAAAGAAGGAGGAAATCATCTCATGATGACTGTCGAACAATGCTATACTCAGCTCGGCGGCGATTACGCGGATATTACTCGGCGGATGGGAACGGACGAACGGGTGATAAAATTTCTGGGTATGCTTTTGCGGGACAACTCGTTTGAACAGCTGAAAACGGCGCTGGAAAAGGAAGACTATGGGACGGCCTTCCGTGCGGCGCATACTCTGAAGGGAGTGCTGCTGAATTTAAGCCTGACGTCCCAGGCCAAGGTGATCAGCGAATTAACGGAGGTTCTGCGTCCGCAGCAGGCGAATGACCAGATCGGACCGCTGTTTGAAAAAGCGAAGGCTGCCTACGCGGAACTGACGATGGGGATTGAAGCGCTGTTGGGAAAGAATGAATAATGATGAAAGCTCGCGATAAAGTATTGATCGTTGATGATTCTGATATCAACCGGTCGCTGCTGGCCGATATGCTGGCGCAGGATTACGAGTTGTTGGAAGCGGCGAACGGATTGGAAGCCGTCACGATCATGAGTCAGCAATACAATGAAATTTCATTGGTCTTGTTAGACATCGTGATGCCGATGATGGATGGCTTCGAGGTGCTGGCTTCCATGAATAAGGCCGGGTATATTGATCATATCCCGGTGATTATGATTTCTGCGGAAACCTCCTCCGCTTATATTGATCATGCCTACGATCTGGGAGCGGCGGAATATATCAGCCGGCCGTTTGACGAGAAAACGGTCAAGCGGCGTGTGAAGAATACTATAATGCTGTATGCCAAACAGAAGTATCTGGAAAACATGGTTACTGAGCAGCTGCTGGAAAAAGAAAAAAACAATCTGGTGATGGTTGAAATATTAAGTCATATCGTCGAGTTTCGAAATGGCGAAAGCGGACTGCACGTCATGCATATCCGCGTCATTACGGAAGCACTGCTGAAACAGCTGTGTCGGATGACGGAACGCTACAACCTTACCACGGAACAGATTGCGATGATCTCCAATGCTTCCGCATTGCACGACATCGGGAAAATTTCAATTCCCGAGTCAATCCTGAACAAACCGGGGAAACTGACGCCTCAGGAATACGCTGTAATCAAAACCCACAGTGCGATCGGTGCGGAAATGCTGGAAAAAATCCACTATTTTGAAACGGAAAAGCTTGTGCAGGTGGCCCGGGATATTTGCCGGTGGCATCATGAACGGTATGACGGCCGCGGTTATCCGGACGGACTGAAGGGGGAAGAAATTCCGATTTCTGCTCAGGTTGTTTCCCTGGCGGATGTCTACGACGCTCTGGTCAGCGTCCGTGTATACAAAGCGGCTTATACGCATGAAGAAGCGATGCAGATGATTTTCAACGGGGAATGCGGCACCTTTAATCCTTTGTTGCTGGAATGTCTGAAGGAAGCCGGCCCGACATTAAAGAAGGAGCTGAAAATTCGCTCGCTTTCCGGCGCCTCCCGGATTGAGCTGCAGGATATGGCGCGGAATCTGATTCAAAGCGGCAACGCCTCCAACCGAACTCTGGCATTGCTGGAACAGGAACGGACGAAATATCAGTTCTTTGCTTCGATGTCCAAGGAAATTCAATTTGAATATAATTTCCACTCCGATTTGTTAAGCATCTCCGAATGGGGTTCAGCCCAGTTGGGCATCAACGAAGTGATCATGCATCCGCTGAAGGATTCGCAGATTCTCAATTTGTTCGACAGCGCAGATTTTAATGATTTCCTGACAAAGATTCGCACGGCAGAGCCGGAGAATCCCATTCTCAGCGGCACTTATCCGTTAAACATTAAGGGTGTTTCACGGTGGTTTAAGGTTGTTGCGCGGCCATTATGGGTGATGGAGGAATCTTCAGAGCTCACCGGGGTGATCGGTAAATTCATTGACGTGCATGATGAACAGATAGAACTGGATCAGCTGAAGCAGATGGCAAAAATTGATTCCCTGACGGGGTTGTACAACCGGGCTTACGCGAAGCGGGCACTGGATACGATCTTGAACACCGGGGGCCATGCGAGTCAGAATTTTGCGCTGCTGGTCTTCGATATCGACTTTTTCAAGAGCGCGAATGATGAATACGGCCACCTGTTCGGTGATCAGGTGCTGGCCAACATCGCCCGCCGGATACAGGCGAACGTGCGCAAATCGGATATTTCTGCCCGGATCGGCGGAGATGAGTTTCTGATCTTTATGGAATACAAGGATCATCTGGAACAGATGATTGAACGGATCTTTCAGGCGCTCAATGGGAGCTATCAGGGCTATGATATTACGGTCAGTATGGGCGTCGCCTGTTTTCCGCAGGACGGACTGGATTATCTGACGTTGTTCCATCATGCCGATCAGGCGCTGTACGCCGCAAAACGCCGCGGCCGCCGGCAGTATTGTCTGTATGAGAGTTCGATGCAGGATTTATTGACCGGGGTATCGGCTGAGGCTTAAGCGAGGGGCCAGAGGAATATCAGGATCCCGGCCGGATATCCGAATAGTCAAAGAATGAAAAAGAGCGGTTTTCTCAAACGACCGCTTTTTTTATCAGCGTTCTTTTAGTCAGGCAGGGCTTGAAAATAAAAAAGGAAGCCGCGCTTCCTGTTGAAGAATGAGAATTAATCTTTGATATTTAACAGTTTGCGATAAGCTCCGGAGGTCATGCCGGCGTCGATGAAATTGCCGACGCTGATTGCGATGAAGGGAAACAAAACGACGCAGTTGACGTCATATTCGCCATACAGGCCGTTCAGCATGAGCATCAGACTGACGCCGAAGATGATCAACGAAACGCCTACCACAATTTTTCGCGTGAACGTTTTCTGATACCGCTCGTAATCCGCCTGAAGATCGCAGATCAGCTCCCCGCTTAAATGGAAGTTCTGCTTTTCGATCTTTTCAATCTCCTGATAATCCATTCCGTTTTTGACCAGCAGCCCGACGCCGATCGCGATAAAGAACATCATGATCGCCACGCCCAGATCATTGTCAATCGCGATTACCGGCATGACTCCGCACAGGATAAAACCGACGCCGACGCTGATCCAGCGGGAAAAGCGCTGGTTGAGATCCAGATAGCGTTCTACCGTGTCGCGGTCTGTGGTGTAGGCGAAGCGTCCGATCAGGGAATCCTCTTCATGGATATCGTCCGGCAGCGTGACCGTGGAACGGGTTTCTTCCATCCAAGCCTGTTCTTCTTCTTCCAGCGGTTTAAAAGACGCCGGCTGTTGCCGGGTTTCCTTCATCAGTTCATCCAGAGAAATCCCCAGCAGGTCGCTGAGCTGGATCAGCTTCTCGACTTCCGGATAGCCTTGTCCGCTTTCCCATTTGGACACCGCCTGACGGGAAACGTTGAGTTCAAAAGCCAGCTGTTCCTGAGAAAAACCAACTTCTTTTCTTCTTTTTTGAAGTTTTTGCGCAAAATTCATGCGTGCTCACCAACCTTACATTGTTGCCTTCATTGTATTCGAAAATGAACAGGAAATCTACCAAGTTGTGTTTGCGTTTGCGGGCAACTTTAAGTTGCGGGCTTAAAAGCAAGGAAAACAGCGGCAAATTTGCCATATTTTCTCCCTTTGAAAATTTCTGTCTGGACAAAAGGTTCGGTTGTTTTACAATGAGGGGGTAGAGAGCGGGGGTTTTTCCATGGAGAGTTTAATTTTGTCCCTCAACGTCGTGCTGCCGTTGTTATTTCTGATCTTGGTGGGGCAGGGTGTGCGGCGGTTGAAATTGTGCGATGAACGGACGTTAAAACAAATGAATCAGCTGGTTTTTAAATTATTTCTGCCCTGTACCTTGTTTAATAATATCTTATCGACAGATTTGAAAACGGTGCTGCAGCCGCAGTTATTGATGTATGCGGCGGTCTGCGTCTTGATCGCCTGCGGTGCGGGCTGGCTGGTCATGCCGCGGATTACAGCCGATCCGCGCAAACAGGGCGTCATGATCATGAATACGTACCGGAGTAATGCCGTGTTGTTCGGCATGCCGATCGTGCAGCT
The DNA here is from genome assembly GCF_015558105.1 of Holdemania sp. 1001095H_141210_F2. Classification (NCBI taxonomy): domain Bacteria; kingdom Bacillati; phylum Bacillota; class Erysipelotrichia; order Erysipelotrichales; family Erysipelotrichaceae; genus Holdemania; species Holdemania sp. 1001095H_141210_F2. The sequence continues at coordinate 89,977 of NZ_JADNPO010000006.1, forward strand.
GATCTATGGGGATTCGCAGTTAGGCGTCATGTCGATGTTGATCGCAGTGATTGTCCCTTTATTTAATATTCTGTCAGTGATTGTATTGGAATCCTTCCGTGGGGGGAAAGCGCGCTTATCCAGACTGGTTGGAGGGATTGTGACCAATCCGCTGATCATCGCGTCAGCGCTGGGGTTACTTTGCTTGTTTTCCGGGGTTCATCTGTGGAAGCCGATCGCGTCGGTGATCGGTGATATGGGCAAGGTATCCACGCCGCTGGCGTTGATTATTCTGGGAGCGGGCTTCCAGCCGGAACACGTCGCTGACAATCAGAAAGAACTGATCGCCTCGGTTTCCGCCCGGCTGATCTGGACGCCGCTGGCGGCGCTGGGCTGCGCGGTGCTGCTGGGGATTCGCGGAGTGGCGTTAGTCAGTCTGCTGGCGATTTTTGCCTCGCCCAATGCGGTGTCTTCCTATTCGATGGCCGAAGGAATGGGCAGCGACAGCGAACTGGCGAGTCAGGGCTTATTGTTAAGTACCGTGTTCTGCATCCCGACGATCTTTCTGTGGATTTTCTGTTTCAGTCAGTGCGGCTGGATTTAACGCGGGGAGGGAACCATTATGCGTATTTGTTTTCAGACCGATCCCCGGTTTTGTCCGGATCTTCAGCTTGAGCATCAGCGGGTGCTTGCCACAGTCCCGGCTGCCGCTTGGAAGCTAAGATTGTGGGGACTCCCCTTTAACTCTCAGGAAAGCAAATTAAAAATATTGTCCGCAGCTTTAAGACTCTTATTCAGTGTCTGGGGCTGGCTTGGCATTTTTATACAAAGAAGCAGGCGGTATAAAGTGTTATGGAAAGAAATGATACCTCCCAGAGTGATTTGGTTATTTACCTTGTCTGCTTAAGAGGGTTCATATCAGAAAGCTTTGTACTCCCTGCCTTTTTATCTTGACTGAGTTTGGAAAAGAAGCGGGTTCAGAGTGGTTCAGTCTATGCTCCAAATTTTATGGAGCAGGCTGTCTTCGCATCGGATGTCAGATATGCCCCTGTGACAGCGGGGGAAAACCCGATTCTCCGCGTCCTCCACTGCCGTTAAGCTTGTTTTTGTCGTTTTATCCCCTTACCGATCAGTTTATTGACAAAAAAGGTGGAAAAGAAAAAATCATCCGTGTTTCGGAATCCTTTTTCACATTCTTATTCAGGAAACGTTGACATAAAGCGCGGAGTTCGACTATAATGACACTGTTCATCGGAGGGGAAATCACAAATGTGGTTTGCTGGATAAGATGGCTGACTGAAACGTCAGTGTCTTATCCTTTTTTGATTGATGGGAGGTTTTAGGATGAGAGCAGAATTTACGAGCGGCAAAATTTTAGCGCCGTTGATGAAATTTACCGTACCGATCATGATCGCGCTGATCCTGCAGGCGCTCTATGGCGCGGTCGACTTGTTAGTCGTCGGCCAGTTCGCTTCGCCGGAGGCGGTCTCGGCCGTCGCGACAGGCAGTCAGGTCATGCACTCGATGATGGTGATCATCACCGGACTGGCAATGGGCATCACCGTGCTGATCGGTCAGCAGTTCGGCCGGGGTGAACCGGAAAAAGTAGGGCAGACAGTGGAAAGCGGCGTCTTTCTGTTCGGCTGTCTGGCGATCATCCTGACCGCTGTCATGTTGGCCGCGACGCCGGTATTGGTTACGTTAATGCAGGCGCCGGCTGAAGCGGTCGCGTTTACGAATCAATATGTTCTGATCTGTTCCGGAGGAATTCTGTTTATTGCCGCCTACAATACGCTGGGCAGTATCTTCCGCGGTTTGGGCGATGCACGCACGCCGTTGTTAGCGGTGGCGATTGCCTGTGCTGCGAATATCGTGCTCGATCTGTTGTTCGTCGCGGGCTTTAAAATGGGAGCGGCCGGTGCGGCGCTGGCAACGGTGATGGCACAGGCGGCCAGTGTGGTTTTGTCGCTCGCTGTGGTTGCACGTCAGGGTCTGCCGTTTCCGTTTTCATGGCGGCGGATCCGGTTTCATGGAGAAACTGTTAAAGAAATCGTCAAGCTGGGCGCACCGGTCGCGCTGCAGGATCTGTTAGTCAGCATTTCTTTTTTGGCGATCACGGCGATTGTGAATCAGCTGGGCGTCATTGCTTCGGCCGGGGTCGGCGTCGCGGAGAAGGTCTGCACATTTATCCTGTTGGTGCCTTCGGCTTATGCGCAATCCATTTCCGCTTATGTCGCGCAGAACATCGGCGCGAACCAGCCGCAGCGGGCAAAACGGGGAATGGTTTACGGAATCGCTACTTCATTGTTATTCGGTGTCTTCATGAGTTATTTTGCGTTTTTCCACGGCAATCTGCTTTCCGGATTATTTGCCCGTGATCCGCAGGTTATTCTGGCGGCTGCGGATTATTTAAAAGCCTATGCGATCGACACGCTGCTGGTGTCGTTTATGTTCTGCTTCGTCGGTTATTTCAACGGCTGCGGCAAGACGACCTTCGTCATGTTTCAGGGATTGATCGGCGCGTTCTGCGTGCGAATTCCCGTTTCCTATCTGGCAAGTAAACTGGTTCCGGTCACCTTGTTCAAGATCGGTCTGGCCACGCCGTGTTCCACCTTTGTTCAGATCATCCTGTGCGTCCTTTATTTTCTCTGGCTGGGGCGGAAAGAAAAAATGAGTTTGAAACAAGCGGAAGTCAGATAAAACTGAAAGAATTAAAGTATAAAGTCTGACTGCGCTGCAAACATAAGTCAGACTGCGGATAGATCTTACGTTCAACTGTTAAAAAAATGAAGCTTTCCGCAAGCCGCAAGCTTCATTTTTTTGTTATTCATTTCTTTATGGATGGCAGACGGGAAGTCCGGGACTTTCTCTCTGATCGAGAAGAGCCGGGTTAGCACGTTCAGCCGTTATATTTATAATCCAATAATTTTTCGGATTGAGTGATGATTTTTTCATAATGCTCGAAATCCGTCTTATACAAATTTAAGTAGATCATATCTAAAAGACAAAGTTGGGAACACCGCAGCGTCATTGCGTTAAGGCGGGTATTCGTTTCATAATTCACCGTTTTCAACACGATATCCGAGTAACCATGAAGCCGGTTCTTCTGGATTCGCGTCATTGAAATCACTGTCACGTTCTGATGGCCGGCAATCCGCGCAGCTTTTAAAATCTCCGGCGTTTCTCCTGATTCCGAGATCAAAAACAAAACATCCTGCGGCCCAAATTGACTCAGCATCGAAAAAATGATATGCGAATTGGCGCTGCAAAAAGAATCCAGACCCATTTTCAGCCACTGATTGGAAATGTACTCGGCGAATAAATTCGAGTTGCCAAACCCGAAAACAATGATTTTTCGCGCTTTTCTTAATGCGGAAACCGTCTGATCAATGACTTGCGGCGGGTTGAATTCAAGAGTCAGCTGCGCCATTTTCTGATACTGCTGGATGATCTTCTGATTGGTCGACGAAGTTCCCTCGTTGACGACAATTTCCTCTTTCACTTTTTCTTCCGTGAGTGAAGTCGACAGGTCTTCCAACAATTCCCGAAAACTGCGGTAGCCTAATTTTTTAGAAAACCGGATGATCGTGGACTGGCCGATATTCAGCCTGTCCGCAAGCTGATACGACGTAAAACTGCGGGCTTCCAGCGAATGATTCTGAAAGAAATCCGCAATGATTTTTTCGGTCTGCGTTAATTCATTCCGAACTTGTTTTAATTTTTCCTGATACATGAAATCACCTCGGTTGTATAAATCTATTATACATAACCTGGAAAAAAATAACAATTCAAAATTTCGCAAATGACTTGGCAAGTCATAACAAAATAATTTATTTTAAAATTAATGACTTAATTTTGTTGACAAAAAACAACGTTTTCTTCTATGATCTGGTTAGATTCATTCCTGTTTCTTGCGCAAGGTGATGGAATAAGAATTGATGCGAAAGATCGCAAGGAGGAGCGTTTTATGACCTTATTTCAAGCTCTGTTGATCGCCTTATTCGGCTATCTTTCTTCCAATTATTCACCCTGGTGTTTCGGCCAGCTGGGCGGCTGGTATACAATGGGGCGTCCGCTGGTTTCCGGCTTGATCATCGGCATTATTTTAGGGGACGTACGGACAGGAATCCTGATGGGTGCGGCTGTTCAGACGTTGTATATCGGTTTGGTCACACCCGGATTGTCGATGCCGGCGGATCTGAATTTTGCGGCATATATGGGAATCCCGCTGGCGATGGCGGCGGGCGCATCGACGGAATATGCATTGAGCCTGTCGGTGCCGCTAAGCTTTCTTGGTGTTTCCTTAGTCTATGTCGTGGCTTCGGTCAACGTCTGCTGGGTGCGCAAACAGGAACAATGGATTGAACAGGGAAAGATTAAAAAAGCGGCGAATGCCCCGGTTTATGCCTCGATATCCCAGTTTATCGCCCGTTTTGTTCCGATTTTTCTGGCCTGTTATTTCGGGCAGGATTTCATTATTTCCGTGGTTGAAGCAATTCCGGCGTGGCTGGGCGATACGTTTGTGATCTTCGGCAAGATGCTGCCGGCGGTCGGCTTCGCGATGCTGCTGCGGTTTGTGCTGAACAAGAATGTGGAACTGGCTTATTTCTTCGTCGGCTTTATCATGATCGCCGTGCTGAAAATGCCGATTGTGGCCGCGACGATGATCGCTTGTTTCCTGGCTTATCTGGATATCCGTTACATGGCGAAGAAAACGAACGAACTGGAGGTGGAAGTCGATGAGTAACCCTTTGAAAAAACTAACAAAGCGTGATTTATTTCATGCCTACGCATACTGGATGATGTTCGCGCTGGCCGCACAGAATATGGAACGCATGGAAGCACCGGCGTTTGCCGGAATGATGGGCAAGGTCGCGGACAAGCTGTATGACGATCCTGAAGAACAGAAGGCCCTGATGCTGCGGCATACGCAGTTCTACAACAGTCAGCCGATGGTCGGCGTGATGATCAACGGCATTGCGCTGGGGATGGAGGAACAGCGGGCCGGTGGGGAAAATGTGCCGGATGAATTGATTTCATCCACGAAGACAGCCTTGATGGGACCCTTTGCGGGCGTCGGCGATTCCTTGTTTATCGGGACTTTGATTCCCATTTTGCTGAGTATCGGTTTGGGCTTGGTGGGAGAGCAGGGCAGTCTGGCGGGACCGTTGTTTTATATCGTCGCCTGGCTGGGGATCATGCTTCCGTTTACCTGGCTGACCTTCCGGTTTGGCTACCGATCGGGCATCACCGCCATCCACACGCTGTTTGAAAGCGGAATGAAGGACGTCGCGGTCCGCTTTGCCAACATTGTCGGACTGATCATCGTCGGCTGCATCAGCGCGCAATATGTCAGCGTGAAAATCGGCTGGACGTATGTCTCCGGCGAGATGACGATGAGTATTCAGAGCGTGCTGGATGGAATTCTGCCGGGGCTGCTTCCGCTGCTCTTGACATTGGGGGCCTGGGCTTTGATGGAGAAAAAGCATTGGAAAATGGGAAGGGTTTTCGTTCTGATCTTTGCGATGGCCCTGATTGGCCGGTTCTTCGGTATCCTGGCGTGAGTGATTATGCGAAAGGAACTGATTGAACAACTGCGCGGCGGATTGGTCGTTTCCTGCCAGGCGTTTGATTACGAACCCTTTTACGGCGCAGAAATGATGGTGAAAATGGCGGTTTCCGCCAAGCTGGGCGGCGCGGCTGCCATCCGGGCAAGCTGGCCGGAAAACATTCGTGCAATCAAAAAGGAAGTGGATCTGCCGATTTTCGGGATCAACAAAATCATGCCCAAGGTCTATGATAAGCTGCACGATGTGATCATTACGCCGACGCTGGCATCAGCCCGGGCTGTCGTGGAAGCCGGCGCGGATATTGTGGCCGTCGACTGCACGCTGCGCCAGGGGCGCACGCCGGAAGCGATCCAGGCGTTATTGGAGGAATATAAAGCCGGGCTGGATGTGCTGATCATGGCGGAAATCAGCACTGCGGAGGAAGGCCGAATTGCCGCGGCGGGCGGCGCGGATATTTTATCAACGACCATCGCCGGATATACGCCTTATTCACGCCATCTGGAGGAGCCGGATTACCGACTGATAGAAGAACTGATCGAAACGACGCCGCTGCCCATCAATGCCGAAGGTCGTTTTTATCAGCCGGAACAGGTTGTCCGGGCTTTAAAACTCGGCGCGTGGACGGTCACCGTCGGCAGCGCGATTACCCGTCCCCATTGCATCACGCGAACGTTTACTCAGGCGATCGACCGTTTCAAAACGCAGGAAAAAGGGGCAGAATAAAAACTGGAATAAATTATACATAAAATATTGTAAAATATGAATAAAAAGTTTACAATGAGAGCAGAAAGTGGAGGAATTGAAAATGACCAACAAAGTATTCCCAACGGTTCGTCATCTGGTTGACCAAGTCGAAGAAACGCAGCAGGAAAACATCGAAGCTGCCGCGCAGATGGTTGCAAAGTGCATCATGGACGGCGGTATTATTCAGGCCTGGGGCGGCGGCCATTCAATGGCCGGTGCAATGGAAGTCGCGCATCGCGCCGGTGGATTCATTCCGACCAAGAAAATTGTGGAGCCATCCAACAATGCGTATGAGACGGTGGAAAGAGCCGGTGAAATCTTTATGAAAAAAGTCGACGTGCGGCCGGGCGACGTCGTGTTTATCATCTCGAATTCAGGCCGCAACCCGCTGTGCATGGATATCGCGCTGGGCTGCAAGAAAAAGGGGGCGAAGCTGATCGCGATCACCGCGCTGGAGGCTTCTTCTCATCTGACTCCAAAGCATTCCTGCGGGAAAAACCTGTATGAAATTTCCGACGTTGTGCTGGACAACTGCACGCCGGAAGGGGATTCCTGCATTGATCTGGAAGGCTTTGACGGCAAGATCTGCGGCATGTCGATGATCACTACCTCGGTTCTGGTGCAGGCGGTAACCTATCGCGCTGCGGAAATCCTGATCGAAAAGGGGATCACCCCGCCGATCTACAAATCGCAGAATATCGACGGCGGCCGCGAATTCAACGAAGCGCTGGAAGCGGAGTACATCGACCGGTTGTACCGGATTTAAGCAAGAATAAGAGAAAGCATTCTGAATTTCAGGGTGCTTTTTTTAAAGCTTTGCGGCGATAGGAATTGGGAATGTTGAGCCGTTTGCGGACATCGGCGATCCGCCTGCGGGAAAGGATCAGACCTTCATTTTGAAAACGCTGCGCCAGCTGTTCGTCATCCAGCGGTGAATCCGGGTTTTCTTCTTCAATCCATCGTTTCAGCTGCGCTGCGATTTCACTGCGGCTGACGTTGTGCAGCGGCTTGCACAGCAGATCGGAAAAAGGCCGGATCAATCCGTGATATTCGTAGTATTTATGGGCGCAGGCGCGGGACACGGTAGACACATGGAGTCCGGTTTCTTCCGCCACCTCTTTCAGCCGGCAGACCGCCAGCGGCGCCTCGCTCATTAAATGATTTCGCTGGCGGCGGACAAGACTATGAAAGACCAGCTGCATCGTGAGATTGCGCTGGTCGATCAGATCCAATGTCAGCCGGGCTTCTTTTAAGTATTGCTTAAGCGGGGGACTGAGCGGTCCGGCGGGAATGTCGAGGCTGACCTGCGGCGTCAGCGGGGTGATCGTGAACTCATCGTCGGCAAGAGTAAGCAGGACGTCGGCCTGCACGCAGGAATTTTCAGTCTGACCCAGCTGGCAGGGATAAAGTTGGCAGGTGCGGATGATTTCAAGCTGGCGATTCAGTTCCGCTTCCGTGATATTCAATTTTCGGCAGAGCGCGTTTGTGCGGTGTGTGCTCAGTTCTGCTGCTCCTTCGTTCAACACGCGTAAAGCTGTCGTTTCATTCCGGGATTTTAACTGGCAGCGAATAAAATCAAGACTGTCGCGGCAGCCGACACCGAACGGTTCCAGCTGTTGAATCACTTCCAGTGCCGCCGCGATGTCCTCCATCGGAAAACCGGGCGCCGGCTGGGCGGGATCGTAGAAACCATGATCATCCAGCGCTTCGATGATGTACTCCGCGGCGTCGATGCGGCAGCGCCAGCGGCCGGTATGCAGCTGAGTCAGCAGGTCCGCGCGCAGATCAGACTCCGGCTGGGCCTGAGCAAACAGCACTTCATCCGCGACGGTGTGCAGAAACGGATTGACGGCGATCAGCGAGCGCAGCTCGGCGGCCAGCTCCTGTCGGTTTTTTGTTAGGATTTCGATAAAACGACCGCGGGCAGGCGAGAAGGCCTGACGCTGCCGCTGGGCCTGATGCAGGCGCAGACTTTGCTTGTTTTTCATACGATGCTTCTCCTGCTTTCAGTGTAGTCTAATCTGCAAATTCTGGCAACCGCTTTCATTAACAATGCGGAAAATTGACAAACCCTTGAAAATAAAGGAATTGTAAAAATTATTGATTGAATTTACAATGGACTGGAAGAGGAGCAGAGTCATGGAAAATAAAACAAAGCGTCAGCTCTATGAAAGGATCGAAGCGCAGATGACGGGCCGGTCTGTCCGCGGACTCGATCTTGAACTGTTCTGTGCCCGAAGCTTAGCGGAGAAGCTGGACATCTCCCGCAATCTTGCGTCCCAATACCTTAACGAATTGTTTTATGAGGGGAAGCTGATTAAAATCGGGGCGCACCCCACCTGTTTTTTAGCGCGCAGTGCATTGGAGAACGATGGTTTTGCCAGCGTCTATGACAACGCCGAAGATTTATGGAATCAGGTGGATCAGCTGCAGGAGAAACGCTCGGTATTCTCCGATCTGATCGGCGGCAACGGCAGCCTGCACTACGCAATCGAGCAATGCAAGGCGGCGATGAATTATCCCGGCAGCGGACTGGCAGTTTTGCTTCATGGGCCGACCGGCAGCGGCAAGAGCCTACTGGCCGCGAAGCTGTACGACTATTGCGTACAGCGCGGGCTGATCGGCAGCGAAGGACGGCTGATCACGGTTAACTGCGCGGAATATTCGGACAATCCGGATTTTTTCCTGACCAGCTTGTTCGGCTATGTTAAAGGTGCGTACACCGGGGCGGAAAAGGACAGCGAGGGACTTCTGGCACTGGCAGACAAAGGGATGTTATTTCTGGATGAAATCCACAGCCTGACGCCGGAATGCCAGGAAAAGTTGTTTTTGTTTATGGATAAGGGTGTTTATCACCGGGTCGGCGATAACCAGAAATGGCTTGCCAGCACGGTGCGCTTCGTGTTTGCGACGACGGAAAACCCGGATCAGGCGTTGTTGAAAACGCTGTTCCGCCGAATTCCGATCGTGATTCAGATTCCTTCACTGAAAGAACGGCCGCTGACGGAAAAGCGCGAACTGATCCGCCATATTCTTGAAACCGAACAGACCAAGTTTAAAATGCCGGTGCGGATCAGCGAATCAGCCTATCGCCTGTTGGAGCAGCATGAATTCCGCCACAACATCGGCGAGCTGAAAAACGATATTCAGGTCGGCATGGCCGGTGCGTACATGAAGGCGATTAAAAACGCCAGTCCGACGCTCGACCTGCACATCAGCGATCTGCCTTCCGGACTGGTCCGCAATCCGCTGCAGAATCCGCTAATGGATCAGGGCAGCGTGAGCCGGCTGCTTCCACTCGGCGAGCTGCTGCCGCGGGGCGGCGGGGAAAGCCGGTACCTGTTGTTTTATCAGGCCGCGATGCAGAATTACGAACGCTTACAGAAGCATGAGCTGTCGCTTGACACGTTTCTGGCCACGACGACGCTGCAGCTGGAACAATACGTCGATTTCCTGTTTTTCAACAATGAGAATTTCAGCTCGCCGCAGGAGGAGATCGTCCAGAGCCTGTTGGCGAACATCAACCGGCTGCTGAACAAGAAATACGGAATGTCCGAGCTGTCCAACAATGAAATTAAGATCCTGGCCCGCTACTTCACCGATCTGCTTCAGAATGAGCCGATCAGCGCCGTGGAGCTGCGCCGCCGCGGCCGCAGCATCAGCGATTTCCAGGAAACGTTAAAAACGGTCAATCCCAAGCTGGTTTCGATTGCCAACGAAATCCTGCCATTGCTGCAAACGGGACTGAATCTGCCATTGGGCGCGTTTGAAGAAATCACGACGACGTTGTTTTTTCTCTACTTTAACCGGGGCTACCAGCCGGCGCCGATTCCGGTCGTCATCATGGCGCATGGTTATTCCATTGCCAGCGGGATCGCGGAGCTGGCGAATCAGCTGCTGCACCAGAATATCTTCACGGCGATCGACATGCCGGTTGAAAGTCATTTTGAAACGATCACTAACAAGCTTAAACAGTATTTGAGCGAAATCCGGAATTGTCATGAGATCATCGTCATGGTCGATATGGGCTCGCTGGAAGGCATTCAGAAATATATCGATCAGACTGCCGATCTGGATATCGGCATCATCAACAATGTTACGACCAAGCTGGCTTTGGACGTCGGCGCGATGATCATGGAAGGGGATTCGCTGGAAAATATTCTTGAACAGGCCAAGCAGCGCTCACTGCCGAATTACGTGATCATTAAGAACCGCGTCCGTCCGAAAGCGATTCTGACAGTTTGTTCCTCAGGCATTGGGATCGCGGGCAAGATTGCCGCGCTGGTGGAAAACAGCTTCCCGAAAAAAATGGATCTGACGGTCATTCCGATCGCTGCCGATACGCTTCAGCACCGTCAGGCGTCAGGAATTTTTGATAAGTACAATGTTATTCTGATTCTTGGTACGCTGAATCTGAAACCGCAGGGTATTCCGTTTATCTCGATCGAAGATATCATCAATCAAAGCGACAGCTGGGCGCTTAAAGAAAAGCTGGGAATGTTGATGAACGACGAGGAGCTGACGGTATTTACGCAGAACATGGTGCGCAACTTCTCGCTGGATAACCTGATCGACTATCTGACGATTCTCAATCCGGAGAAAATTATCGTATACGTCGAGGAAATCCTCGAACAGATACAAAAACGGCTGGAATTCACGTTGTCCAACAACATCCTGATCGGTCTTTATCTGCATATCAGCTGTCTGATCGAGCGGCTGATCATCGACAAGCGCTTCGTTTACTATCTCAACCTGGAGAAATTTGAAGCCGAGCACGGCGATTTCATCGCGATGATCCGGGAGGTGTTCGGCCGCGTGTGCCGGGCGTATAACGTCGTCATTCCCACGGCGGAGATCGGTTATCTTTACAATTATATCGTGCAGGGGAAATCTGTCGAAAAACAGGTTGAATGTGTCGAAGAATCCAAATCGGAACTGATGGAAAGCGTCGGATTTACCGAATAACCGGAGAAAAACAAGGAAAAGCGAAGAAAAAATAATGAATTTTAAGAAAGTTGCATAAAAAAACGCGCAAAAGCGGAGCTTGGCGCGTTTTTTGCTGATAAGAGGGTGAAGAAACGAGGTGAAGCGGATGCGGAAGGTGATACTGACTTCCCATGGTCATTTGGCAGAAGGCATGCAAAGCGCGGTCAATATGATTCTGGGATGTCAGGCTGATCTTGAAGTGTATGACCTGGATCATTATGACGAACCGGATATGATTCTGGAACGGGTGCGGAAAAGGGTGGAAGAACAGCCTAACGATGAATTTATCATTCTGACCGATATCAACAACGGCAGCGTTCATCATCAGATGATGCAGCTCTGTCTCTGTCCCAATGTGTACGTCCAAACGGGGATGTGCCTGTCGATGGTCCTGGAAATTCTGCTGGCCAGTCCGCAGGCGGGGATTGAGGAAACGGTAAAGCACGCCGTGGAATCGACGAAGGAAAACATGCTCGGATTCAATTTCAGATCCATCAGAGAGATGAAGGAGGATGAATTATGGTAATTCTGATGCGGATCGACGAACGAATGCTTCATGGACAGGTGGCGCTGACCTGGGTCAACGAGGTCCATCCGGAAGCCATTCTGATCGCCAATGACGAAGCGGCGGAAAACGACATGGCCAAACTGGCCTTCAAAATGGCAAAGCCTGATGGGGTGAAGCTGGCGATCAAATCGATTGACGACGGAGCGAAGCTGCTGAATCATCCGCACGCTCAGAAAATCCGGATCTTTGTTATCGTCAGGACGCTGGCCGACGCCGTGCGGTTAGTCCGGCAGACAGAGGAAATCCACCGTGTGAATATCGGCGGAATCCGCAAGCGTGAAAACAGCCGTTCATTCAGCTCCGGTATCTTCTTAACGGAGGAGGATCTGGTGAATCTCAGGGAACTGCATGAAAAAGTGGATTATCTGGAATTCCGGATGATTCCCAATGAGCCTAAAGTCGATTATGAGAAGTTACTGAAATAAGAGGAGGGAAAAACTTATGTTGATTGTTCAAAGCGTCATCGTCGGGGTGATCTATCTGGTTTTAGGTTTCCTTGAAGAATATCTGTCATTTCCGATGTGCTCCCGGCCGATGGTTGTCGGTTCGGTCATTGGCTTCTTTCTGGGGGATTTGAAGACCGGCGTTATGATCGGTGCTTCCCTGGAACTGGTCTTCATGGGCGCTGTTCAGATCGGCGCGTCCACGCCGCCGGATTCATTAGTCGGTACCGCTGTCGGTACGGCGTTCGCGATCATGATGCACGCCGATGTCGAAGTCGCGCTGGCGCTGGCGGTTCCAGTCGCTCTGTTAGTGTCCATGACCAGCTCTATCTGGCTGACATTGCGTACATTCTGGCATCCGACGATTGAAAAAATGATGAACAAAGGGGATTACAAAGGTCTGGAACGGATGTTCTACGTCGTTGCCCTGACATTGTATATTCCGAAAGCACTTCTGGTTACATTTGCGATTATGGCGGGATCCACGGTGGTCGAGAAAATGATTTCGATCATTCCGGAATTCGTCACCGGCGGCCTGGGCGTTGCGGCAGGCATGATGGTCGCGGTTGGCTTCGCGATGTTGTTAAAGATGATGTGGTCCAAGAAAATGTGCGTTTACTATTTCCTGGGCTTCTTATTAGTCGCTTATCTCAACCTGCCGATTCTGGCCGTCGCCTTCTTCGGCGTCATCCTGTGCGTTATCCTGTACTTTGAGGGCAATTTCAAAATGAATAAAGCAGCCCCGGAAGCTTCAGAGGAGGAGGAATTATTCAATGATTAAAGAAAGACTGAATTTATCAGACGAAGACGTCAAGATGTGCAAACAGATCGGATTCCGGACGTTGTCGCTGTGCTCCATTATGGAAATGGAAAAAATGCAGGCGTTAGCGTATGTCCGTGTCATGATTCCGGTCATCAATCGTTACTATCATACACAGGAAGAACGGATCGAAGGGTATAAGCGGCATTGGGAACTGTTCAATACGACGCCGACGGTCGCGGGCTTTATCACCGGGTTATCCGCGGCGATGGAAAAGCAGGCGTCGGAAGATCCGACGATGGACAAGAAGTCGATCAACGCGGTCAAGGCTTCGTTAATGGGACCGTTCGCCGGCATCGGCGATTCCATCTTCTGGGGATCCTGGCGGATTGTCGCAACCGGCATCGGCTTGTCACTGGCCCTGCAGGGCAATGTTCTCGGCCCAATCTTGATGTTAGTGATCTTCAATATTCCGGCGCATATCTGCCGTTACTATGGCCCGTTCCTCGGCTTCGGTCTGGGCTCCAAGTTCTTAAGTCAGGTTTCAGAATCCGGTTTAATGCAGTTTTTGACGAAGTGCGCGACGATTGTCGGCCTGATGACCGTGGGAGCGATGACCAGCTCGATGGTTAGTCTGAACATTGCGTATGTCTTTACGATGAATGAGGTAGAAATGTCCGTTCAGTCGTTAATCGATTCGATCATGCCTTCAGCTTTACCGCTGGCGTTGGTCTTCGTCTGCTTCTATTTCCTCAAGAAAGACGTCAAGCCGATCACGATCATTCTCGGCATCATCGCGTTCAGTATTCTGGGGCGGTTTATCGGCCTGGTCTAAGTGAAGGAAGTACGAAAATACAAATAAACAAGGAGGAATTATTCTATGGTTACCATGCTTGAAGTCATCAATCGGATCCCGGCGGTCTGCACCGATATTTTAAACCATCGTGAGGAAACATTCGCAGCGCTGACGCAAGCCGTCAAAGCACATCCGGAAATCAATCAGATCTTACTGATCGGCTCCGGCACGTCCAACACCAGCGCCGTCACAGCCCGCCGGTTTATCGAGAAAACTTCGGGCCTGCAGACGATCTGCGTGCTGCCGAATGAGCTGCTTTACAACTGTTTTGCTTATAATCCGAACGCATTGTATGTCTTTACTTCCCATTCTGGTACCTCGACGCTGACCTGCATGGCAGCGGAGAAGATTACAAAGCTGGGCTATTTAACAGCGGCGGTAACCGATGGTGAGGACAGTCCGATCGCCAAGATGGTCGACGTCTTTATCAATCAGCGCAACGGGGTTGAGGAATATCTGATGCGCACGATTGGTTACTGTTCCAGCGTTTTAACCCAGATGTTGATGGGCATGGCCATCGGGAAAGCCCGCGGCGTGCTGACAGACGATCAGGCAGCGGTCTATCTTGATCAGGCGCAGGCCGGTATCGGACACCATACGGCGATTGTCAAGGAAGCGATGGCCTGGTTTGATCGGAATCAGGAAAAGCTGATGGCGGCGGAAACCTTCACTATTTACGGCATGGATTCGCTGTGGGGTGTCGCATTAGAAGGAGCGTTAAAGATTCTGGAAATCTCGAAGCGTCGGATTGGCGTCGGCTATGAATTTGACGATGGCATGCATGGTCCGACGATGGGCTATACGCCATCCAACTGCGTCATTGTCCTGCATGACGGCGGCCGGGAAGACGTGCGCGCGCATCAGCTGGCGACGTTTGCGAAGAATGAGCTGGGTTATGGCTATCTGATCGGTGAAAATCCAATTGACGGAAGCGATCTTCCGATTCAGCTGGCGGGTGGGGAATTTATCTTCCTGGAGCTTTCCCCGGTCGTTCAGGTTTTGGCTTACCGGCTGGCGGTAGATTACGGCATTGATCTGGCGGATATGTCGTATCATTCAGAAACAAAATATTTCAACACGCATAACGAAGCGTAAGGCTTTCTTGCAAGGTTGAAGGCATCGGCAGCCGGGGCGTAGCGTCCTGGCTGTCTTTGTTTTGACGTCAAAGCGGCGGAGGACAGGAGGAAAAGTCAATGCAGAGAAGCAAGAGCCAGTGGATTGGGGACCGGCAGTTTTACAGGACGGCGCTGGCGGTGGGAATTCCGCTGATGTTTCAGCAGCTGATCACCAGCTCGGTCAATCTGGTGGATAATCTGATGGTAGGGCAGTTGGGTAACGAGGCGCTCAGCGGGGTCGCGGCCGTGAACCGTTTTACGATGATTGCGATTTTCGCGGTGAATGGATTATTAGCCGCTGCGGCAATTTTTATCGCGCAGTTCTGGGGTGCGGAGGATTCTGAACGGATGAAGCAGACCTTCCGGTTTTCATTGCTTGCGGCTGGTTTTATTCTGATTCCGTTCTGGCTGGCGGAAGCCGTGGCTCCCGCGTTAATCCTGGGATTTTTTCCGAATGTCCCGGAGGTTGTTGCGGCTGGAAGCCGGTATATGGCGATGGCGGCGTGGACCTTGCCCCCAACGGCGCTTTCATTAACCGCAGCGAGCGCGATGCGGGCTGCCGGAGAACCTCGCCTGCCGTTAGTGATCAGCGCCAGCGCGGTTTTAATCAACACGCTGCTGAACTATGGGCTGATCTTTGGCCACTTTGGATTTCCTGCTCTGGGCGTGCGGGGAGCGGCGCTGGCAACAGTGATTGCCCGATTGATGGAAGCCGCGCTTTATCTTTATTTCCTGAAGCACAAGCCGTTTGCGTTTAAAACCAGCTTGCGCGACTTGTTTGCGATACCACGTTCTTTAGCGTGGACGATCTTTAAAAAAGCGCTGCCGCTGGCCTTGAACGAACTGATGTGGTCGCTGGGCATGGCAACGTTGTTTAAATTCTATTCCCAACGCGGACCTGAGGTCATGGCGGGATATTCGATTGCGAATACGATCAGTGACCTGTTCTTCGTCTTGTTTGGCGGATTGGCTACGGCAACCACGATTCTGGTTTCCAAGCCGCTGGGCGCGGATCGGATGGAAGAAGCGCGGGATCGGGCCTATCAGCTTCTGGCTTTTTCAGTCTTTCTCGCGGTTCTTTTTTCCTTTGTGATGTTTGGAACTTCGTTTGTCGTACCGTCCTGGTATCAGGTCAGTGCGCAGGTCAAACAGATTGCAGCTCAAATGCTGCGGGTCATGGCAGTGATGTTCTGGACCTATACCGCGAATACGCAATGTTATTTCATCTTACGGGCCGGCGGGGATACGCGCTCCACTCTGTTTGTGGATTCTGGGTTTATGTGGCTGGTGAATCTTCCCTTGATCGGGATGCTGACGTATTTTACCGGATTGAATATCATGCAGATGTATTTGATCGGACAAATGACCGAGTTGGCAAAGTTAACACTGGCTTATCATTTGGTCCGGAAAGAGAAGTGGCTTGTCAATCTGACGGAATGATCGACAAATTTTAAATATCATGAACTCCTTTTCTGCTGGAAGAAGATTGGAAACTTATGATCCAGACTGAGAAAAAATATCGTTGTCCATCGTCGTCTCGCGTGATAAGATGAAGAAAAATAAAACTTATGAAAGAAGAGAAAATCATGGATGCGCTGGAAATATTGAATGCGAACTGGAAAGCGGAAGACGGAAGTTTCCTTTATTATTTCCATGAAGAAAATAATTTTCATGAAGCGGCATTTCTGGAACTATGCAGCTGTATTTCCTCTTTATCCCGGCTTCGTCCACGTGATCAGGCAGTTTCCTCTAAAATCGTCTTTGTTTATGGGCAAGTGTTAAAACATCTTCTCTATCATTTTGATCCTCAGGATCTGAGTTCAATTTCCAATCTGCCTTCCGATTACAGTGAAAAGCTGGAACTACTTGAAAAAACTGTGTTTCATTACTTTCAATGTGATTGAGAAAAACAAATTGCGTCGATCCGAGCTGAAGGATTCGATTTTCAGATTGATAGATGTGTTTGCTGCATGAACAGGCAAGTCATTGAGGGGATGAGGAGAATATGAAGAATATTCTGACAGGCGGATTTCTAACCATCGGCGGCATACTTTTAATGCAAATCAAGCGAGTTAACGATTTATTTCTTTCGATGGGCGGTCTTCGCGGCACGCCTGAATTTGGTCTGTTGATCAGCGGCCTGCCCGACGATGAAGAAAATCAGCGTTGTTTAAAGGTGTCATCGACTCAGAATCTCTGTTGAATTCAAGCCTTTCCGACGTTATTGATCAATTAAAAATTCAGGAATTAAAACCGGAATACATTGTCGAAGCGTTTAGCTTCGCTAAAGCGCAAAGCGTGGTATAATCAAGACATTAAGAACGAGAAAGAGAGGATCTTGATATGCATGATGCCGCAGTCCGCAAGGCGATTGAGCTGGAAACTCAGCGCCAGACCCATAACATTGAATTAATCGCTTCTGAAAACTATGTCTCCCAGGATGTTTTGGAAGCCGTCGGTTCCATCCTGACCAACAAATACGCCGAAGGTTATCCGGGACGGCGCTATTACGGCGGCTGTGTGGACGTCGATATCATTGAAAATCTGGCCCGCGACCGGCTGTGCGAATTATTCCATGCCGAACATGCCAACGTCCAGCCGCATTCCGGCTCCCAGGCCAACATGGCGGTGTATATGACAATCTTACAGCCGGGCGATAAAGTGCTGGGCATGGATTTAAGCTCCGGCGGCCATCTGACGCATGGGCATCAGCTGAATTTCTCCGGTCGGCTGTACGAGTTCCACAGCTACGGCGTGGATAAAGAAACCGAACAAATTAATTATGAGGAACTGCGCCGGATCGCTCTGGAGGTGAAGCCGAAGCTGATTGTGGCCGGCGCCAGCGCCTATCCGCGGGAGATTGACTTTAAGAAATTCCGGGAAATTGCCGATGAAGCTGGCGCGTACCTGATGGTCGATATGGCGCATATTGCCGGTTTAGTCGCGGCAGGGCTGCACATGAGCCCGGTGCCTTATGCCCATTTCGTCACGTCCACAACCCATAAAACCCTGCGCGGCCCGCGCGGCGGCATCATTCTGTGCAAACAGGAATTTGCCAGAGATCTCGACCGCAACGTCTTCCCGGGCATTCAGGGCGGCCCGCTGATGCATGTGATCGCTGGAAAAGCGGTGTGCTTCGGCGAGGCGCTGAAGTCAGAATTCACCGATTATGCCCGCCAGATCATGGCCAACTGTCAGGCTTTCTGCAAGACGCTCCAGCAGGAAGGCTTGCGGATTGTGACCGGTGGTACGGATAACCATCTGATCCTGGCTGATGTGAGATCTTCCTATGGCATCCCGGGCAAGCAAGCCGAAGCCCTGCTGGATGAAATCAACATCACCTGCAATAAAAACACGATTCCCTTCGATCAGGAAAAACCGTTTGTGACCAGCGGTATCCGATTGGGCAGTGCGGCGATGACGACGCGCGGCTTTCAGGAAGAGGAATTCCGTCAGGTTGCCCGCTGGATTACGATGGTGCTCAAGCACCCGGAAGACGAAGCTTTGAAAGCGAAGCTGCGTCAGGAAGTCATTGAAATGACCTCGCGCTATCCGCTGATCCGGGAATCCTGAATGACGCGGTAGCCGAAGGGAAACAAAAAGTCCTGAGCTGTAATGGAATCATCCGATTTCCAGACAGCGCGGGACTTTTTTACAGAATTTTTGAAATTGCCGAATTCGCCTCTGCCGGAGAGAAAATCAGGCGGCGGCAGGTAAATTCAACAACAGGTTGACGGTAAACGTATCATCGTTCGGCGTGATTTTTAAAACACCGTGATATTTTGTGCATAATGTGCGGATGGAAGAAAGACCGATGCCTTCCCCTTCCCGCTTGGACGACAGGAACGTCTCATCCTGCTTCTGGATCTGACCATTATAGCTGTTGCGGCATTGCAGAACCAGTCCGTTATTTCCCTGCATCCGGCTTTTGATCTCGATGAACTGTGTTTCCCCCGCTTTTTGCCGTAAACAAGCCTCAATCGCATTTTCCAGCATGTTGCCCAGAATCACGGTTAAATCCGTATCCTTGATCGCCAATGCCGGCGGCAATACGATCGACGAAGTAAATTCAATTCCACTCTCCTCTGCCATCTCCATGTAATACCGCACGATGGCGCTGAACAACAAATTCTCGCAGACCGGCGTTTTCACCGAAGATTCAAAATTGTTGATGAACTGATTCAGTGAATCCCGCAGTTTTTCCGTTTCCCCATGATCCATATACGTCTTCAGCGTCAGCAGGTAATGATGCAGATCATGCCGCGTCTGCCGTGTAGTGGCGATGCTGGCGGCCAGCCGTTCCGCCTGCTTGTTGCGGATCAGCACCTGATACTCCTGGACCTGCAGCTGCTGCTGGAGCTGCCGTTTTTCTTCGTTGAAATTGATCATACTGAGGGTGGCGTAATAGGAGAGAAACGTCCCCGCAGTCCAGACGATCGCCAACAACAGCGGGGATGTGATCTCGCTGTGCAGCACGGTGATCGACGAGGTAAACCCCAGCCGGTAAATAAGATAGAACGAAGCGGGAATCAGCCATAACATACTCCAGATTTCCGGCGTGTCCTCATGTTCCCAGACCGGCAGGACCTGATGGCAGAGAAAATGCGCCATTAACGGAGCACTGAGGGCAAAGACGAGAATCCGGCAGAGCGAAACCAGCCCCACTGCCGATAAACCGGTAAAAAGCGGCCCGCAATGGATCTCCAGAATTTCCGAGAACATTAAGACAATATCGGAATAATTCTCAATCAACAAGATCAGAAACAGGAGCTTGCGCATCGACGTGCGCAGGATGTGATAGGCCAGAAAGAGACAGACCCCAAGGAAGAAACAGGTAAACGGAAACATCCAGATCGAATCGATTCCATACGTTTCGCCTAAAAGATAAACGCTCAGCGTCGTTCCCAGATAAAGCAGGAATGCATACAGCACACTTTGACGGAAGGAACAGCGCAGATGATTCCGAAACGGAATTAAGATCAAAAACAAATAGGGCGCCAGCCGGGTGCCCAAGCTTAAAAAGTAATCCGGAAGCGACATAGGCTTACCCCTCGCTCAGGCGTTTAAACGAATAATCGGCATACGCCTGCCGGATT
This sequence comes from Holdemania sp. 1001095H_141210_F2, assembly GCF_015558105.1. Classification (NCBI taxonomy): domain Bacteria; kingdom Bacillati; phylum Bacillota; class Erysipelotrichia; order Erysipelotrichales; family Erysipelotrichaceae; genus Holdemania; species Holdemania sp. 1001095H_141210_F2. The sequence goes on from NZ_JADNPO010000006.1 coordinate 110,094, forward strand.
TCACTCTTGCGCGCACGGTTGATCGGGATCTGCACCTGATCCTTCATCAAAAAGTCATGATCGTCCATCTGCTGCACATAATCCATGTTGATCATGCAGTTGCGGTAGGGACTGAGAAACTGTTTGTATTTCAAAAGCAGCGGTGAAAATTCCGCGAAGGACATATAGGTTTTGATCATCCGGCCGGGCGTATGGATTTGAATGTAATGATTGTAATAGTCGGTATACATGATATCGCGGATTAAAATGCGCGACATGATCCGGCCTTCCTTGACTTCGATGTAATGATTGCGGGAACGAATCGACTTTTCGCTCAAGCGCAGAACTTCGTCAAGTTTGTCCTGCTCGATGGGCTTGACCAGATAATGAAAAGCCCGCACATCATAGCTCTCAATCGCATAGTCGCGGCTGGAGGTGGTGAACACGATTAAAGAACTGACGTTGTTTCCCCGCAGCGTCCGGGCCACGGTCATGCCGTCGATTTCGTTCATGAAAATATCCAGGAAAATGATATCCCAGTCCGTACGTGAAGCCAACAGAAATTCATTTCCTGAAGAAAATGAACGGATCTCATAGATCAGCGATTCGCGTAGGCAGAAATTTTGAATTTTTTCAGCCAGCAGCTTCCGATCTTCTGCTGAGTCGTCGATAACCGCAATTTTCATAACGATTGCTCCTTTCGATCCGCATGCAAGCCGATGCATGATCGGGATAAGGGAATGGATTGTTCGATTTCCTTTGTTTTCTTTATTATAACAGATTTTTTTTAACAATTTTTATTTTATGATTAATTTGATAATAAATTGTTAAAAAAACAGGAATGCCTAATCTGTGAAGCAACAAAAAGCCTGAATTATAAGGCAAATCTGAACTTTGAACGGCTGAGGCTGAAATCCTGTTTTATTATATCATTAGCGAAGATTGAAAATTGTACAGCCTCAAAACTCTGAAATGTGTTGCTTTTTCTTTTCAGAGGAGTCGATCCGTTTTTGTTCCTGCGCCTAAAACACCAATGAATCCAAAGCGAACGGCCAGGGCTGAAAATCATCCTGTCCCTCCGTTCTTTCTTCCGCTTTTTTCTTCAAAAAAAGTCTGGGAAAATGTTGCTTTATGATAAAAAATCTCAAGCTAATATCATAAAGTTTTGAGCCGGATCAAAAAGGAGGGGAGATGGACTTTGCCTGTTTTCCCTCTTGACGTCAGGAATATCCTTAATACAGGCTGGGGACAGATCGGAAAAGTCCGGTATCAATCCAGCTCGCCGGCCGCGGCTGTTTAACGATTTATAAAGTGATAATTAAGTGCAGTTTAAGCTTACATTCAAACCGGCAGCGGCGCAAAGACCGCGGTCTCTTCGAAGTAAAAAAATGGAAAATTCTTATTGACAACTTCTCGTGGTATCGCTTACAATGACGGTGTAATTGGATTGTTATTGTTCAATAAAACAAGCAAAACCAATTTGCAAGAGGACTTTTATGTCTTCTCTGCAAATTGGTTTTTTCTTTTTTCCAAGGAGGTTTAGCGATGGAAATCTGTTATAGCCCGTTAGCGGGCAAAACGGTCAATCTGGACCATGTTGCGGACGAAATGTTTTCTCAGCGGATGCTGGGGGATGGAATTGCGGTCGAACCGGAAGCCAGTGAAATTTACAGTCCGGTCGCCGGCGAGATCACGATGGTTTATGAAACCCAGCACGCAATCGGCATTAAAACGGAGAAGGATGTTGAAATTCTGCTGCATATCGGCATCGACACCGTCATGTTGGGGGGAACGCCATTTAAAACAAAGGTGCAGGTCGGCGATCATGTGCGTCCGGGCGATCTTCTGACGCTTGTCGATTGGGATTACATCCGGAAGAAAGGCTGCGACACGATCGTTCCGATTCTGGCAATCAACCGCAAAGTAAAGCTGCTGAAAGGTGAGGAAAATGTAAAACCGGGCGAAGCTTTATTTGAAATCGAAGCATAACGTAACGCGGAAAGCGAGGTGGCTCTGTGATCATCAAACAGATTTACAATAACAATGTCATCCTCTCGGAGAATGAAGCGGGGGACGAAATCATCCTGGTCGGCCGGGGAATTGCCTTCGGCATGACCCGCGGAAGTAAAGTCGTGGAAGGCCGGATTGAAAAGAAATTTGAGCTTCAGGACGACGTCGGCCAGAAATTCAAGACGCTCGTTCAGGAAGTCCCGTATAAAACGATTCTGGTTTCAGAAGAAATTATTGATTATATCAAGACGCAGTCAACTAAACGCATCAACGATTCCATCTACGTCACGCTGACCGACCACATCGCCAACATGATCGAACGGGTCAAGATGGGAATTGTCTTTGATCCAACGCTGCTGCTCAACGTCAAATCGCTGTATAAAGAGGAATACCGGCTGGGCTTGAAAGTCACGGAGCTGCTGCGGCAGAAATTGAAAATCGACATCGACGATGGAGAGGCAAGCTTCATCGCCCTGCATATCATCAACGCCGAGCTGGATTCCAATATGCAGCAGATGTATGAAATCACAGCGGTGATTGAGGATATCCTCAACATCGTGCGCGAGGATTTTCACGTCGATACGGAAAACGGCCAGTGCGACCGCTTTATCACGCATTGCCGCTTCTTTGCCCAGCGCGTTGTCAATAACGAATATCTCAGCACCAAGTCCGACTACAATCTGAGCACCTATCAGGTGTTCGAACAAACGCATCCGCGCGAAACCGCATGTATCGAGCGGATCGCGCAGCGGATCAAGGAACAGTACAGCTATGAGGTCAGTACGGATGAAAAGCTGTATATCATGATCCATCTGATCCGCCTGACCGAATAACAGGTTATTGCCAGCCCTCATCCGAGCGGGCTGTGTAATAAAGGTTTTGAAAAAGGACTGGAAGTTTTATCAGCGCACGTTCATTTCAAACAGGCTCAGCTGGCCTGGGAAGATTACCGGCTTAAGACGGGACTTTCCATTGGAAATGAGGACGTGCCGGTCAGAAAGAAACAGAAGGGAAAAAGGACGAAAGTCGATTCCGGGCGGCCAGGAAGCCGCGCATCAGACGGCCTGTTTCCACAATGTTTCACGCTTTGCCAGGCGTCTTTCGCGAAGGTGCTGAGGCAGGCTGACCGTCAGAACTTCCAAGCTCCGTTTCAGCCAGCAAATCCAAAAAAGATTTGAAAGGAGAAATCACCAAGTATGGGGAAATATGAAGAGTTATCCAGAAAAGCACTGGAAGCTTTAGGCGGCGTGGAGAACATCACGCACGTCACGCACTGCGCAACACGTCTGCGGATCAGCTACGCCCGCAAGAGCGTCGTCAATGAGGAAGGCTTGAAAGATCTTCCGGGATCCGCCGGCATCGTCAACAAAGACAAGCAGATCCAGATCATCATCGGCCCGGGCGTTCATGACGCTTACGAAGAATTCCTGGAAATCTCCGGATGGAGAGAAGGCGGCGCCGTCGCCGCGGAGGAAGAGGAAGAAACCGGACCGAAGAACGCGATGTACTACCTGAACAAGTTCGGCAACTTCGTCGCTCCGATCTTCATGCCGGTCGTTCCGGCGATGATCACCGGCGGTATGATCCTGGCGATCAAGAACCTGTTGGTCAACTACTTCGGCATGGGCGTTGACAGCGGCACAGCACAGCTGATGCTGATGATCTTTGACGCCGGCTTTGCCTTCCTGCCGGTTTACGTCGGCTATACGTTAGCTTCCCAATTAAAGATGCAGCCGATCATGGGCGCCTTCTTAGGCGCGACGCTGATCGCTCCGCGCTTTGCGACCGGAACCGTCACCGACTTCTTCGGCATCGGCATTCCGCAGGTTTCTTACAGCTCGACCGTCATTCCGATCGTGCTGGGCGTCTTCTTCATGTACTATGTCCAGAAGGTTCTGAAGAAGATCATTCCGGAAGCGCTGACGTTCTTCTTAACGCCGCTGATCACGATGATTGTCGTCGTTCCGGTTACGTTAATCGTTTTAGGCCCGATCGGCAACCAGCTGTCCGGCTACATTGCGGCCTTCTGCATCTGGCTGACCAATACGCTCGGCTTTATCGCTCAGCCGATCCTGTCGGCGATCTATCCGTACATGGTTATGTTTGGTTTGGATAAGGGTCTGTCTCCGATCGGCATCGAACTGATCGCCAACCTCGGCTACAACTCCGTCACCGGCATTATGGGCTTCGTTTCCAACATCTGCATCGGCGGCACGGCCCTGGCAGTCGCGACGACGATCAAAGACAACAAGGCGCAGAAGGGCATGATCGCTTCCTTCGGCGTCACGGCGCTGTGCGGTGTTACTGAGCCGGCCTTCTACGGCGCGCTGCTGTCGCGGCCGAAAGCGTTGATCGGCACAGCCATCGGCGCGGTTTCCGCGGGCTTAGTCGCAGGTCTGTTCGGCTTGAGAACGTTCGTTCAGGGCGGCTGTCCGGGATATCTGACGTTGTTGTTCTTCGTTGATCAGAACGGCGGTCTGCATTATGTCTGGATCGCGATCCTGGTCGCGGCGATTGCGACGATCGTTTCCTTCACGGCGACGAAAGTCATTCTCAGCCGGGATATGAAAAAGGCAGCGAAATAAAAATCAGGCTTCACTTCACGCTGTCGGGATGCTTCATTCCGGCAGCGTTTGTTTAAACGGACCCCCAATACAGGAGTTCGCCAGATTTTAGAAGAAAGGGCGAAGCGGCAGGCTTCGCAGGGTAAAATGATGAAAGTATTAATCGGACAATTTATCAATGAGGCCAACGCCAACATTCCCGTCAAGGACGAGATCACAACCTTCGACATCGCTTTCGGCGACGAGCTGATCGAAAAAATGCAGGTCGGCGATATTTTTGAGCAGGCCGGGATTGAAATCATTCCGTCGGTGTACGCGGTATCGGGCGCCTCGGGCGTGATCAAGCGTCACACGTTCGACTACATCGAAGCGTGCTTCCTCAATGCGGTGCGCGAGCATCTGCATGAAATCGACGGGATTTATCTGATGCTTCACGGCGCGAGCGAGGTCGACGGCTTAGGCTCGGGCGACCATCACATCCTCAAGGCGATTCGTGACCTCGTCGGGCCGTACATCCCGATCACGGTGGCCTGCGATCCGCATGGCAACCTGTGTCAGGACTATGTTGAAGCGACGACCGCGATCCGCAGCTACCGCCAGTCTCCGCACACCGATTCCCGCGATACATGGCGGAAGATGGCGCAGATGGTCTGCGATCTGGTCAAGGACCGGCAGAACATTCATTCTGTGTACCGCAAGCTGCCGATGATTCTGGGTGGGGAACAGAGCGTATCGGCGGATGAGCCGGTGCGTTCGATCAATCAGTATCTTGATGAACTGGAACAGGATCCGCGGATTTTGAGCTGTTCCTGGCATGTCGGCTACATCCGTCATGACACCGATGTCGCCGGCTGCGGCATCGTCGTGGTCCCGGCCACAGAGGCAGATCAGGCGTATGCCGAAGAAGTCGCCGACAAGCTGGCGGACTATGTCTGGAACAAGCGGCATGAGTTCCATTACACCGGCACGACCGCAAAACCGGAAGACGCGCTGGCGATGGCGCTGGGCTTTGAAGGCAAACCGTTTGTCATCACCGATTCGGGCGATAACACGACCTCCGGCGCGACGGGCTGGAATACATTCATCCTGCGGCAGGCACTGGCGGCCAAGTCCGATAAGCGGATTCTGTTCGCTTCGATCTGCGATCCGAAGACATGCGATCTGCTCGATGGGCTGGATCTCGGAACGAAAACTGAGATCGAGCTGGGCGTGGGGCACGACGCGATGTCGGAGAAGGTCAAGCTGGAAGTGACCGTTTTGTCCAAGGGACAGGTCGTCCGGCCGATCGGGATCGGAACCGAAGGCATCGCCAAGACATTTGGCAAGTGCGTCGTCGTCCATGTGGAAGGCACGGCGATTGACGTCATCGTCGCCAATCACCGTCAATCCTACGCCCATGCGATTCAGTTTGAAAGCGCCGGCGTGAACTGGATGGATTACGATGTGACAGTCGTCAAGCAGGGCTATATCTTCCCATATCTGAAAGAGAACGCCGCCGGCTATGTGATGTCGCTGACCGACGGAGCGACGCCGCAGGACACCGCTTCGATTCCATTCAAGCGGATCATGCGTCCGATGTTCCCGGTCGATCAGATTTAATTTTGAACTGACGATCAAACCAGATCACAGCTTCCATAAGAAAACCGGCGTGCATTCCACGCCGGTCCTCTCTAATCTTCAGGTTCCCGGCGGTTTAACCGCCGGTGAATCTTCTCATACGTCGTCAGCTTTCGATTTAACAGCTCGTCATATTGGAGCCGGAAGTAAATCGAATACAACGTATCCAGAATATAAAGCAGCGTCATCCGCGTCGAAAACGACGAGATCTTCTGATAATGATTTTCATACGACGACATGTAAATCTTATGCAGCGCAAAGCGCGTCAGCGGATTTTTCTGGGTCGAGGTGATCAGTACGATCGGCGAATGATTGTCGCTTAAGATCTGACAGACGGTGTTCATCGAGCCGCCCCGGCCGCCGAACGAAATGACGATCGACAGATGGCTGGCGTCGGCGTTGCCGGCCGACAATTTCTGCATGTATTCCGCTTCGGGAACGTTCACGTTCACATTGATCTCCTGCATCTGGAACTGGAAGTTCCGGGCGAAAAAGAGATTGCCGGCGGAGGCGTACACGTCGATGAACGCCGCTTGTTTCATCAGCGCCGACACGTCCACCAGCACCTGCTGATCGGACAGACTCAGCGTGTCTTCAATCGTCTGGGTGTAAACGTCCTTTAAATGAAGCAAGATTTCGTTGACCGTATCGGTTGGGGAAATCGGGAAGTCAATGCTTTCCACCGGAATCTCGGTTTCCGAGCGCAGGGCATCCTGCAGCTGCAGCTTCAGGTCGTTGACGCCGCTTAAGCCCAGCTTGTTGATCAGGCGGTAGATCGTCGGTACGGAGACATAGGTCAGGGAAGCAATTTCCTTCGGCTTGGCCGCGATAAAGCTTTCCGGGTCTTTCAGGATCGCGTCGATCAGGATCCGCTCATTGGGCGTGACATTTTCAAGATTTTCAAGTTTTTTTAACAGATTCACAACGCATCTTCCTTTTCTGCTTTAACTATACCACGATTGCAGGCAAAGCCGAAAGAGAAGCAGAAAAAGAAGCGAACCATTGATAAAGGAGAATGAAACGATGGAACAAATCAAAGCCGTTTTAAAACAGGTGAGCGCACCGCAAAAGGACTGCGCGGGCACGCCGGTCGGATTGAGCGACGAGACGATCGCCGAGCGCAAACAAAAAGTGCTGGCCGCGATGAAAGCGCGCGGGTTGGATCAGCTGATCGTGTACGGCGATGTCGAGCACGGCGGAAATTTCGAGTATTTAGTCGGGTATTTCACCCGCTTTGAGGAAGCGCTGCTGGTGCTGAATGCCAACGGAAAGGCGACGCTGGTCTTGGGCAACGAAAACCTGAACAAAGCCGCCAAAGCCCGGATTGAAGCCGCGGCCGTGCATGTCTCGCTGTTCTCGCTGCCGAATCAGCCGCATCGTCACGACAAGTCGCTGAAAATACTGCTTCAGGAAGCGGGAATCGCCGAAGGGCAGCGCACCGGCTTAGTTGGCTGGAAGCTGTTTACCAGTCCGCTGGAGGACAACCGGCAGAGCTACGATATCCCTTCTTATGTCGTCGAGGCGGTCAAGGCGATCGTCGGCGAAGCACAGTTAAGCAATGAAACCGGTCTGTTCATCGGGGAAAACGGCGTGCGCACCACCAACAATGCGAATGAAATCGCGCATTACGAATACGCGGCGGCGCTGGCTTCCGATTGCGTGCTGGACGCGATGGACAAGCTGGAACTGGGCGTCAGCGAGCTGGAGCTGGGCGACGCGTTAGTGCGCAAGGGGCAGCACACGAGCATCGTCACGATTGCCTCAAGTGGTCCGCGCTTTGTCAAAGCGAATATGTTTCCGACGGCCAACACCGTCAAGCTGGGCGATCCGATTTCCCTCACCGTCGGCTACCGCGGTGGTTCCAGCAGCCGGGCCGGCGTCGCGGTGCATAATGCGGACGAACTGCCGGAAGCCCAACGCGATTATCTCGAGCGGGTGGCTGGCCCGTATTTCAGCGCCTATGCGGCATGGCTGGAAACGATCCACATCGGTCAGACCGGCGGCGATTTGTTCAACACGGTGGAAACGGTGCTGCCGCGCGCGCAGTATGGCTGGTCGCTGTGCCCGGGTCATCTGAGCGCGGAGGAAGAATGGATGGCTTCGCCGGTTTATGAAGGCAGCACGGAAATCCTGAAAAGCGGCATGCTTTTCCAGATTGATATCATCCCGTCCGTATCCGGCTATCCGGGAACCAGCGCCGAAAGCACCGTCGTTTTGGCGGATGCGGAATTACAGCGTCAGATTCAGCAGGAATATCCGCAGATGTGGCAGCGGATGCAGGCGCGGCGGACCTACCTGAAAGAAACGCTGGGCATCCGGCTTTCCCAAGACGTGCTGCCGATGTGTTCAACGGTCGCTTATTTACGGCCATTCCTATTAAATAAGGATAGCGCGTTTGCTGCAGAACACGTGTAAGCGGGGAATTGAAGATGAAAATATTGATCGGCGGTTGGCTGGCCGAGTCCAACGCCTATGGGAATAAGCCCTGTCAAATCCAGGACTTTACGATCACAACCGGCGAAGCGATTGCGGATAAGCTGTACCTGCGCGCGCTGGCCGATGCGGAAGGGGTCGAGCTGATTCCTGCATTGCATGCCAGCTGCATGGCGGCCGGGGTGATTACTTCCCAGACGTTCGCTTATTTCTTAAACCAGTTTGTGCACGCCGTGAAGCGACATGAGCACGAGATCGACGGGATATTCTTCTTTCTGCATGGGGCAAGTTACGTCGAGGATCTGGAAGGGAGCTCCGGCGATCATAAAATTCTGCGGGAAATCCGCAAGATCGTCGGCCCGTACATGCCGATCGCGATCGCCTGTGATCCGCATGGCAATCTGTGCCAGCGCTATGTCGACGATTGCACTATCCTGCGGACGTTCCGTCATTCTCCCCATTCCGACCGCGACGTCACCAATCAGATCGTCTTTCGGGGCCTGCTCGACGTCCTCCGCCATCGCCGGCAGATTCATCCGGTATACCGCAAGGTGCCGATTCTCTTAGGCGGGGAGCGCTGTGTTTCGGCGGATGAGCCGCTTTGTTCCATCAACAAGCTCCTCGATGAAATTGAAGCGGATCCGCGGATCCTGTGCTGTTCCTATCATATCGGCTACCTGCGCCATGACAGCGAACATTGCGGCGCGGGTATCGTCGTAGTGCCGGATCGTCCGGAAGATACGGATTACGCGAAGCAGAAAGCGGATGAAATCTATGATTTTGTCTGGGCGCGGCACAGGGAATTTCATTTCACCGGCAACGCCGCCGAGCTGGACGACGCGCTGCGGACCATGCTTGAGTTTGACGGCAGCCCGTGCTTCTTAACGGATTCCGGCGACAATGTCACAGCCGGAGCGCCGGGCGTGAATACGGATGTGCTGCGGCGCTGCTTAAGCTGGGAAACGCCGCTGACCAAGTCGATTCTGTTTGCGGCGATCTGCGATCCGGCTGTGTGCGCGCAGGTGCTGGCGGAGAAACAAGCCGGTGATCGGGTCGCGCTGAACTTGGGCGTAAAGGACGACGAACATTCCCAACCCGTTGCAATTCGCGGCGTCGTGATCTCCCGCGGCGAGCTGCACCGGCGCTATGGCGACGAAGCGGTGGCCGGACAGTGCTGGACCGTGAAGCTGGACAACGTGCCGGTGAGCGTCGTGATCGCCAGCGCAGCGGTGTCGTTTTCCGAGCGTGAACAATATGAAAAGGCCAACGTCGATCTGGACGGCTATGATCTGATCATCGTCAAGCAGGGTTATTTGTATCCGGAGCTGAAAGCGATGGCCAAGCATTACGTCATGGCGCTGACCGACGGCGCGTGCATGCAGCGGACGGAACGGTTAGTCTATAAGAAAGTCAGCCGGCCGATCTACCCGCTCGATGAAATTTAAACCGGACATCATCATTTTGAAGACCGCGGTAAAAACGCGGAAGGAGGAAATCTCATGAAAATCTTAATCGGCGGCCTCGTCGCTGAATCCAACGCCTACGTGGCCAAGCCCTGCGAAATCCAGGACTTCGTCATCCAGACCGGGGAGGACATTGCCCACCGGATGTATCTGGACGAACTGCAGCCTGAGCTTCAAGCCAACGACATTGAACTGATCCCGGCGATCTTCGCCTACGGGGCGGGCGCGGGACGGGTCGCTTACGATACGTTCGATTATATCCTGAAACAATTTAAGCACGCTGTGGAAAAATACCAGGGCGAGCTGGACGGCATGTTTTTCTTTCTGCACGGCGCAAGCAATGTGATTGATCTGGAAGGCGGCTCCGGTGACCACAAGATCATCGAGGAAATTCGCAGGATCGTCGGGCCGTACATGCCGATCGCGGTCGTCTGCGATCCGCATGGCAACGTCGATCAGGAGTACGCCAGCCGGCTGAACATTCTGCGCACCTTCCGCCACAGCCCGCATACCGACCGCAAGGAAGCGCATCAGATCGTTTTCCGCTACCTGGTCAACCTGATCCAGAACCGCCGGGAAATTCATCCGGTGTACCGCAAGGTGCCGATTCTTTTAGGCGGAGAGCGCTGTGTTTCGACCGATGAACCGCTGGTGTCGATCAACCGCCTGCTCGATGAAATCGAAGCCGATCCGCGGATTCTGTGCTGTTCCTATCATATCGGCTATTTGCGTCATGACAGCGCCAAGTGCGGCGCGTCGATTGTGGTCGTGCCGAATCAGCCGGAGGATGAGGCGTATGCCCGGCAGAAAGCGGACGAGATCTATGATTTCGTCTGGGCGCGGCACAGGGAATTCCATTTCACCGGGTACGCGGACGAGCCGGAGGCAGCGTGGGAAGCGATGCTCAAGCATCCGGGAAAGCCGTGCTTCTTAACCGATTCCGGTGATAACGTCACGGCTGGGGCGCCGGGCGGCAACACGGTTGTGCTGCGTCAGGTGCTGGCGGAAACCGACTATCACGGCAAGCAGATTCTGATCGCCGGGATTACCGACAAGAAGCTGTGCGAAAGCACGCTGGCCGGCAAGCAGACCGGCGATCATGTGGAATTTGACGTTGGCCCGGAAATCGACGCACTGTCAGCCAAGGTTCATCTGCGCGGCACGGTGATTTCCACTGGCGATCTGCACAACCATTATCATGATCCGAAGGTCGTCGGCGTTTGCTGGACAATCAAGCTGGATGACAAACCGGTCACAGTTGTGATCCAGAGCTATTCCGTTTCATTTGCGGAGCGGGCGCAATATGAACAGGCCAACGTCGATCTGGACGCCTATGATCTGATCATCGTCAAGCAGGGCTATCTCTATCCGGAACTGAAAGCAATGGCTTCGCATTACGTCATGTCGCTGACCGACGGGGCGTGCATGCAGCGCACGGAGCGGCTGACATACAAGAAGGTCATTCGTCCGATCTATCCGCTCGACGAGATTTAAAACGGGACCAGCGTGCCGGGTTGGTGAACGCCACGATCCGGCCGCTGTTTTTGATGGAATAAAACGGGAGAGAAGACAAAGGGGGACGAGTGTTTGAATTGGGTTTTAACGCTGTTGGCGGGTATCGCCGGCTGGCAGCTGGCAGCGCGGTGGAAATTGCCAGCGCCTGCGATGTTGGGCAGTATGCTCGCCGTGGGTCTGACGAATATTCTATTCGATTACGCCGCCTTGCCGATGGCGGTGAAGGTCTTCGCCCAGGCGATTTCCGGGGCCTTTATCGGCATGCAGATCGGAAGAAGGGATGTGGCGCGGATGCGCGGGCTGATCGTTCCGTTTCTGTTATTGGCAGTCATGCTGACAGTGAATACGTTTGTCGTCGGGATCGCGATCCAGAAGCTGTGCGGCTGGGAGTGGATCACGGCTTTGCTTTCCTGCGTCGCCGGCGGGGTTACTGATATCTCGTTAATCGCGATGGAGATGGACGCGGATGTCGGCACCGTCGCGATGATGCAGACAGCCCGGTTAGTCGGTGTGTTGTTGTTTTTCCCATACTGGATTCAATTCGTGACCCGGCATGAACCGAAGACCGCACCGGTGATGGAAGAAAAACCGCTGGATGCGGCGCACACACCGCTGGACCGGCTGATTTCAACGCGGTCCTCGCGGATTGTCTTCACGCTGCTGCTCAGCATCGGGTTAGGCTATCTGGGCAATGCGAGCGGTCTGCCGGCGGCGTCGATGGTGTTTCCGATGATCGCTGTCGCGGCGCTCAACTGCACGACTTCGGTCTGCGCCGTGCCGCTGGCGATCAAAAATATCGCGCAGCTTCTGGCCGGGTCGTTAGTCGGCGTGAGCATCACGGCTGCGACCTTTAGCAGCCTCTCAACGACGCTGGTGCCGGTCGGCCTGCTTTTGCTCAGCTACTGGACGGTTAACGGTCTTTACAGCGGAATATGCAAGCGGACAAAGCTGCTGGATCTGAAATCGGCGATGTTCGCTTCCGCTCCCGGCGGTGCGACGGACATGTCGCTGATCGCCGCCGATCTGGGCGCGGATCTCTCGCAGATCGCGCTGATCCAGGTGCTGCGCGCGGCGTATGTCGTCGCGGTGATGCCGCCGCTGATCCTCGGTTTTATCCAGTGGATCGGATAGCGGAAAGAAAGGGAAAACGATGAAGCGATATTTCTATTTGGGTCTGGGCTCGCTGGCGATGTGCGTGTTCGGATTGATGTATAACTGGACGGTCTTTGCCGGGGCGGTCAGCGCCGAACTGAACGTGTCGGCGGCCAGCGTTGCCAACGTGTTCTCAGTCTGCCAGATCTGTTTCTGCGCCGGCGGCGTGCTGAGCGGATTTATCTATTACCGCGTCCGCTTCCGGGCAAGCATGATCGCGGCCAGTCTGATGATTCTGGCCGGTTTGTTTCTGACCAGCCGGGCGGAGAACGTGATGATGATTTATGTTTGTTACAGCGTGATGTTCAGCCTGGGCGCGGGGTTTGCCTACAAGGCGTTATTGACGAGCGTCATGACGTGGTTTAACGACAAGCCGGGTCTGGCCAGCGGGATTCTGGTGATGGGCGCGGGTCTGACGGCATTTGTGTTCAATGTGCCGACCTCGCTGATCATTGAAAGCACAGGCTGGCGCACGGCGATGACCTTATTGGCGGGGATTGCGTTCGGACTGTCGCTGCTGACGGCAGTCGTCGTCCGGCCGCGCGGGGTCGTGAAGCAGGCCGGGACGCTGGAAACCGAGGAGGAAGGCCAGGTCTCCACCGGCCAGATGATGAAAAGCGCGCGCTTTTACGTTTACTTCCTCTGGAGCGTACTGGTGCTGGCCGGATGCAGCTCACTGACCGGAACCGCGGTCAGCTGCGGAGTGTCGTTTGGGATCAGCGCGACGATGGCGGCGACCCTGTCGATGATCATCTCGCTGTTCAACTCACTCTCGCGCGTGTTCTACGGGATTATCTACGATAAAATCGGCCGCAAGACGGCCATGGGCATCGCTACGACGCTGTTTCTGACCGCCGTTGCGATCCTGTACGGCGCCTTTACGCTGGGCAGCACAACGCTGCTGGCGGTAAGCTTTATTTTCGTCGGACTCAGCTTCGGCGCGGTGCCGACGATCTCCTCGGCCTATATTCTGACAACCTTTGGTAAGAAATATTACCCGAGCAATTTCAGCGTTCAGGGAACCTATACCCTGTTCAGCCCGTTTTTAGGCACGATGCTGTTCAGCGCGCTGTTTACCGCCACCCAAAGCTATCCGGCGTCCTACAGCTATCTGATCGTCTACGCGCTGCTGGCGGCGGTGCTTTTGACGGCGCTTAACCGGCTGCTGAAGCCCGGGCGTGAAAACAATTTATCAAAGCCGCAAAGCGAATAAAACGAAGTTTTGAGAATTTTATCCAAGCGTCGCTCAGGCGCTTAAAAAACGATAAGAAATCTCTATAATGGAGATCAGAAAGAAATCAGTCGGCAAAGACTGGAAGGAGGTACCGATGAACGGTAAAGTCAAAAAGGATTTTTTATGGGGCACAGCCAGCGCGGCTTATCAATGTGAAGGCGGCTGGAACGAAGGCGGCAAAGGGGAAAGCAACTGGGATCAGTTCTGCCATGGACCGAAGAACGTCAAGGGCTTCACAGGCGACGTCGCGGCGGACTTTTACCACCGCTACAAAGAGGACATCCGGCTGTTGAAGGAAGGCGGCCACAACACACTGCGCTTCTCGATCGCCTGGACGCGGATTCTGCCGGATCAAAGCGGCCAGGTCAATCCGGAAGGCGTCGCCTTCTACAAGGACGTTTTAAAGGAATGCCGGGAAAACGGCATCACGCCGAATGTCACGCTGCTGCACTACGACATCCCGGCCTGGCTGGAAGATCTGGGCGGGTATGCCAATCCGATTTTCCCGGATGAATTCGCGAAATACTGCAAGGTCGTCTTTGAGCAGTTCGGCAATGAAATCCCATTATATGTGACGATCAACGAATCAACGCATAATGCATACTGTTCCTATCTGACCGGCAACTATCCGCCGAATATCCACAACGTGCAGACGCTGGTGCAGGTTTGTTACAATCTGGTCGTTGCCAACGCCAAGGCAATCCGCGAGTTCCGCAAGCTGAATCTGACGTCGCAGGTCGGCATCGTGCACACGACCAACACCGTCCAGATCCTTAAGGACACGCCGGAATACCGCGTGGCGCAGCGGCGTGGGGATCTGTTTAAAAACAAGTGGGTTACCGATCCGGCGATCCTGGGAAAATTCCCGGATGATCTGTTCCCGCTGTTAGAGGAAAGCGGCATCGACCTGTCGTTTGTCAAGGAAGAAGATCTGGAGATCATCAAGTACAACACGATCGATTTCCTCGGCCAGAACTGCTACACCCGCGCGCTGGTCAAACCGTACGAATCCGGGGAAACCAACTATTATCCGAATAATGTCGGAGCCGGGGTCAAGACGATCGAAGGCTATACCGTCAAGGGCTGGTTCCAGACCGACGTCGATCCGAACACGCCGAAAAACGCCTGGAGCCGCGAGATTTATCCCAAGACGGTGTACGATATGCTGATGGGAATTAAAAAGGACTACGGCGATATTCCGGTTTACATCACGGAAAACGGCCATGCCCTCTATGAACAGCCGGATGAAAATGGCGAGGTCAACGACGACGAACGAATCGAATTTCTGAAGTCGTATCTTGAATGGCTGATCAAGGCAGAAAATGAAGGCTGCAACGTCAAGGGCTACTATGCCTGGTCGACGACCGACTGCTACTCCTGGATCAATGGCTATGAAAAGCGCTACGGCTTGATTTATGTCGATTACGCCAACGGTCTGAAGCGGATTCCGAAGAAGAGCTATCACTGGTATCGCGAGTTCATCCGCGAACATACCGAGGACTGATCAATGGCTGAAAAATTTCTCTGGGGCTCCGCGACGGCAGCCTATCAATGCGAAGGCGCCTGGGACGCGGACGGCAAGGGGCCGGGCATCTGGGATCAGTTCTGCCACAGCGAAAAGAACACGACCGGGATCACCGGCGACGTGTCCTGTGATTTCTATCATCATGTCGAGGAGGATCTCCGGATGATGGCCGAGGGCGGTCAGAACACCTTCCGCTTCTCCATCAGCTGGTCACGAATTCTGCCGAAAAACGACCATGTCGTCAATCCGGCCGGTCTGGCCTTCTATGACCGCGTGCTGGACGCGTGTGAAAAATACGGCATCGTGCCCAACGTTACGCTGATCCATTATGATCTGCCGGACTATATCGGCGATCAGGGCGGCTGGTGCTACCCCGGCGTGGCCGATGAATTCGCGTTTTACTGTTCCGTAGTGTTCAAGCACTTCGGCGACCGGATTCCGCTGTATGTGACGATCAATGAGCCGAACCACAACGCTTACTGCGATTACTGCGTCGGCAACTATCCGCCGAATGAAACTAACCTGCAGCACTATTGCCAATGTGCTTACAACATGGCGGTCTGCACGGCCAAGGCGATCCGCGAGTTCCGCAAGCTGAATCTGAAGGCGCAGATCGGCGTGGTGCAGGGCTGCGGCCCGGCGACCGCGCTTCAGGATACGCCGGAGTACCGCGACGCCGTCAAATATTGCAATTATTTCTGCAACGACTGGATTCTCGATCCGGCGATCAAGGGCGCTTACGATCCGGAGTTAATCGCCGCTGTCAAAGCGAAGGGCATCGACCTGTCGTTTGTGAAGGAAGAGGATCTGGAAATCATGAAGCACAACACGATTGATTTCTTAGGCCAGAACATTTACAGCCGGATGCTGGTAAAACCGAACACCTCCGGCATCACTGCTTTCACCGTCAACAACGCCGGAAACAACGACGGTTCGGCGAGTGCTGCGCGGGAGACCCGGGCGATTGCCGGCTGGTTTGAAAGCGACCGCGATCCCAATACCAAGCTCAATCACTGGGGCCGCGAGATCTTCCCGCAGTGCGCCTACAACACGCTGATGGAACGCAAACGCCGCTATGGCGATATTCCGATCTACGTTACGGAAAACGGCCACGGCTGTTACGACGTCGCGGATGAAAACGGCTATGTTGAAGATGACGAGCGGATTGAGTTCCTGCGCAATTATCTCCATTATATTCTGAAGGCGAAGCAGGACGGCGTGAATCTGAAGGGCTATTACGTCTGGTCGACGATGGATCTTTACAGCTGGATCAACGGCTACAAGAAGCGCTATGGTCTGGTGCGCGTGGACTATGACGATCCGCAGCGCAAGCGCACGCCGAAGAAAAGCTATTTCTGGTACAAGCAGTTTATCGCTGAGCATCAGGATCTTTAGGCTTAATTTTAAGGCATCCTTCGCGGCAACCGCCGGCCTGCGCCGCGGCTGTCCGATCCGGATGCCTTTTCTAAATGCAAGGGGGAAAACCGATGTTTGATTTGTCTGTTTTGTTGAATGTGGAAATGCAGATTCTGATCTTTTTCGGGCTGGGTCTGCTTTTGAAGAAAAGAGGAGTCACCGACGGTCCGATCGATGCTTTTCTGTCGACGTTGATTCTGAATCTGATCATGCCGGTCAATATCTTCCTGTCCTTTTACCGCAGCGTTTCCGTCGCGGTGTTAAAAGAAAGCCTCCTGTTGGTGCTGGCGGGTGTGATCGTGGTCGTGCTCGTGTTGGGAATGGCGCGGCTTTTGCCCAAGTCGATGCCGTTAGAAAAGAAGCGGATCGCGCAGTATTCGATGTTGATATCCAACGGCTCGCTGATCGGTCTGCCTTTGATCGAAGGGCTGTGCGGAAGCATGGGTGTTGTGTATGCGAACATCTTTATGATTCCGACGCGGATTCTGTCGTTTTCCTCCGGGGAGAAATATTTCAATACGGAGTGGAAGCCGGCAGGGGCGCTGTCCGTGATGAAGAAATTCTTTTTCAATCCGATCACGATCGCGATGATCCTGGGATTTCTGTTCAACCTGGCGCGGATTCCGCTGCCGGGCGGGCTGGACGCGGTGTTCAGTTCTTTGTCCGGATGCATGAGTCCGCTGGCGCTGTTGTTAGTCGGATCGACGCTGCTGGACAGGGAATCGACAAACGCGGGATTATCGAAGGATATCGTGCAGATCAGTCTGTTCCGGCTGATCATTGCGCCGTTTTTGACCTGGATCGTGGGTGTGGCGCTGCATTTAAGCACGCCGCAGCTGATCGCCGCCGTGCTGGTCAATGCGACGCCGGTCGCCTCCACGGCCACGATTTTCTGCCGCAAGTATAACGGCAATACCAGCTACACCAGCCGCTGCGTTTTCTTTTCCACGGTCTTTTCCCTGTTTACGTTAGTACTGGTTTCCGCTACAATGTCGATGGGATAAGGGGGAATTTTCCATGACGAGACGTCTTCAATTCAAGGTCGATCTGATTCACGGGCCGATCTTTCAAAGCTTGCTTTTCTTTGCGATTCCGCTGTTTTTTTCCAATGTGTTTCAGCAGTTATACAATACCGTCGATACGATGATCGTCGGCCATGCGCTGGGCGATTTGTCACTGGCGGCGATCGGTTCCTGCGCCGCGATTTATGATTTGTTGATCGGTTTTGCGTTAGGCATCGGCAACGGTCTGGCGATCGTGACGGCGCGCAGCTACGGCGCCAACGATACGGAGCTGCTTAAAAAATCGGTGGCGGCTTCGATCGTGATCGGCCTTTTGACTTCGCTGGTGCTGACAGTAGGCGCGGAAGTGATTTTAATGCCGTTGCTGAAAATGCTGGATACGCCGCCGGAGATCATCGCCGAGGCGTTCAGCTACATTTCGGTGATCACACGGTTCACGCTGGTCATGTTCGCGTATAATTTGTGCGCGGGTCTGCTTCGGGCGATCGGCAACAGCTTCATGCCGCTGGTCTTTTTAGTTTTGTCATCATGCCTGAACATCGGGCTGGATCTGTTTTTCATCACGCAGCTGAACATGGGCGTCGGCGGGGCGGCGGTCGCGACCGTCATCGCGCAGGGAATTTCCGTCGTCCTGTGTCTGATTTATATTTTGAAGAAAGCACCGGTCTTAATTCCGCAGCGCCGGCATTTTAAAGTCAAGCGGGGAATTTACGCGGAGATGTTAGGTCAGGGCTTGTCGATGGGCTTTATGGGCAGCATCGTTGCGGCGGGTTCCGTCGTGCTGCAGTATGGCATCAACAATCTGGGAACGCTGGTGATCGCGGGGCATACCGCGGCGCGCAAGCTGTTCATGTTCTTCAACATGCCGTTTTCCGCAATGGCGATGGCGATTTCAACATTTGTTTCACAGAACCGGGGCGCGGATCAGCGGACGCGGATTCTCAAGGCGATGCGGTGCGCTGTGCTGTATGATATCGCGATGGCCGCAGGGGTAACCGTGATTCTGTTGTTGTTCGCGCCGGCTCTGGTTCAGCTGATTTCCGGCTCGCAGGAGGCTGTCGTGCTGAACAACGGGGCCTTGTATCTGCGGGTGGTCGGACCGTTCTATGCCGTTTTAGGCGTCTTGTTGGAAACCCGGTATGCGCTGCAGGGATTAGGCGCCAAAATGATTCCGCTGGTGTCGAGTGTGATCGAGCTGTTGGGAAAGATTGTATTCGCGTTCGTGTTCATTCCGCGGTTTCAGTATCTCGCGGTCATTTTCTGCGAACCGGTGATCTGGTGTCTGATGACGGCGCAGCTGATTTACGCTTATGCTACTCATCCTTATATCCGAGGAGAAAAAGGAAAAGCGGAATTATCGGTTTAATCCGGATTAACGACCATCGTTGAGGCAAGAGAAGGGATGGCTGTTCAAGGGAGGAAAAGGGAAAAACCATGAAACTGTTTGTATCGGATCTGGATGGAACATTGTATCCGCCCAACGTCACCGACAGCGGCGCGGAAAACCGGGCGGCGATCCAGCGCTGGCGGGCGGCGGGCAACGTGTTCACGGTAGCGACTGCACGGATTCATCAGGCGTATCCGAAAGTGTCGGCGGATCTGGGCTTTGCGGTCGATTATCTGGGCGGCAATGGGGCCGAATTGATCTTCAGCGATGGAACGCGGATGACGCGCACCCTGAAGGCGGCGGTTTTTCTGGACGTAGCCGGCTGGCTGGCGCGGCATCATGTTGACGCGACGGTGAAAATGAATTGCCAGGGGCAATGGATCAGCAGCGACTGCCGGCATTATCCGTATGGACATCCGCACCGGCTGCGCCGTTCCCTGCTGGATTCGGTGACGTTGGCAGAAACGACCGTGGATCCGAACGCGGAAATCCTGAATCTGGGGATCATTATCCGTCCGGATCAGCGCGACGGCGTTAAACGGGCCTTGCGGGAAAAGCTGGCGGGAACCGTGGAGATCGTCAGCTCGGATTTTGATAATCTGGATCTGGTCCGGCCGGATTGTTCCAAAGCGGCCGCGCTGGGCATTCTTGCGGAGCGGGTGGGTGTACCGCTGCGCGAGGTGATTGTGATCGGCGATTCGGAAAATGACGTCGGGATGTTTGACGTTGTGGAAACGAGCTACTGCATGGCGCAGGCGGAGCCGGAGGTCAGGCAAAAAGCGCGGTGGGTCGTGACGTCGGTGGCGGAAGCGCTGGCACGCGAGAGCGGCAGGAGGTAGGAATTTATCTTTCCTGCTTAAAAATCGCTCAGCAGATTATGAAGACTTTAAAAAGAGGCGGAATCACGAAAAGTGTTCTGCTTTTCTTTCTATTAGGAAAGTGCATTATTTAAGGATAGGGAACAAAGAACCCTGAGCAGAAAGCAAGATAAGAGCAGCAAGCTGCGTTGATTATAAAATCAAATAATAAATAGCGTAGATATTTTACCTTTTTGTCAGGTGATGTCTTATTTCATGAATATGATTATTCCAAGTTAATACTATGAATATAACTTAAAGATACTATTGGAATAATGTCCTGAATATTGTATAATATTCGGGACAAAAGGAGGAATTAACTTGGCAAATAGTTATTCCAGAAAGATTCAAGAAAGGATTCGGGATGCTGCCGAAGGAACTGTTTTCATCGGCGCAGATTTTGCTGATATTGCAGATACAGAAACGGTAAGACGAAATTTAAATCGTTTGACACAGGCAGGCTTAATCCGACGAGTTCTAAAGGGAGTTTATGAAAAGCCGGAATACAGCGAAATGCTGAAGGAATATGTAGCGGCAGATCCGGAAGTCGTGGCCAAAGCGCTGGCACGGAATTATCACTGGAGCATTGCCCCGTGCGGGAATACAGCTCTGAATTTGCTGGGACTTTCTACACAGGTAACCGCGGTTTGGTCCTATATCAGCGATGGTCCTTATAAGACCTATGAATGGGATTCCACAAAGCTGGAATTTAAGCATCGAACAAACAAAGAGATTACAGGACTTTCCTATATGACGATCCTTGTAATTCAGGCGTTGAAAACATTGGGGAAAGCAAACGTTACAGAGAAAACGATCCAGATACTTCGTTTTCGATTAAGTAAAGAGGATAAAGAGGTTATGTTAACAGAGGCGGCAGAGTCCACAGATTGGGTTTATAATACAATTCGGAAGATTGCGGAGAGGGACTGAAAAAGTGATCAATGTTGCTAGATTTTCGGACAATGATAAACGGATACTCTTTAGAAATACAGCTCATAAAATGGGGCTGAATGATACCGTTGTGGAAAAGGACTTCTGGGTTTGCTTTACACTCGATTATTTATTTCATCGGTCTCCTTGGATGGATTTTATAACATTTAAGGGGGGGACCAGCCTTTCAAAAGCCTTCAACCTGATCAACCGGTTTTCGGAAGATATTGATCTGATCCTGGACTGGCGGATATTAGGATATGGCAAAGACGAGCCTTGGGAACAGCGTTCAAACACAAAGCAGGATGCATTTAACAAAGAGGCCAACATCAGGGCAGAGATTTTTTTAAATGAAATTTTCTGCCTGGCAATCAGGAAGGATTTATCACAAGAGCTTGGCTGTGAAGTAAACATTAAAATGGATGAAAAAGAAAAGCAAACAGTCATTTTTTCTTATCCGAAACTGTTTACCAATACCAGAATCCTGCAGGTGATTCGTTTGGAAATTGGAGCCTTGGCGGCATGGACGCCAGCGATGACAGCCGAGATCACACCCTATGCCGCGAAGTATTATCCGGATATTTTTCGCCAGAAAAGCACCTCCATTTTGACTGTGGCTCCAGAACGGACATTTTGGGAAAAGGCTACAATCTTACATCATGAGGCGAACAGGCCGGAACATTTGGAAATGCCCCAGCGCTATTCCCGACATTATTATGACGTATATCGAATGGCTGATTCCCCAGTAAAGGAATCTGCCTTTTCGCAGCTTGATCTTCTGAAGAAGGTTGTGAACTTCAAAATGAAGTTTTATCCACGGGCTTGGGCAAAGTATCCGGAAGCTGTGCCAGGGACGTTAAAGCTTATACCAGCGGAGTATCGTTTTGCAGCTTTGAAGGCAGACTACGAGGCTATGAAAGATATGCTTTTCGGAGATGTTCCTGAGTTTGAGACAGTTATCGCTGGAGTCCGGGAATTGGAAAAAGAAATCAACATGCTCAAATAAGCATAATTCGGTGAGGATTTTGTGTTTTTAGATTATTTCCATCGTCCTGTGATGGCAACAGAAGAACGGGAAGAACGCTTTAAAACTATTATTTAAAGATCAAGGATCTGCCTCCGCTGATCCTTGATGACGAAGATCGGAATGTTTATTATGAAGCGCTGCAAGCGTATGACGAACAGGAAGATGCGGAAGTTATGCGGACGTTTATCGAATTTTCGTTGATCAAAGCATGGAAAAAATGCATGAAAGAAAGCGCCTGAGAAATCAGTTGCCGGATCATAAACGCTGAAGACTGGAAACAGTCTTTTTTGTTTGTGATTTTCTTAGTATCGTAGAAAATTGAATCAAATTGAGAGAGTGAAGGGGAATGACGGTGAGAATTTCATTCGATCTGACTGCAGGGGCTTTTCTTCAATATTGAGAGACGTTAAAGTAAAAGCAGGAAGGGAACGTGATCGGAATGGAACCTGTTTTAATGGAAGATCTTGAACGTTACTGCTTTTTATCAAAACTGACCGGGAATCACAATGCGGATCATCCGGTATTTGTCTGTGTTGCTGGACGGATGGATAAGGAAGCAAATTGTTACCGCTATACATTGAAAATGAATAAAAATGGAGAGTGGCGGACTGTCTGCGAGTTGGAAAAACCAGGCGTCCTGTTGTTTCTCGACGCGGATACACTGTTGTTAAGCGGGGTGAAATCCACGGATGCCCCAGTTCAGCCGAATTCTGCCCAAACCCGGTTTTCCACATTCTTGTGTTCGACGGAGGAATGGAAAGAAACGTTTGCGCTGCCGCTGAAGACGGCGGATGTTCAGCGATTAACGAAAACTCAGCTGTTGATCAAGGCGGAAATTCAGCTGGAAGCCGCCGATGCTTATGCTTTTAATCCGGAACAGGCTGAGGCCTGGCAAAAAACACAGCGGGAAAACGCCGATTATACCGTGCTGGAAGAACTGCCGTGGTGCGCGGATGGCCGCGGCGTTATTCAGGGAAAACGGATGCGGTTGTTTGTTTACGACACATTAACCACAGAATTATTCCCGCTGACCGATCCGCGGATGAACTGCGGCAGCGTTTCCGCTTGTCCTGTATTGGGGAAAGCTTTGTTTACCGGGATGACCTACGAGCGGAAGGCTTCCCAACGCGAAGGCTTGTATTGCTTCGACGCTCAAACGGGAAGTATGACGACGCTGATTGAAGAAGGGGTTTACCGGCGGATCAAAGAGCCACGTTTTGTCAGCGGAACGATCGTGTTCGCAGCGACCGATGGACTGCGATATGGCAAGAATGAATCGCTGAACTTCTACACACTGAACCCGGATACCAGCGCTGTGACGCTGTTGGCAAAGCTGGATGATCCGCTGGGCAGCTCGATCGTTACCGACTGCCGGTTAAGCAGCGGCAGCGCGGTAAAAACGGACGGGACTTCGCTATACTTTACGATGACTCAAGGCTGGACGACGCCTTTATTCCAGCTTGATCTGAAAGGAAATCTCAGACGCGTGCTGGATTTCAACGGTTCTATCGACGATTTTGACGTGACAGGACAAACCGTGCGGTTTGTCGGTCAGCGGGCCCATCGGCTTCAGGAAATCGAACAGGCACAACTGCCGCAGGGCAAGCTGACTTCGCTGACGGGCTGGAACGCGGACGCGCTGGCGGATCGCGATGTCATCCAGCCGCGGTATCTGTCATTTCATTCTGGCGGAAGGCAGATCGACGGCTGGGTTCTGACGCCATGGCATTATGATTCAAGCCAACGATATCCGGCGGTATTGGAAATCCACGGCGGACCCAATACCGCTTATGGTGAAGTTTTCCACCATGAAATGCAGATGCTGGCGGGCAAGGGATATTTCGTTCTTTTCTGCAATCCGGTCGGCTCCGTCGGCCGCGGGGACGCGTTTGCGGATATCCGCGGGCGGTATGGCTGCGAGGATTATCAAAATTTGACTGATTTTCTCGACGAAGCCATTCAGGCCTATCCGGCGATCGATCCAAAACGAATCGCGGTGAGCGGGGGCAGCTACGGCGGGTTTATGGTCAACTGGATGATCGGCCATACACATCGCTTTGACTGCGCCATCAGTCAGCGCTCCATCGCCAATTTTATGACGATCTACGGTCTCAGCGACTTCGGCTATTATTTCGTGCGCGATCAGCTGAGCGCGGATCCGCTGAATGAACAGGATCAGGCCAGGCTGTGGCGCCATTCGCCGCTGCGCTATGCCGGACAGGTCAAGACGCCGACGCTGTTTCTGCATTCGGAAGACGATCATCGCTGTTCGATCAGCGAGGGCTTGCAGATGTTTACCGCTTTGAGCGATCGCGGCGTACCGACCCGGATGGTGTGCTTCAAGGGTGAACATCATGAGCTGAGCCGCAGCGGCAAGCCGCTGCACCGTCTGCGCCGGCTCGCGGAAATCCAGCGCTGGCTTGACCGCTATTGTCCAGCGAACGGATCATCGGAAGCGACGTTTTCAGGGAAAGAAGGACGTTAACCGCCTCCCTTTTTCCTTGCTGAAAAGAAAGGAAAATCCCGTCGAATCCGGTCCGAAATAAGATTGACACCTCTGACGAAATCGCTTACAATAAAAACGAAGTTGGATTGTTATTGTTTTATAAAACAAGCAAAACCAATTTGCAGGGCTTTTGTTCTGCAGATTGGTTTTTTTGTTTTTCAGGGTAGTTGTCCATAAAATTACAGTTCAGCTTGCAGGACATGGAAAGAGAGGAATTCCTTATGAAAGTCTTGATCGGCCAGTTTGTTACGGAATCCAACGCCAACATTCCCCATCAGTGTGAAATCACGGATTATGACATCGCCTTCGGCGAGGAATGTATCCAGAAGATGCAGATCCGTCCGGTTTTTGAGAAGCACGGGATCGAGCTGATTCCTTCGATTTACGCCAATGCCGGAGCGGCGGGCGTCGTCAGTCCGCGCGCGTTCGCTTATATTGAAAGCTGCTTTCTGAAGGCGGTACGGGAACATCTCCATGAGATCGACGGAATTTATTTCATGCTTCATGGCGCGAGCGAGGTCGCGGAGCTGGAAGGCGGATCCGGTGATCATCACATTCTTCAGGAAGTCCGCAAGCTGGTCGGCCCTTATGTTCCGATCGCGGTGGCCTGTGATCCACATGGCAATCTGAAACAGGACTATGTCGAATCGATTCAGATTCTGCGCAGCTATCGGCAGTCGCCGCATACAGATAAGGAAGAAACCTATGAAAAGGTGACGAGCTTGTTATGCGAGCTGCTGAAGCACCGCCAGGCAATTCACGCCGTGTACCGCAAGCTGCCGTTAATTCTGGGCGGGGAACAGAGCGTTTCCGCAGACGAACCGGTGCGCTCAATCAACCGGTACATGGACGAACTGGAACAGGATCCGCGGATTCAGAGCTGTTCCTGGCATGTCGGCTATATCCGCCATGACTGCGACGTCGCCGGCTGTGGCATCGTCGTGGTGCCGGCCCGGACCGAGGATCAGGCTTATGCGGAAACGATCGCCGATCAGTTGGCGGCGTATGTCTGGGACCGCCGCCATGAATTCCATTACACTGGTCTGACCGCAAAGCCCGAGGAAGCGCTGGCGATGACGCTGGAGTTTGAGGGCAGCCCGGCGGTGATCACCGATTCCGGAGATAATACGACCTCCGGCGCAACCGGCTGGAACACGTTTGTGCTGCGTCAGGTGTTAGCGGTGGAGGCACTGAAAAAAAGCTTCCTGTTCGCACCGATCTGCGATCCGAAGACCGCGGATCAGCTGAAAACCTGTCAGCCGGGCGAAACAGTCCGGATTGATCTGGGCGTGGGCTACGACGCGCTTTCAGAAAGCGTCCCGCTGGACGTCGTCGTGAAAAGCCATGGTGAAATCGCGCGTTTTGTCGGCGAGGAACTGATCAAAGTCTTCGGCAGCTGCACGCTGGTAAGCGTCAAAGACCGGCCGATTGATATTATCATTTCAAACACCAGCCAGCCGATCATCGTCAACCCGCAGCTGCGCCACCTCGGCATCGAATGGACGGATTACGACGTCACGGTCGTGAAACAAGGCTATATCTTCCCGGATTTCAAAGCGCAGGCCCAATTCTACGTCATGTCGCTGACCGACGGTGCGACCCCGCAGGACACCGCTTCGATTCCCTTCAAGCGGATCATGCGGCCGATGTTCCCGATCGATCAGATTTAAAGCCAGTAAGTTCGAATCAATGTGTTCCAAGGAGGAAATCAAGATGAAAGTTATGGTAGGCTTATTTACAACTGAATCCAACGCCAACGTGCCGGGGAAAAACGAGATCGGCAGCTACGATCTCGGCTTCGGCGACGACTGTGTCCGCAAGCTGCGGGTCGGCGAGGTATTCCAGGCCGCCGGGATCGATGTGATTCCGTCCGTGTATGCCAGCGCCGGGGCCTCCGGCGTGATCACGCGCGAAACCTTCGATTACATCGAATCGCTGTTTGTCCGCACGGTCAAGGAACATCTCCATGAGATCGACGGCATCTATCTGCATCTGCACGGCGCCAGCGAGGTGGAAGGTCTGGGTTCGGGGGATCATCACATCCTGGCCGCGATCCGCAAGCTGACCGGCCCGTATCTGCCGATCGCTGTAGCCTGTGATCCGCATGGCAACCTGTGCCAGGAATATGTGGACAACTGCACGATTCTGCGCAGCTACCGCGAGTCCCCGCACACCGACGCGGATGAAACCAAACGTCAGGTCGCGCAGATGTTATGCGATCTGTTGAAGCACCGTCAGAACATTCATGCGATTTACCGCAAGCTGCCGTTAATCCTCGGCGGGGAACAGAGCGTGTCGACGGACGAGCCGGTTCGCTCAATCAATCAGTTTATGAATGAGCTGGAACAGGATCCGCGGATTTTGAGCTGTTCCTGGCATGTCGGCTACATCCGTCAC
>NZ_JADNPO010000006.1:137222-161271 GCF_015558105.1 Holdemania sp. 1001095H_141210_F2
GAGCTGGAACAGGATCCGCGGATTTTGAGCTGTTCCTGGCATGTCGGCTACATCCGTCACGACAGCGACGTCGCCGGCTGCGGCATCGTCGTCGTCCCCGCCACGGAAAAAGACAGCGCTTATGCGGAAACGGTTGCGGATCAGCTGGCTGCCTATGTCTGGGACCGCCGGCATGAATTTCACTACACCGGCCTGACCGCGAAACCGGAAAAAGCGCTGGAAATGGCGCTGGCCTTTGAAGGCAAACCGGTATTTATCACCGATTCCGGGGATAACGTCACCTCCGGCGCGACCGGCTGGAATACGTTTATCTTACGTCAGGTGCTGGCTGTTCCGCAGCTGACCAAGCGCTTCCTGTTTTCCAATATCTGCGATCCGAATACCTGGCAGCTTCTCGATTCGCTGCCGTCCGGGACAGAAACTCAGATCACGCTGGGCGTTGGCGCCGACGCAAATTCCGCACCGGTTACGCTCGATGTGATCGTGCGAAGCAAGGGCAGTCTGCGCGGATATCTGATGCATGATCACGATGCGCATTACGGGGACGCCGTCGTCGTGTCCGTCAAGGGTCTGCCGATCGAGATCAGCGTGGCGTCCACGCGCCAGACAATGTGTGAGAAACATCAGTTTGATGCGCTGGGGATTGATTGGGATGATTACGACGTGATCGTCGTCAAACAGGGCTATATCTTCCCGGATCTCAAAGCGAAGGGCCAGCTGTGCATCATGTCGCTGACCGGCGGCGCGACGCCGCAGGATACCGCCTCGATTCCATTCAAGCGGATTCAGCGGCCGATGTTCCCGATCGATGAGATTTAGGGGACAGAGTTCATGAAGATTTTAATCGGTTTCTTCACCACCGAGTCCAACGCAAACATCCGGCAGAAAGCGACGCTGGCGGATTATGATCTGGCATGGGGGGAAGACTGCCTGCGAAAAAACAAAGTCAGCGACGTTTTCAGCCAGGCCGGGATTGAGATGATTCCCACGCTGTATGCCAATGCGGCCGGGGCCGGCGTGATCGAAAGAAAGGCCTTTGAGTATATTGAAAATAATTTCTTAACGGCGGTGCGGGAGCATCTGCACGAGCTGGATGGGATTTACCTGCATCTGCACGGCGCCAGTACCGTGGAGGGGTTAGGCTCCGGCGATCATCACATTCTGAAGAAAATCCGGGAATTGACCGGGCCGTATCTGCCGATTGCCGTGGTGTGCGATCCGCATGGGAATCTCACGCAGGAATATGTCGAAGCCTGTACGATTCTGCGCAGTTATCGGGAAAGTCCGCATACCGATGCGGATGAAACGAAACGGAAGGTGGCTCAGCTGCTTTGCGATCTGTTGAAAAAACGTCAGAATATCCATGCGGTTTACCGCAAGCTGCCGTTAATTCTCGGTGGGGAACAGAGCGTGTCGGCGGATGAGCCGGTGCGTTCGATCAATCGGTATCTGGATGAGCTGGAACAGGATCTGCGGATTCTGAGCTGTTCCTGGCATGTCGGCTATCTGCGTCACGATTGTCCGGAGGCGGGATGCGGCATCGTCGTCGTTCCGGCCAGCGGAAAGGATCAGGCGTATGCGGAGACGATCGCCGATCAGCTAGCGGAGTATGTCTGGCAGCGGCGGCATGAATTCCACTATACGGGATTGACGGCAAAGCCGCAGGAAGCCTTGCGGATGGCGCTGGAATTTGATGGCAAGCCGGTGTTTCTGACCGATTCCGGAGATAATGTGACCTCGGGCGCCAGCGGATGGAATACCCGTGTGTTGCGACAGTTTCTCGCTGTTGGTCATTTACAGAAACGCGTCCTGTTCGCGTCGATCTGCGATCCCAAGGCCGTTAACCAGCTGCAGGATCACGCGGTCGGCGAACGCGCGGTCTTTAACTTGGGCATGAATGCCGACGTCCATTCTGAAAGCGTCACCTTGAAAGGCACGATCATCGCGAAGGGACCGTTAATGGGCAATCTGTGGAGCGGGCGTCAGCGGGTCTGGGGACAAACCGTCACCGTCCAACTGGAAACGAAACCGATCGATGTCTTGATCGCTTCCAAAAACAATACGTTGTGCGAACAGCACCAATACGAGGCTGCGGGCGTGGATTGGGATGACTACGACGTGATCGTCGTGAAGCAGGGCTACATTTTTCCGGAATTAAAGGCGAAAGGGAAACTGTGCGTGATGTCGCTGACCGACGGCGCGACGCCGCAGGATACCGCCTCGATTCCCTTCAAGCAGATTCAGCGGCCGATGTTTCCAATCGATGAGATTTAAGGAGGGAAAAGCGATGAAAGTTATGATCGGCACATTGTATGCCGAATGCAACGATCAGATTCCAACGCGGGCCCGGCTGGAAAATTTCGATCTGGCCCGGGGCGAAGCCTGTATTGATAAAATGAAGATCCGGTCTGTCTTTGAACAGGCGCAGATCACGCTCATTCCGGCGCTGTATGCCGACGGCGGATCGACCGGTGTGATCGAGCGGCCGGCTTACGATTATATTGAATCCCAGATGCTTCAGACGTTAAAAACGCATCTTCACGAACTGGACGGAATCTATTTGTTTCTGCACGGCGCCAGTGAGGTGGAAGGGATGGGGTCTGGCGAACATCGGCTGCTGAAAAAAATCCGGGAGCTGACCGGGCCGTATCTGCCGATTGCCGTCACCGCCGATCCGCACGGCAACCTGTGCCGGGACTATGTGGAACAATGCACGATCCTGCGCAGCTACCGCGAATCGCCGCACACCGACGCCGACGCGACGAAACGCCGAGTCGCGCAGATGTTGTGCGATCTGTTGAAAAAACGGCAGAATATCCATGCCCTTTACCGCAAGCTGCCGTTGATCTTAGGCGGGGAACAGAGCGTGTCGACGGATGAACCGGTGCGCTCAATCAATCAGTATATGGATGAGCTGGAAAAGGATCCGCGGATTTTAAGCTGTTCCTGGCATGTCGGTTATATCCGTCACGATACCGATGTCGCCGGCTGCGGCATCGTCGTGGTGCCGGCCACGGAAAGCGACAGCGCTTATGCGGAAACGATTGCGGATCAGCTGGCGGAATACGTCTGGCAAAAACGCCATGAATTCCACTACACCGGTCTGACGGCCGATTTGGAGGAAGCGCTGGACATGGCTGTCAATTTTGAAGGCAAACCGGTGTTTGTCAGCGATTCCGGGGATAATGTCACCTCCGGGGCGACCGGCTGGAACACGTTGGTATTACGCCGTGTATTGGCGCGGAAGACGCGGACAAAATCATTTCTGTTTGCGGCAATCTGCGATCCCGGAGCATTTGGGAAGCTTAACGCCCTGGCAGTGGGATCTGCCGCACAGTTTACGCTGGGCGTCAATCATGACGCCTGCTCAGAAAGCGTGGCGCTGCGGGGAACGATCAAAGCCAAAGGCAAGCTGATGGGCTACGCGCTGCATGACGTCAACGCGGTGTTCGGCGAATGTGTCGTTGTTTCGCTGCAGGATGAGAACATCGACATTATCGTCAGCAGCACCCGGCAGGTGCTGTGTGAGCAGCATCAGTTTGAAAACGCCGGCGTGAACTGGGATGACTACGACGTGATCGTTGTCAAGCAGGGCTATCTTTTTCCAGAGTGCAAAGCGAAGGGCAGACTGTGCGTCATGGCGCTGACCCCGGGAGCGACGCCGCAGAACACCGCGATGATTCCGTTCAAGCGGATTCAGCGGCCGATGTTTCCGATCGATGAAATATAAGGAGAACAAGAAGATGGAAATTAATGCCCAACGGTTATGGGACCGGCTTCACCAGTTAGGCCAGATCGGCGTCGATCCGCAGGGCGGCGTCACCCGCTGGACTTTTACCGACGCGGATACTCAGGCGAAGAACTGGCTGATCGGCGAAATGAAGGCGGCCGGGCTGGACGTGCATGAGGATCCGGTCGGCAACGTCATCGGCGTCTACAATCCCGGCGGCAGCCCGTTAGCGCCGGTGCTGTGCGGCTCCCACTTCGACACCGTGCGCAACGCCGGCATTTTCGACGGCTGTCTGGGACTGTTGGCGGGCGTGGAAGCGGCGCAGACGTTTAAGGAAAATCAAACAGAATTGAAACGGCCGCTGTGGATTATCGGTTACCGCGATGAGGAAGGCAACCGGTTCAATTCCGGGATGATCGGAAGTAAGACGGTCACCGGAAAGGCGTTGCCTGAAGATTTCCTGGTTCAGGACGCGGCGGGCATCACGCTGAAGGAGGCGATGGAACGCTGCGGATATCATCCGGAAGCGTATCGTCAGGGTCAGATCGATCCGATTTATGCCAGCATGGAGCTGCATATCGAACAAGGCAAGGTTCTGGAACAGAATCAATGTCCGGTCGGGATCGTCGAAGGCATTCCGTATCTGCGCTTCTATGAAGTGACGCTGAGCGGATGCAGCGGCCATGCGGGCGCGACGCCGATGAACGACCGGCAGGATCCCGTGCTGGCGATGACCGAATGGATTCATCAAATCACGGAATCAGCCCGTCAGAAGACCTACACCGTCGCAACAGTCGGCTGCATTCAGACCTTCCCCGGCTCCACGAACGTCATCTGCGATCACGTCACCTTCACGCTGGACATCCGCAGTCTGGACGAAGCTCAGATTGAAGCCTGCCTGCGGGAGATCGAGACGTTGGAAGCCCGCCTGGAAAGCGAGGGCATTCAGGTCCGGCGCGAACTGCGGCATATTCTGTATGGCATGGATTGCGATGAACGGCTGAAACACCAGCTGGAAATGATTGTGGAAAAGCGGGATCTGCCGGTCTTCCGGCTGATGAGCGGCGCGGGCCATGACAGTCAGAATTTCAAGGATGTCTGTCCGTGCGCAATGATTTTCGTCCGTTCGGTCAACGGCTATTCGCACCGCAAGGAAGAATATACGCCGATCGAAGACTGCGCGGCAGGCGCGAATGTGCTGCTGGACATGCTTTATCAGCTTGCCAACGAAGAAGATCGTGCATCGTCATCCCCGCAAACGATCCTTTGAAACGATTGCCCGGTGATCAGCACCGGTTCGTTTCCGCTCATCATCCATGCAGGAAAAGAAACAAGCGTCATTGAAAAAATCCAGGATCAACAAGAATAAATAAGGAGAGAAGTCACTATGAAAGTTTTGATGGGAACCTTCGTCACAGAATCCAACGCCAACGTCCCGGCTAAAACCCGGATCAACCATTACGACATGGCCTTCGGCGAGGACTGCCTGCGCAAGATGAACGTTGCGGACATCTACGCCGCGGCCGGCATTGAAACGATCGGCGCGATCTACGCCGACGCCGGCGGCAACGGCGTCGTCACAAAAGACGCGTTTGATTACATCGAAGGCTGTTTCGCGGACGCGGTCCGGGCGCACCTGCAGGAGATCGACGGAATTTATCTGTTTCTGCACGGCGCCAGCGAAGTCGAGGAGATCGGCTCCGGCGATCATCACATCCTGAAAACAATCCGTGAAATAACCGGCCCGTATCTGCCGATCGCCGTGGTTTGCGATCCGCACGGCAATCTGTGTCAGGAATATGTGGACAACTGTACGATTCTGCGCAGCTACCGCGAATCCCCGCATACCGACGCCCAAGCATCCAAACGCATCGTCTCGCAGATGCTGTGCGACCTGCTTCACGACCGCCAGCACATCCACGCCGTATACCGCAAGCTGCCGCTGATCCTGGGGGGCGAACAGAGCGTATCGGCGGATGAACCGGTGCGTTCAATCAACCGCTACATGGACGAGCTGGAACACGATCCGCGGATCCGCAGCGTGTCCTGGCATGTCGGCTACATCCGGCATGACTGCGACGTAGCCGGCTGCGGGATTGTCGTCGTGCCTCAGAACACCGCCGATCAGGCCTATGCGGAAACCATCGCCGATCAGCTGGCAGATTATGTATGGAACAAGCGCCATGAATTCCATTATACGGGATTGACCGCCCATCCGGACGAAGCGTTGAAAATGGCGCTGGACTGCGCGGAAAAACCAGTGTTCATCACCGATTCCGGCGATAACGTCACCTCCGGCGCAACCGGCTGGAACACGTTCGTTCTGCGCCAGGTTTTAGCGGTAAAGGAGCTGAACAAACGCTTCCTGTTTGCGACGATCTGCGATCCGGCCGCCTATGAAACGTTGGCAAAGCTGCCGGACGGCACGGAAACAAGCTTGAAACTGGGCGTGGGTTATGACGAATACTCCGCCCCGGTGACCCTGGAAGTCGTCGTGAAGTCAAAGGGCGAGCTGCGCGGCTTCATGTACCGCGATCATAACCGGGCTTACGGCTACTGCGTCACGGTCAGCGTGAAGGGCCTGCCTGTCGAGATCATGGTTGCCAGCAATCGTCAGGCGATGGTGGAAATTCACCAGTTTACCGATGCCGGTATTGCGTTGGACGACTACGATGTGATCGTCGTCAAGCAAGGCTATATCTTCCCGGAACTCAAGGCTGCGGGCAAGCTGTGCGTGATGTCGCTGACCGGCGGCGCGACGCCGCAGGACACCGCGTCGATTCCGTTTAAACGAATTATGCGGCCGATGTTTCCGATCGATGAAATGTGAGGTGAAGATCATGAAAATAATCGCGGCTAAATTTACCCTGGAAGCTAACGAACACGTCCCGATGTTCTGCGATCTGGAAAACACCGCCCTGAGCTTTGGCAAAGAGGCGCTGTCGCACATGCAGCTGGGTGATGTCTTTGACCGTCCGGACATCGAACTGATCCCGGTTCTCTGCGCCGACGCCGGCTGCAGCGGCGTGATGCGCAAGGGTTGTTTCAATTATCTCGAACAGCGGATTCTCAATACCGTCCGTGAACATTTGCCAGAGCTGGATGGGATCTATCTGCATCTGCACGGCGCGAGCTTCGTGGAGGAAATCGGCAGCGGCGAGCAGCATTTAGTGCGGGAAATCCGCAAGCTGACCGGGCCGTATCTGCCGCTCGCGATCGCCTGCGACCCGCACGGCAATCTGACGCGGGACTATGTGGAAAACACGACGTTTATCCGCTCTTACCGGGAAGCGCCGCACACCGATATCTCGGCGACGGTGCAGCGCACCGCCCGCACGCTGATCGAGCAGATTGAACATCCGAAGAACGCCCGGCCGGTGTACCGCAAGCTGCCGTTGATTCTGGGTGGGGAACAGAGCGTTTCGCTTGATGAACCGGTGCGCACCATCAACCAATTCATGGATCAGCTGGAACAGGATCCGCGGATCTTAAGCTGTTCGTGGCACGTCGGTTATCTGCGTCACGACTGCCCGGAGGCCGGCTGCGGGATCGTCGTGATTCCTCAGACAGAAGCCGATCAGGCATATGCCGAAACGATCGCCGATCAGCTGGCGGAATTCGTCTGGAACAAACGCCATGAATTCCACTACACCGGCACCACCGCGGCCCCGGACGAAGCGCTGGCGATGGCTCTGGCCTTTGACGGCAAGCCGGTCTTCATTACGGATTCCGGCGATAACGTTACCTCCGGCGCAATGGGCGCGAACACGTTCATTTTAAGACAGGTGCTGACTCTGCCGGCGTTGTCCAAGCGCATTCTGTTCGCCGCGATCAACGATCCAGCCGCTTGCCACCGGTTGATGGCCTGTGCGGAGAACGAACAGGTTTCGCTGCGTTTGGGGATGGGACTGGATGCATACAGCGAACCGGTCGATCTCGATGTCGTTGTGCTGCATCATGGCCGCCAGGCGGGAACGGCGATGTATGGTGAGGAAGGCGATTACGGACCGATCGTTACCGTGCGGCTGCCGGGGACACCGATTGATATCGCGGTCACCGACAACAATCATTCGTTTGTCGAAATCCGTCAGCTGACCGCCTGCGGCATTAACGTGGAAGACTATGATATTTTCGTCGTCAAGCAAGGCTACATCCATCCGGAGCTGAAGGCTCTGGGCAAGCTGTGCGTCATGTCGCTGACCGGCGGGGCGACGCCGCAGGATACCCGGCTTATTCCGTTTAAACAAATCCTGCGCCCGATGTTTCCGATCGATGAAATTTAACGCTGCCCTTGAGCGGTACATCGCCCGGCAATCCCGGAGCTTTACTGCCCTTGCTGGTCTGTGTGGGGGAAGAACGGGATGCCGCCCATGAACCCAAACGGACAATTCCCCGCGGATTTTCTGTGGTCCGCTTCCACCAGCGCCTGGCAGTTTGAAGGCGGCGCGCTGGATGAGGGCAAAGGCCCGTCCGTTCAGGATATCCGGCCGGGTCAAGGGGAAATCCTGCGGACCGCCTCCGATCATCTGCATCATCTGGAGGAAGACGTCGCACTGTTGAAAGCAATGGGATTAAAGGCTTATCGCTTTTCGATTTCGTGGTCCCGCGTGCTGCCGCAGGGGCGCGGTCAAGTCAACGCGCAGGGATTGGCGTTTTATACCCGTTTGATCAAGCTGTTGAAGGAAAATCAGATAGAACCGATCGTCACGCTTTATCATGATGATCTGCCCTGGGCGCTGGCCAGGCAGGGCGGCTGGGCATGCCGGGAAACGATCGACGCCTTTGAGGACTATTGCGGGCTGATGTTCGATCACTTCGCCGGGCAAGTCCTGTACTGGCAGCCGATTTGCGAACAAAATCTGTTGACGATCGACCGGCTGCTTTCGCCCTCCGGTTCGCTGGCGCAGGCGTTTCAGGAAAATCATCATCGGACGCTGGCGCAGGCCCGCGTCTTCCGGCGGTTTCATCAACGCGGATATCCGGGCTGGATCGGCCCGGCGCTGAACCTGGTGAAGGTTTACCCGCTGACGCCGGATCCCGAGGATGTGGAAGCTGCAATGAATATGGAATTGATCCGGAACTGGCTGGATCTCGATCTGGCTGTGAGCGGCCGGTATTCCGCCCCGGCCGCGGCGCTGTTAACCCGGCTGGGCGCGATGCCGAAGCTGGAGCCTGGGGATGCGGAAACTTTAAAAAGCGGGTTGGCGACGATGGTTTCATTCAGCAGCTATACCTCGGTCACCGTCAAAAAAGGCGCGGCCGCAAGTTTCACGGATCCCACCGGGATGAAATATGGCTTCAATCTGCCCGGAATCTTTGAAATTGTTAAAAATCCAAAGCTGGGAACGAGCGGCTTCGACTGTGAAGTCGATCCGGCGGGAACCCGCCTGATCCTGGAAGACGTGGCGCAGCGCACAGAGCTTCCGCTGTTCATCATCGAACGCGGCCTGGGATTGAAGGAAACCCCGGATACCCGGGGTGAGATCCGGGATGTCCGGCGGATTGCCTATCTGCGGAAACAGATCGAGCAGGCCCGCCTGGCGGCGCACGGCGTCCCGCTGATCGGGTACTGCACCTGGAGCGCGTTTGATCTGGCCAGTACGCAAAACGGCTATCAGAAACGATACGGTCTGATCTACGTCGACCGGGAGGATGACGATCCCAAAGACTGCCGGCGGATTCCCAAGCTGAGCTATGCCTGGTTTCAAAAGGTCATTGCCAGCAGCGGGCAGGATCTGGAACTGACGGAAGAACTCAACGGTAAATCCGAATAATTTAAAAATCAGAGAACGGAGGATAGGAAATGAAGGAAAAATTTTTATGGGGCAGTGCGACTGCCGCTTATCAATGCGAAGGCGCCTGGGATGCGGAAGGCAAAGGCCCGAGCATCTGGGATCAATTCTGCCACAGCGAGAAGAACACGACCGGGATTACCGGCGATGTATCCTGCGACTTCTATCATCATTATCAGGAAGATATCCGGATGATGGCTGAAGGCGGTCAGAACACATACCGTTTTTCCATCAGCTGGTCGCGGATCGTGCCGAAGGCGGACCGTGTGATCAATGAAAAAGGCTTTGAATTCTATGACAAGGTTCTGACGGAATGTGAAAAATACGGGATTGTACCGAATGTGACCTTAGTCCATTATGACCTGCCGGATTATGTCGGCGATCAGGGGGGCTGGTGCTGGCCGGGCATTTCCGATGAATTTGCCTATTACGCAG
This sequence comes from Holdemania sp. 1001095H_141210_F2, assembly GCF_015558105.1. Taxonomy (NCBI): domain Bacteria; kingdom Bacillati; phylum Bacillota; class Erysipelotrichia; order Erysipelotrichales; family Erysipelotrichaceae; genus Holdemania; species Holdemania sp. 1001095H_141210_F2. Next base: position 147,180 of record NZ_JADNPO010000006.1, read on the forward strand.
CGGCGGTGTTCCGCCATTTCGGCGACCGGATTCCGCTGTATGTCACGATTAATGAACCGACGCACAACGCTTCGTGCTGTTACATGGTCGGCAATTATCCGCCGAACGAACAAGTCAATATGCAACATTTCTGCGAGTGTGCCTACAACATGATTCTGTGCAACGCCAAGGCGATCCGCGAATTCCGCAAGCTGAAGCTGAACGCCAAAATAGGGCTGGTGCACGCTTCCTGCAGCGCTGAATCCGTGCTGGATACGCCGGCGTATCGCGAGGCAGTGGAAAACGGCGATCTGTTTACCAACGACTGGGTGCTGGATCCGGCGATCAAGGGCGAAATCCCGCAGAAGCTCATCGACAAGGTGAAGGCTTCCGGCATTGATCTGTCGTTTATGAAAGCGGAGGATCGGGCGCTGATCCGGGAGAACACGATTGATTTTCTCGGTCAGAACGCGTACAGCCGGCTGCTGGTCAAACCGTATATATCCGGAGAAACCTGCGCGACCGTCAACAACGCCGGGAACAACGACGGTTCAGGCAAAGCGGCGAAGGAAGGCAAGACCGTTAAGGGCTGGTTCGAGTCCGATACCGATCCGCGGGTTCCGCTGAATCCATGGGGACGGGAAATCTATCCGCAGTGCATCTACAACACCTTGATCAAGCGGAAGCAGAAATATGGCGATATTCCGATCTATATTACGGAAAACGGTCACGGAGCCTATGACGTTGCGGATGAAAACGGCTGGGTTGAAGACGACGACCGGATCCAGTTCCTCCATGATTTCCTGGAACAGATCCTGAAGGCTAAAGCCGAGGGCGTGAACGTCATGGGCTATTATGTCTGGTCGACGATGGATCTTTACAGCTGGATCAACGGCTATAAGAAGCGCTATGGCCTGGTGCGCGTGGATTATGAGAAGGGGCTGAAGCGGATTCCGAAGAAAAGCTACTACTGGTATAAGCAGTTTATCGAGGAGCATCAGGATCTGTAACAAGCCAACGGGAAGCCGGGGGGCATGAAAAAACAATTCATGAAGCGGCAGACCGGATTCTGGCTTACGGGGAATGGAAAAGAAAAATCAGGAGGTGAAACAATGCAGAAATCTGAATTTTTATGGGGCAGCGCAACGGCGTCTTACCAATGCGAGGGCGCGTGGAACCTCGACGGCAAGGGCGTTGGCGAATGGGATGTGTTTTCCCATGAAAGCCCGCTCAACATCAACGGCGCGACGGGCGATGTTTCCTGCGACTTCTATCATCATTATCAGGAAGATATCCAAATGTTAAAGGCCGGAGGCCAGAACTCCTACCGTTTTTCCCTGTCGTGGTGCCGGATTCTGCCGGAAGGCCGGGGCCGGATCAATGAGGAAGGGATCGCGTTTTACAACCGGGTGATCGACTGCTGCCTGGAAAACGGCGTGGTTCCCAATGTGACGTTGTTCCACTACGATCTGCCGCAGGCGCTGGCTGCGCAGGGCGGCTGGGCGAACCGGGAAATCGTCGAGGCGTTTGCCGAGTATGCCGAGGTGTGTTTCAAGGCGTTCGGCGACCGGGTCAAGCTGTGGGTGACGATCAACGAACCGAAATATTACGCTTATTGCAGCAATATCGTAGGCAATTACCCACCGAACCACAAGCTGGATTTTGACCGTTATTTTAAGACGCTTTATCATGAAGCGCTGGCCAGTGCGAAAGCTGTCGCGGTCTACCGGAAGTTACATCAGGACGGGCGAATCGGGATTGTGCATGACAGCAGCAACGTCGAGGTCGCACCGCAGACGAAGGATCCCCAGCGGATCCGGATGATCGCCGATCTGTTTTACAACAAGCTGATTCTGGACTGCGCGATCAAGGGCGAGCTGCCGGGCGCATTGCTTCCATGGCTGAATGAAAATGGGATCGACACTTCCTATGTTCGGTTTGAGGATGCGTTGACCCTGGCGGAAGGAAAAGTCGATTTCCTGGGGCTGAATGTCTACAATCGATTCTATATTACAGACTATAGCGAAGGGGAAACCGAAGTTTTCCACAATAACCGCGGCGCGGGATCGGCGGCGAAGGAAGGCATCCGGATTAAGAACTGGTATGAAACAACGATCGATCCTTCGACGAAGCGCAACCTGTGGGGGCGTGAAATTTATCCGCGCTGTATGTTGAACACCTTGCGGGAAATCCGCGAACGGTATGGCGACATCGACGTCTATATCACGGAAAACGGCCATGGCTGTTATGAAACGCCGGATGAAAACGGCGTCGTGCAGGATGATGAACGGATTGAGATGATGCAGGGATATATTGATTTTATGTTCCGCGCGATGGAGGAAGGCTGTCCGGTCCGGGGGTATTATGCCTGGTCGACGATGGATTTGTACAGCTGGGTGAACGGCTATGAGAAACGGTATGGGCTGGTGCGCGTCGACTTTGAGGACAACTGCCGGCGGATTCCGAAGAAAAGCTATGGCTGGTATAAGCAGCTGATCGAAGATTTTCAAAAATAATCATTTCCTAATTGCAGCCGGAGTTGACGACAGCTCGATGCAATCGTGTTGAAAAGCACAGGGCCTCCCTTCCTGTGCTTTTTTCTGTTTTCATTTCTGATAATCGTTTGCGTGAATAATCAAAAAGTCGGCGGCACAGGACAGAAAGACATCCTGAAATATTGACAAATCCGATATTTAAAAAGAAAGGGCAGAACAGAAGCGGGTTAATTTAATGTTGGGAGCAATCGTGACCTCCATTCATAATTTGATCCCCATGTTGTTCAAGTTTTCAACAGAGAATCCACAGCTGCCCTCCTTTTTAATAGAGATGCCTTGACAGCGGGATGTCAGGAATGAATTGACTGAGGAAGGCGAGGGGAAAGTAAATTCTGTGATCAAGATTGTATTCTGGTCAGTTTTCAATCGCTAAGCGTGCGGTGTTTTTCAACGTTCAGATTGAGGTCAATAAGAAATTTCGTTACTGCTTTTTAAGCAAATTTTAATTGAGCTTCGATTGGCTGTTATTTGTTTATAGATATAAAGAAGAAAATGGAACGATCTTTCATAGTTTATGGATTAAAAACAGTAGTCCTTTACTAAATCATGATTTACTCAATCTGGATTTGATAAAGGAACATTTCACTCATTCTCCCGCTGTTTCAGGGATAGACTTATAAAGCTGCTTCCGTTTAACCGCTCTGTCCCCGGATCGGTAAAAAGTTGAGAAAATTCAGGAGTTTCCGATGGGAACAGGGTTGTAAGATCATGAAATTCCGATATAATGAATCTGGAAAAAGAAATCAGGTGAAATTATGGAAACACAGCGTTTAACTAAGAAGGACAGCGCTCAAATTGTAGAAATTTTAAACCGCGGCGGCGTCGTGGCTTTCCCAACGGATACCGTTTACGGATTGGCAGTTCGTTATGACCTGAAAGAAGCGATCCTGAAAATGAAGGAAGCGAAACAAAGACCGGAAACCAAGCCGTTTCCGATGATGGTTTCGTCGAAAGCTCAGATTGAACGGGTTGCCGTTACCGACGCGCGGTCGCAGAAATTGATCGACCACTGGATGCCTGGGGCCTTGACGCTGGTGTTTAAGAAAAGACCGGAAGTTGACGAATTGGTGACCAATGGATTTCCGACGATTGGAATCCGGATGCCGGATGATGAGTTTGTTTTGGAAATCATCAATCGCGTCGGTGTTCCCCTGTTAGTGCCGAGCGCCAATTTAAGCGGACAGCCGTCGTGTACAACGTCGGAAGAAGTGCTGAAGCAGCTGGAAGGCCGGATTGACGCGGTCGTTCTGGGCGAAAGCGGCGCGAGTACGGCCAGCACGGTCTGCGATACGACCGGCGATGAGCTGAAAATCTTACGGCAGGGACCAATTAAGCTGGAAGATCTGAAAGCTTCAATTTAAGGATTTAACAGGTAAAAAAATAAGAAAAGGAGCGGTGAAGATGAAAATTGCAATGGCTTGTGATCATGGCGCTTATAAGAATAAGGAAGCGCTGAAAGCAAAATTGATTCAGGAAGGTTACGAGGTTGAAGATTTCGGATGCTTCAGCGAGGAAAGCATCGACTATCCGAAAGTGGCTTATCCGTGCGCTAAAGCGGTTGCGGAGGGAAAAGCGGACCGCGGCATCGTCATGTGCGGCACAGGGATTGGCGTCAGCATCGTCGCGAATAAAGTGCCGGGCATCCGCTGCGCGCATGTGCATGATCTGGAAACCGCGAAGCTGACCCGCGAGCATAATGATTCCAATGTGCTGGCAATGGGCGGACGGATTATCAGCCAGGAGCTGATCGAACAGATTGCCGAGGTTTGGCTGACGACGCCGTTTTCCAACGAAGAGCGGCATCAGCGCCGGATTGATCAGATTGCGGAATTAGAAAAGAAAGCGTAATTTCAAGCTCAGTAAAAAACGATCGTTCATTTCTGATAAGAAAATGACAACGATCGTTTTTTTTATGATTCATATAAGTCAGACGGTTCTCATCGAAGCGCTGCTTTTTTACAATGGACCTTATTTGTTCAGCGTGTCGATCACAACCGGCAGCACCTGCTTCTTCCGCGAGATGAAGCCCGGCGCAAAACCGCCCGTCAGCACCGTCTTAAACCCTTCCTCGATGACCCAGCCTTTTTTCCCCGTATACAGGAAATGCGAGCCGGAACCTTTCGGATCCGTGAATAAGATCAACAACAGATCGTAATGATGCTGCAGATTCTGCTCTTCCAGATACGCCAGAAAATCCGGCTTGATCTGTTGGTATTCATCCGGACAGCGGCACACAACCTGACCGATCGCCACCTTGCTGTCCTGAATCCGGAACTCCTTGAAATCCTCATACATCAATTCCTGAAACGATTTGTTCATCAACGAATCCGAGGTTCCGACCAGCTCCTCGGACAAGGTCTGCCGGTCAACGCCGGAAATCTGCGCCAGCTTCTCCGCGGTGATCCGGTCAATCTCGGTCGTGGTCGGCGATTTTAAATTCATGGTATCCGAAAGCAATCCGGCTAACAAAACCCCGGCGATCTGCGCGGGAATCTCAATCTGATGCTGCTCATAGAGATTGGCGACGATCGTGCAGGTGGAGCCGACGATCTGGTTCACAAACGAGATCGGACTCTGCGTTTCAATCCCGCCTAAACGATGATGATCGACAATCTCAATGATCTCCGCAAATTCCAGATCATGAATACTCTGTTCTTTTTCATTATGATCGACTAAAATCAGCTGTTTCTTCCGATAATTAAATAAGTGGTACCGGGAGATCGCTCCGATCACTTCCTCTTTTTCATTGACGACCGGATAGGTGCGGAAGCGCGTCTTCGCAATCCGCTGGCTGGCCCCGTCGACCGTCTCGCTGTTCCGGAATACGACCACATCCCGGGTCATGACCTCCTCAACGCTGGGACTCTGGAAAATGCTGTGCGCCACCGTGATCGCACTGAGCGGCGTATGCAGAATGGAAACCTGTTCCTGTTTCGCCATCTCCAATGTGATCGAATCCACCCAGTTCTCACCGCAGATCAAAATCAACGACGCTTTCTGGCGGATCGCCGAGCGCTGTACTTCCGGGTTGTTCCCGACGATCACGATCGTGCCTGCCTCGATGTTGCTGTTCTGACCTAAAGAAGGCATCAGATGAACTTTTCCATTCGGATGAAACGGCGCTTCATAAAGCAGGGAAGCCCGCGTGGTTTTCAAAATGTTGGCTAACGGCACCCGGCTCATCAGATCCTCCAACGCCTCCTCATCTGCCGTCCACAGATTCGTCAGATCAGAAACGGAGACGATGCCCTCCAGATGATGCTTCTTGTCCACGACAAAGATCCCTTTGTTTTTCCGGGACAGGATCGCATCAAGCGCTTCCTTCATCGTCGTGTCCTTGCTTAAAAGCATCGCTTCGTCCATGTCGATTTCCGCCAGCGTGCATTTGGCGCTCGTCAAAAGCATCGGCACTGGCAGCTGGAAACGGTCCAGGATGTATAAAGTTTCCTTGTTGACCGCGCTGAGCCGGGCCGCCACGGTGTTGAGGCCCAGCTTGTTTTTCAGCGCTGAATAGGCGATCGCCGCACAAATCGAGTCGGCGTCAGGATTTTTATGACCAATCACATATACAGGTTTATCCATAGTTTATCCTCACTGACTTCATCATAGCGAAGTTTTTCTGGAAAAACAAGGTCGATTTATGACCGCTTCCCTGCAGATTGCTCAAAGTTTGCGGGCATTGGCAGTTTTCTAGCACTGATCCGCAGTTTCCTTCGTCTGGAACTAGGGACTCTGGCTGCGTTCATGAGGACAAAACAGCATTCTGAAATGAAGATCAGCCTTGTTCAGACGTTGACAAAACAGGGTGGTTTGTCCGCTTTTCCGACATATTATTTTGTTTGTCTATGTTCGCAAGGCCGGGCTTTTGCGTATAATAACACCCGAAAAGGAGGTCGTGCGAAAACTCACGAGAAAGTGAGCTGGAATCCTTTGTATTTTGATCAGGGTCAATGGTATAATAACCGTGATAACGCTAACAGAATAAGGAGAGAGCTTATGTTGAAAGTATTGAATCACCCGCTGATCACACACAAGCTGGCCCAGATGCGCAAGGTGGAAACCGGAACCAAGGATTTCCGTCAGAATCTGGATGAAATCGCCGGGTTGATGGCGTATGAAATCTGCCGCGATCTGCCGACCAGACCGGTGACGATTCAAACGCCGATCTGCGAATGCCAGACGGAAGAACTATCCAAGGAAATTGTTCTGATTCCGATCCTGCGCGCCGGGCTGGGGTTAGTCAACGGTATCACCGATCTGATTCCGACCGCCAAGGTTGGATTTATCGGTCTGTACCGCGATGAAGAAACCTTGCAGCCGCACGAATATTTTGCCAAGTTCCCCAACACGATGCCGGACGCCGTGAATATGGTGCTGGATCCGATGCTGGCGACCGGCGGTTCCGCCGTTGCGGCGATCGACATGATCAAAAAACGCGGCGCCAAAACGATTAAGCTGGTCTGTCTGGTCGGCGCGCCGGAGGGCGTCAAAGCCGTTGAGGAAGCGCATCCGGACGTCGATATCTATCTGGCCGCGCTGGATGATCACTTAAATGAAAAAGGCTACATCGTTCCGGGTCTGGGCGATGCCGGCGACCGGATCTTCGGCACGCGTTAGTGAAAGGCCTTGTTCAGGCGCTGACGCTGGGCTTCACTATCGTCGTTTCCATTCTGGCGCCGACGCTGGTCGGACTGGCGCTGGATCATGTCTGCGCCGTCCGCCCCTGGGGCACGGTCGGCGGAATTGTCTGCGGCGCGTTCTGCGCGTTCGGGGCTTTGTGGCAGCTGACAAAAACAAAGTAAGGAAAACGTATGCGTAAACAAGCCATTTCTATCGCGCTGGTTGTATCGAGCCTGATCGTGCTGACCGGCGTCTTCACCGATTGGCGGATTGCGTCCGGCTACGTCTTCGGCGCAATGATTTCCGCACTGCTGTACTGGCGCACGACGATGTTCTGCGATCAGGTTCTTGATCAGCAGGCAGCCGGGAAAATCGGCCTGATCGGCCATTTCCTGTTCAGCTATCTTCTGATGGCGCTGCCGTTGTTGATCGCGGCGCTGGCGCCCGAGGTGTTCAATATCTTCGCGGCGGCCGGCGGATTGTTTCTGATGAAATTTGTTCTGATTCTTGATTCTGTTTTAGAAAGGAGGGAAAAAGATGGGTAAACCGCTGCACCTGACGATCCAATCGGATGTCTTCGTCATTCTGGGCGTCACTATCCTGTTGTGTCTGGCCGTCATCGCGCTGTCGAAGAAAATCGACAAGACCGATCCGCTGGCCAAACCGCACGGGCTGGTCCTGTTGGCAATCATGCTGGTGGAAACGCTCGATAACCAGGTGAAGGACAATGTCGGACCCCGGATCGCTAAAAATCTGTCGCCGTATGTCACGACGATTGCGATTTACATCTTTTTAAGCAATATTCTGGGCCTGTTCGGCTTCTCTTCTCCCACAGGCAATTACAGCGTCACGCTGATGCTGACGATCATCACGTGGGTGCTCGTCCAGATCGCGCAGCTCAAAGCCGGCGGCTTCAAGGCGTACATGCATTCGTTTATCGAACCGATTCCGGTCTTTCTGCCGATGAATCTCTTCGGCAAATTCTCGACGCTGCTGTCGATGTCGCTGCGTCTGTTTGGCAACGTGCTGTGCGGAGGCATTATCATGTCTCTGGTTTACAGCTTTACGTCATGGTGCTCGACCGCTTTAATCAATTTTATTGTTCCCGTCGGATCGGCGATCAACTTCATCGCTCCGATTCTGACCCCGGCGCTGCATTTCTACTTTGACTTGTTCGCCGGATTTATCCAGACCCTGATCTTCATTACCCTGACGATGGTCTTTATTGGCAATGAAGTTCCGGACGAGATGAAAAAAGCATAACTATTAGGAGGAAAAAATTATGGATATCGCAAAAGGTTTAATCGCAATCGGCGCCGGTCTGGCTGTTATGACCGGTATGATGACAGGTATTGGTGAAGGTTTCGTCGCCGGCAAGGCCGTTGAGGCGATCGGCCGCAATCCGGAAGCGGAAGGCAAAATTCGTTCGACGATGATTCTGGGTATCGCGCTGTCTGAAACCTGCGCCATTTACGGCTTGTTGGTAGCGATCCTGCTGATCTTCGTCTTCTAAACCAGACACGTGTACGAAAACGATAGAGCAGGAGGGAAGATATGATTGAGATAGATGTAATCGGCCAACTGCTTCCCAATCCGATTACGATGCTGACGCAGCTGTGCTCCACGCTGGTGCTGTTTCTGGTCATTAAGAAATTTTTGTGGAAGAGCATCACCGGTATGCTGGACCGGCGCGCCGAAAAGATGCAGGAGGAGCTGACCGCCAGCGAGCAGGCCCGCCAACAGGCGCAGCAGGATCGCGAAAACGCCCGTCAGGAATTGAAGGAAGCGGTAACCCGTTCTCAGACGATGATTGAAAAGGCGACGGTGGAAGCCAAGAGCGTGCGCGAAGAAATTGTGCGCAAAGCAAAAACGGAAGCCGATGATCAAATTATCCGGGCGCGCGGCCAGATTGAGTTGGAGCGCTCGCAGATGCAGAGTGAAATCCATCGGGAAATGGTCGAAGTCGCAATGAGCGCCGCGGAGAAGCTGATCGGAGAAAAGAGCATTGAGGCCGGCGATCGTCAGGCTGTCGATCAATTTGTAAAGGAAGTAAGCGCGTATGGCCAGTCAGGTCGCTGAACGGTATGGCGAAGCGCTGTTTGAGCTGGCAAAGGAAAGCGGCGAACTGGTCCGCTGGGGACAACAGGCCCGCTGCTTAGCGGCCGTCGTGGAAGAAAATCCGCAGCTGCTGGATTTTTTCAACGCGGTGAAGATCAGCGCGGAAGAAAAAAAACAGATGGTGAACACCCTGTTTGCCGGGCGGATCGACGTCATGTTCATTTATTTCCTCGATTTGCTGATCGACAAGAAACGAACGAAGCATGCCGTTGAGATTCTCCGCCAGTTTATCAGTCTGGAAAACGCCGAGCGCGGCGTGGCGGAAGGGGTTGTCTATTCCGCACGCAAATTGGCGAAGGAAGACGTGGAGCGCATCGAACAAGCGATGGCGAAGCGGCAGGGACAGAATCTGGAACTGACCAACCGGGTCGATCCGCGGTTGATTTCCGGCATTAAAGTGGTGATCGGCAATGAAGTGATCGACGGCTCCATGAAATCAAAAATTGAATCACTGAAAAGTGAACTGTTGAAGGAAAGCAGGTGAGAGAATGAGTTTAAGACCTGAAGAAATCAGTGCGCTGATCAAAGAACAGATCAAGCACTATGAAGATAAAATTCAGTCGAACGACGTCGGCTATGTCATTCGTGTCGGCGACGGCATCGCGCTGATTCAGGGATTGGACAAAGCGATGTCCTCCGAGCTGCTGCTGTTCCCGCATGATGTTTACGGCATGGTGCTGAACTTGGAAGAAGACCATGTGGGCGCAGTATTGCTGGGCGATGACACGCTGATTAAAGAGGGCGACGAAGTCAAACGCACCGGGCGGATCGTCGAGGTTCCGGTTGGGGACGGTATGCTGGGACGCGTCGTCAACGCATTAGGCCAGCCGATTGACGGCAAAGGCCCGATTGCCAGCGACAAGACCCGTCCGGTAGAACGGGTAGCGCCGGGCGTCATGACGCGGAAAAGCGTGCATCAGCCGTTGATGACCGGTTTGAAGATCATCGACTCCATGATCCCGATTGGCAAAGGCCAGCGTGAGCTGATCATCGGCGACCGTCAGACCGGCAAGACGGCGATCGCGGTCGATACGATTCTGAACCAGAAGGGACAGGACGTCTATTGTATTTATGTGGCGATCGGTCAGAAGGCCAGCACCGTCGCGCAGATTATGGAAAAACTCCGTCAGCACGACGCGATGGACTACACGACGATCGTCGCGGCGACGGCCAGCGAAATGGCGCCGCTGCAATATCTGGCCCCGTATGCCGGCTGCGCGATCGGCGAGGAATGGATGGAACAGGGCAAAGATGTCCTGATCATCTATGACGACCTCTCCAAACACGCGGTCGCTTACCGCACCATGTCGCTGCTGTTAAGAAGACCACCGGGACGTGAAGCGTATCCGGGGGACGTTTTCTATCTGCATTCCCGTTTGTTGGAACGGGCGGCGAAGCTGAACGACGAGCTGGGCGGCGGTTCCCTGACGGCGCTGCCGATCATCGAAACCCAGGCCGGCGATATTTCGGCGTACATTCCGACCAATGTCATTTCGATTACCGACGGTCAGATTTTCTTGCAGACGGAACTGTTCAACGCCGGCGTGCGGCCGGCCGTCGACAGCGGCTTGTCCGTATCCCGTGTCGGCAGTGCGGCGCAGACCAAAGCGATGAAGCAGGTTTCCGGCTCGCTGAAGCTGGATTTGGCCCAGTATCATGAAATGCTGAGCTTCTCTCAATTCGGTTCCGACCTGGATCCGGTGACCAAGGCGACGATCGACCACGGCGCACGGCTGACTGAGCTGTTAAAGCAGGGCCAGTATTCTCCGCTGACGATGAGTCAGCAGGTCTTGTCGCTGTTTGCCGCGAAGAACGGGTATCTCAAAAATGTACCGGTTGAACAGATCAAGGGCTTCGAGGAAGGCATGCACAAGTTCTTTGCTCAGGATAAAGCCGATCTGATCGCCCGGATTGAATCGGAAAAGAAGATCGACGCCGATCTGGAAACCGCGCTGAAACAGGCGATGGACGAATATCTGCAGCAGTTTCAGCTGATCAGTGGGATGTAATCCATGGCGCAGGGAAAGCAAGCGTTAAAGGGACGCATCCGTTCCGTCAGCGCCACCCGGAAAATCACCAGCGCGATGGAACTGATCGCCAACGCCAAGCTGCAGAAACAGCGTGTGCAGATGGAAAAGAACCGGGAATACGCGGATACACTGCGCCAGATCGTCAGTCAGATTCTGGCGAACAACCCGGAAAGCGAATGCGTTTATTTAAAGAAAAATCAATCGCCGCGCACGCTGACGTTCATGTTCACCTCGGACATGGGCTTGTGCGGGGCATACAACGCCAACCTGCTGCGGATGGCCGGCGAAGTTCTGGATCCGCAGGATCCAATGATCGTGATTGGAACCAAAGGCACAAGCACGCTGCGGCAGAAGGGATTTAATCTGATCCGCGAGCCGATCGGCTCCGATCATGTTGATTTCTATGTGTTTAACGATCTGGCGGATGAAGCGCTGAAACTGTACGTCAGCGGTGAGATTGGCAAGATTCAGATTCTCTATTGCCAGTTTGTCAACGCCGTAACGTTTACGCCGCAGCTGCTGACGCTGCTGCCGGTCAGTCCGATGGAACGCGAAGGCCGGGAGTTTAAGGTGGAAACCTTATTTGAACCGGGGCCGGACGCCATTCTGAATTCGTTAATTCCGATGTACGTCCGCTCGTTGTTATACAGCGCGCACATGCAGACCAAAACCGCGGAACAAGGTTCCCGGCGGGTGGCGATGGAAAGCGCGACGGATAACGCCGACGAGCTGATCGACAAGCTGACGCTGCAGTACAACCAGGCACGTCAGGCGGCGATCACGCAGGAAATCACAGAAATTGTCGCCGGGGCGGACGCCTCGTAGCGAAAGGAGAATTTATGGCTAAAAATATTGGAAAAATCGTACAGGTCATCGGACCGGTCGTGGATATCCGTTATGCCGCCGGTCAGCTGCCGGCCTTGAACAATGCGATCGTGGTGGAGAAAGGCGAAGGCCAGCGCATCACTGTCGAGGTGGCTCAGCATATTGGCGACGACGTCGTGCGCTGCATCGCGATGGCTTCCACCGATGGTCTGGTCCGGGGCATGGACTGCCTCGATACCGAAGCGCCGATCAGCGTGCCGGTAGGCCAGCAGGTGCTGGGCCGGATGTTCAACGTCCTGGGCGATGAGATCGACGGTCTGGGCGAACTGCCGGAACCAAATAAAAAACTGCCGATTCACCGCGCCGCGCCATCCTTTGAGGAACAGCTGACGTCCGCGGAAATTCTGGAAACCGGCATCAAGGTCATCGACCTGCTTTGCCCGTATGCCCGCGGCGGCAAGATCGGTCTGTTCGGCGGCGCCGGCGTTGGCAAAACCGTGCTGATGCAGGAGCTGATCCACAACATTGCCAAGGAACACGGCGGCATGTCCGTTGTGGCTGGGGTCGGCGAGCGAACCCGTGAAGGCAACGATATGTATCACGAAATGAAGGACTCTGGCGTTCTGGACAAGACCGTACTGGTCTATGGTCAGATGAACGAAAGCCCGGGCGCGAGAATGCGCGTGGCGCTGTCCGGTTTAACGATGGCGGAATATTTCCGCGATCAGGAAGGTCAGGACGTCCTGTTGTTTATCGACAATATCTTCCGTTTCACCCAGGCGGGTTCGGAAGTTTCCGCACTGCTGGGCCGGATGCCGTCAGCGGTCGGTTATCAGCCGACGCTGGCGACGGAAATGGGTCAGCTGCAGGAACGCATCACCTCGACTAAGCGCGGTTCGATCACGTCGGTTCAGGCAATTTACGTGCCGGCGGACGATCTGACCGACCCGGCGCCGGCGACGACGTTCTCCCATCTGGACGCCAAGACGGTTCTGGATCGTTCGATTGCGGCGCTGGGTATTTATCCGGCGGTGGATCCGCTGGAATCCAGCTCCCGCATGTTGGATCCGCTGGTTGTCGGCGACGAACATTACGAAGTCGCCCGCGGCGTCCAGCAGCTTCTGCAGCGGTATAAAGAACTGCAGGATATCATCGCAATCCTGGGGATGGACGAATTGTCGGATGAAGACAAGAAAATCGTCAACCGGGCGCGCCGGGCACGAAACTTCCTGTCGCAGCCATTTCATGTCGCGGAACAGTTCTCCGGGTATAAGGGGAAATATGTACCGTTGAGTGAAACGGTCCGCAGCTTCAAAGAGCTGTTGGCAGGCAAGTATGACGATCTGCCGGAACAGGCGTTTATGTTTGTTGGCACGATTGAAGAAGCGGCGGAGAAAGCCCGCCAGCTGGGGCAGTAGCATATGATCCACTGCCGCGTGGTGACGCCGGAAGGACTGGCGAAGGAAATGGATACCACCATCCTGAATGTGGTCAGCACTGTCGGTCAGCTGGGAATTTTATCCCGTCACGTACCGCTGGTCACGCCGCTGGCCATCTCCCGCATGATTACGGAAGAAAGCGACGGCCGCAAGGAATACGCGGTCGCCGGCGGTCTGTTATATTTTGAAAACGATCTGGCGACGATCCTGACCGACGCGATTGAGTCCAAAGAGGAAATCGATCTGCGCCGGGCCGAGGAAGCGAAGCAGCGCGCCGAAGCACGGCTGGATGATCCGAATATGGACATGCGCCGGGCAGAGGTGGCTTTGAAAAAAGCGATTAACCGGATCTCAGTGAAAAACGAGCTCAAATAAATCAAAGAAAACGACGATCTGATCTGAAAAGGAAAGGTCGTCGTTTTTGATGTTTTCACCGATCTTTTAATCAAGCTTGACAAAGAAAAGAGGTTCTATAAATTTTGGTGTTGGTGGAAACCAACGCCTTTTTTTCTTGAGCATAAAAAAA
>NZ_JADNPO010000007.1:0-151744 GCF_015558105.1 Holdemania sp. 1001095H_141210_F2
GATGCGGATGAAATATGACGAGATGGATGAGAAGACGGTGTATAAAAAAGGCATAAAAAAAGGGATGCGGAAAGGTGTAAAGAAAGGCGTGAAACAAGGGAAAATATCCTTGTTGAAGGAGTTACTGCGGCAGAAATGGGAATTAACGGAAAGCGATGAGAAAGTCTTAGATGATTTAAACGAAGCGAAAGTGAATCAGATCGTCCAAGTTTTGAATAGAATAAATACCTCGGAAGACCTCCATCATCAGCTTAAAAAACTTTCTGATTCAAAGCATGAAGCTGAGAACATAACTCAGCTGTTCTATACTCATGACTAAGTGGATCTGGACTTCGAAGGATCGGATTCAGGATAACGTGAAGTTGGGAAAAAGTTCGTTAGAGTCAAATCATGGAGATGAAAATGGAAAGGATAGAATCGGATGACGAGCAGGAGTCACAACTCACAATTCCAACTATGAAAAACCCCCTCGATTCGAAGATCAGAGAGGGTTTAAGAAACTGATTTTAAGCTGTGGTGGAATATCAGGGACACTTTTTTAAAGACAGACGCTGTGCGATAACCATTTTTGCAGAGCTACCATATCCTGGCGGAACTGCGCCGGCTGATCCTCTTTGACAAATTCCAGAATCAGCGGAATTTCGCGGGGAATGAAAGTCAGCCAGTGCTTCCAGGCTGCTTCCTGAGCTGCGAGCGGCAGCCGCGTGTTGTCGGGCAACCAGCTGAACACATGGACGCGCGTCAGCCAGGGCAGGATCGCCTCTAATTCCCGACTGTTTTCTTCCACGGTGAGCTCGGGATTAGGCTGCCAGTAGGTCTTGCAATTTGAGCGGTTAACGGCCTTAAGCAGCTTCACGGCGGAAGCGCTGTTATCCGTCAGCGATTTGCGATGATATTCAAACGCGACGTCTATCTCAACTTTGGCCGCCAGTTCGCAGCATCGCTGCGTTTCCGCAACAGCCCGCTGGAAAAAATCGTCGTCGGCTTGCGCGGAGGCTGTGCGCCCGGCCCAGATCCGCACACACGGCGCTCCCAGCTTAACGGCCGTATCAAGATAAGCCTGAAAATCAATGTCCGGATTAAGACCTTGATTCAGTTTGTAATAACTGCCATAAGAGAACACCGCCAGCTGGTTTTGACGGCAGGCTTCCGCAGCTCTGGCTGCCAGATCCAGCCGATTTGCGGGCACGTGGACGTCGCTGCCCCATTCGATTCCGGTACAGCCGGTTTCCCTAGCCAGCGTGATGATCTGATCGGCGGTCAGCTGACGGAAGGTGACTGAGGTCAGCCCGACCGGCCTCATGAATGCTTCTCCTGTTTGCCATACCGCAGCGAGATGAGCTTGCGTTTTACCCGACGGCGGAAGCGATCCGCCTTTTTCCAGCGGGCAGTGCGCGCCGGCTTGCGGATATAGTCGAATTCGCCGATCCGTTCCGTATAAACGGAACCAAACGAACGCTTGTAATCATACAATCCATAATGCGGATCAGACTTGTCCGTCACTCCGGAGAATCCGCACATGTCGTAATGCAGGACGCCGTGGTTTTTCATGTCTTCGACGGCGAACCGGTGCAGGTTATCCACGGCCTTGATAAAGTTGAAATCCTTGTGGTTATAGGTGTAAAGATCCCAGGATTGCGCGCCGAATCGCAGGAACAATCCGGCGGCAATCGCCGGATTTGCGCCGTATTGCGCTTTTAGCGCAGCGGCTTTTTCTTTTTCTTTTAACTTGGACTGCAGCGCTTCGGGGTCTTTGTGATATTTACCGCTGTCAATTTCCTGCTGGATACCGTTGATCATCTGATCAAGGTCAATTTCAGTGACATACAGTACGGCGTGATCGCCAAAGGCATCCAACAGCGCTTCAAAGAAGGACTGCGGATGCGGCTTAAAGCCCTGAATCTGGGAAAGCTGCCGTTCAAATTCGCACAGCTGCGGCAAATCGTCTTTGGTACCTAAGCGGGTTGTCACGCCGATCACGGCATGCCGGCGCAGACTGTTCTGGCGCGCCTTGGAAAAATGCCTGACGATTTCTTCGATGGAAGGCGTCAGGTCGATAATCAGCGTGTAGCGGTTGACCCAGCTGCCATTGTAGGCATAGCCGTATCCCTTATGCACAAACCCCAGCGATGTCAGCAGTGCTGTTATTACTTCGTGATTTTCACCGCCTTCGATCGGATTGCCCTTGATATCCCGCTCCATCCGCAAGACGTTCGGATCCACCCGCAGAAAGTCCACTTTGGCGTTTTCCGCCAGCTGAATCAATCCCCGCAGGCATTGTTCGCACAGTTGGGGATCGTCATAATTCAGGCAAGGTCCCCAGGGAACATAATAGTAGTGAATACCTGGCGACTTCCGCTCCAGAATCATCGCTGTGCCTTTCAGCTGTGCCTGCTCGTAGAAGCCGATAAAATGCGGCTGATCCTGCTTCTGCAGCTTCGCCCACAGCGAAGTTTTCATGTAATGTCCGTAGGGATGAGCGCTGACAAAGGCGTCCAGCTGCACATCTGAAATTTGTTTACAGGTGATCAATGCGATTCCCTCCTTAACCATTGCCGGCGTAATTCCTTAACCTTGGGCAAAAGCTGGGTCCAGATCGGATACAGCAGCGGCTTGCATGGCAGACTGAATTCGCCGAGATAGACGTCGATTTCAGGTGAAAACGACGACTTGAAGATGAACAGCCCGTCGTCCAGCGTGCCTTCCACGCCGCCGAAGTTAAACCGCGTGCAGCCTTGTTCAAAGGCCCATTGAATGCCGCGGCAGCGCAGTGCGTAAGCAGCCAGATAGCGGCGGTATTTCTCGTTTAAGCCGGAATACAACAGCTCGCAGGTCGTGCCGTCGTGAACTAACAACAACGCACTGACCAAAATGTCGCGGCCGTCTTCCTGAGCCTGCTGGCGCAGCCTGAGCTTTTCAGCGTCGAGATCGGCAATTTGTTTTTCCAGCTGTACGCGTTTTTTATTCGCTTTTTCGTCCAGCTCGTTTCGATGCTGACAAAGACCGCGTTGCTTTTCTTCGACCAGTGCCAGCGCATGATCATAATCCAGATGAGCGGCCAGAATGCAGGCATGATCGCCGAAGTTTTCCATGATCGTGCGGAAATAATCCTCATTGCGCAGGTGGATATTTTTACGCTGTTCCGTATATTTGATCATTTCGGCTAATTCGTGGACATGCTCAATCCCCCAAATTTCGATCTGAATGCCTTTGGCAAAACTGTTATGAATTTTCTCACGGGTCTTCTTCGGAAAGCAGGCTTCCCAGTTTTCCTGATGGGAAAAGCAAAGCTGAAAGCGCGGCTGCACCGTTTCGCTGATCAGCTTCGTATAGCCCGCAAAATGGGTTTTTGCCTTCGCCAGCTGTTGCGGAATCGGACTGCGGGCGTTCCAGGCGGCTTCTTTTTGATCCAAGTCAAAGCTGCCGATGATGAGATAGGGATCAAATTTGCATTCCACCGCACCCTGCTTCGCGCAGAAACGCCGGATCGCAGTTAAGAAGAACGCAGTCTGTTGGGGATCATCGTAGTCCATGATCGGTCCGCGGGGAATATAGGCCAGCTTCATGCCCAGCGGCAGTTTGCGGAACAGAATCATCGCTGCTCCGCACAGCTGCCCGTCGCAGGTCATGCCGACAAATTTTGAAGTCCATTCCTTCTTGACGTTGGCCCAGGCTTCAGTCTGATATATATTATTGCATCGGCTGGCACGGGTGAAATCGTCCAGCTGCTTCCCTGTAATTGACTCGCAAAACTGCAAATTCATAATGAGTTCGCCTCCAATGCTTTATTATAGCATACCCGCCCTTAACTTTCTCCAGTCGTTTTAAAATCCCGGCCAGGATCCATCCTGATCAGGGGAGAAAAAGGGAAAAAGGGGAGGCTGCAGGATGTTCCTTTTTTGACATTTTCAGTAAAAAAAGGGTTGCGGTTTTTAAGGATCAATGGTAATATATTAAAGCACCGGACGCTTAGCTCAGTTGGGAGAGCACTTCCTTGACGTGGAAGGGGTCAGGGGTTCGAGTCCCTTAGCGTCCACCATGATTAATCAGTAAAGCTGTCATCAAGACAGCTTTTTTCGTCTTTCTCCTTTCCCTTTCTCCGCTTGAGGAAACCGTGCCGTGAGCGACACAGCCGGCATAAGGAAGAGACAGGAAGACCCAAGTGCTTAAAACCGGAGGGTTTCAGGATGTTGATTTTAATAAACAATCTTGTGATATAATACACATAAAGCTTGTTTTGGAAATAAAGGAAAAAAACTGTGGAGGGAGTATGGCTTACAAGATTGGAGAAGTTGCGAAACTTTTGGGAATTTCTTCTGAAACCGTCCGTTATTATGAGCGGGAAGGCGTGATTCAATCGCAGAAAATTGATCAGGGAAGCGGCTACCGGTACTATGAAGCGCTGGATATCAATGCTTTGATGCGGGTTCGGATGTACCGTAATTATGGTTTTACCTTACAGGAAGCGAAGGAAATGTTGAACTTTTGCACCTTGGAGGACATCGCTAAACGATTGGAGGATAAAAAGCGGGAGCTGCAGGCGGCGGTGGATTGGAACAAACGGCTGTTGGCGTGCGCTGATCGGATGATTAACATTCATCGCTCCGCTTCGGAGATGCTTTGGAAATGCCAGATTGAAGAAAGTCCCGCGATGTACCGGTTTTGTTATCAGATTCAGGATCAGCTGATCGGTGATCCTGAAATACAAAAGCGCGTCCAGACATGGACGGAAAAGATGCCGGTTGTGATGCCAACGCCTTTATTTGCGAAGGACGATATTCTTGCAGGGAATAAGAACTTTGCGTTAGGGCTGTGCGTTATGGAGGAAGACGCTGATTTTCTGCGTTTGGATCCTCAGGCGAGGGGGATGGAATACGTTCCTTCCCAACGATGTATTTATACGGCAATTTCTGCTCAGGCTGGCGAACTGCTGCACTGCGGTTTATTTCAGCATGTTCTGCAATACATGGACGCACATCAGCTGGAATTGGCCGGCGACGCAATCGGACGCACGGTTTCCACGCTTCATCGAAGTACGACACAGGAGCGGATTCATCAGGTCTGGCTGCCCTTTTCAAAGAAAACATCAGATTTCAGCAGCGGGGGATTGACTCTAAAGGCCCTTTAACGTGTACTCTGATAGCAGGGAAAGATAACGCTTTCACACAGGGAGGGTAAGATGAGAAAATCAAATCTTAAGAGAATCGTTGTTTTGTTTCTCAGCGTGCTGCTGGCAGTTGGACTGACCGGCTGCACAGCGGCACCGAGCAATAATCCGAAGGGAACGGATGTCGGCTACACGTCCGGCACCTACACAGGGACAGGCGCCGGGCGCAATGGCGAGCTGAAAGTCGAGGTCACATTCACAGACAAAGAAATTACGAAAATCGAAGTCATTGAACATTCGGAAACCGAAGGAATTTCCGACTTGCCGCTGCAGCGGATTCCGGAAGAAATCGTGAAGAATCAGTCGCTGGCAGTCGATGCCGTTGCGACAGCGACCTTGACCAGCAACGCGATCATCGAAGCGGTCGCTGATGCAGTTACCCAGGCCGGCGGGGACGCGGAAGCACTGAAAAATGTGAAAGTCGAAGAGGAAACAGCCGGAGATTTAGTCCAGCGGGAAGCGGACGTCATCGTTTTAGGCGGCGGCGGAGCCGGTGTTGCGGCTGCGTACGCGGCGGCTGAAAATGGTGCATCGGTTATCGTTGTGGAAAAAACGGCGGCTCTGGGCGGCAATACGATGCGTTCCGGCGGCTATTTCAATGCGGTTGTTCCTGAAAATCAACAGACGCAGGTCATGACGGCAGGGCAGATCAAATCGGTTGAGGAATACTGCACGATGGAGCCGAAGGATGACATAATGAAGAACTGGCAGGAAAAACTGACCGCGGAATTTGACGAGTATAAGAAGTCTGGCGCGGAACATTTGTTTGATTCAGTCTATTTGCATATGCTTCAGACCTATGTCGACGGTGATTATGTCGGCAATCCGGTACTGATTCAGTCAATGTGCGAAAAAGCGCCGCAGACCTATGCCTGGATGCGGGATATGGGCTTTGACTGGAAACCGAAGTCAATCGTGATCGTTGGTTCGTTATGGCCGCGTGCGAACATGTCTCAAACCTATAAAAGCGGCATCGGTTTTATCGAAGTGCTGAAAAATGATGCGGAAAAGAAAAATTTCCCGATCGAATATGATCTGGAAGTCAGGGCTGAGGAATTGATTATGGAAGACGGCCGGGTGATCGGCGTCCGCGCGGTGTCCGCAAATGGAACACCTTATGAATACAAGGCCGGCAAAGGGGTTGTTCTGGCAACCGGAGGGTTTGGCGCGAATGTGGAAATGCGCGTGAAGTATAACAGCATCTGGGCTGATTTGGGGCCGACAGTTCCGACGACCAACAGTCCGGCGATTACCGGCGACGGGATTGTGATGGCGCAGGCTGTGGGCGCGAATCTGGTCGGTATGGATAAGATTCAGCTTTTGATCGCCGATCCGAAGACTGGCGAAACCTCAACCAATGTCGGCGATACGACGAGTATGTATGTCAATCAGGAAGGGCATCGGTTTGTTAACGAGTCAGAACGCCGCGACGTTTTATGCGCTTCAACGTTGGAACAGACCAACGGGATGATGTATATTATCAGCAGCTATCAAAACAGCCGTTTAGATGAGAACTATGTCAATACCTACGGCATTCATGTCGATGATTTGATCGAACGCGGAGCGGTTTACAAGGCGGATACGATTGAGGAACTGGCGGAACAGATCGGGATGGATCCCGCAACCCTGCGGAAAACGGTCGATGATTACAACGCCGCGATCGACGCGGGCTATGATGAGCTGACCGGCCGTACAGTCTTTAACGAAACCGCAAAGATCGAAGATCACGGGCCTTACTTCGCCAATCCGCGGACGCCGGCGGTCCACCACACGATGGGCGGGGTGGAAGTTGATCTTGACGCGCACGTCTTAGACGCTAGCGGAAACCAGATTCCGGGCTTCTATGCAGCGGGTGAAGTGACCGGCGGTTTCCATGGCGGCAACCGTTTGGGCGGCAACGCAATTTCCGAAGCGATCACGACGGGCCGAGTGGCAGGCAACAGCGTCGTATTGGATCAATAAGCGGGAAGCCCGGAATTTGTTTAAACAAATTTCGTGTAAATTCAAATAAGTGTACTCAAGAACAGAACAAAAGAATAACCGGAACGAAGGGCGCATTGATCAATGCGTTCTTTTGTCTGATATTGGGATAACCTTTCGCCGGCTCAGGCTTATGCTGAAATGAGTGCGGCTACGATGCAGGAATATTCAGTATTCCTTATTATTCCCATCCCTGCAGAAGCTCGGCAAGCCACTGCAGGCACTGACTTTTTTTCACATATTTGTGCTTTTCGTCATAGTAATTGATCAAAAGCGTCAGATAGAAACGTTTCTGATTCAGATCAAGACAGCTTCGGCCATGTTTTAACAAGGTGATCAACAGCTTATCCCGATGCGGATCCTGATCGCCGACAGCATTCATGACTCGTATCAGATCCTGAAATGGCTGAGAACGAAATTCCTTCGCCGACGCCAAACGTTTCATGCCTGCGATATTCCCGGTTTTATAATGCAGAAAACATCGCAGAAAATCCATTTCATCATTCGAATCGGAAACATCGGCGAAACGTGAAAGAAACGCACCGGCTTTTTCGTAGTGCCGATGGTTAACACAGCACCAGCACAGCGTACAGAGAATGGCGGAACGCATTCCGGGCGTCAGATTCAACATTTTGCTTTCCAGAATTGACGTCAATATTGCGGCTGGCCGATCAAACTCCTGCAGGGAGAGAATCGCCGCGCTTTGAATATGACAAGAGATAAGAAACGGATAACAGTTTGTCTGCGTAAACAGGCGGGAAGCCGCGTCGCAATGTTCGCGGGCAAGCAAGATTTTCCCTTTTTTTGAATAAAAAAGGGAAGTGTAGTAATGCCCCAATGCGCCCATCAGAGAAGTTGGATTGCGTTTCAGGCATTGCTTGAAATGTGTTTCTGCTTCCGATAAATCCTGCTTTAGCGCGCTGATCCCGCAGACAAGCTCAAACAGGGCGCTTTGCGCCTCATCAAAGCGATCCTGCACGCTGATTAACAGGTGCTTCTGCTGAACCATCTGGCGCAGGTTTTTCGTCATGAGTGCATAAACAAAAAAGGCCAGATGATAATCGAGGGCCAGAGGCGAATTGAGATACCGTTTCCGGATTCGGCGTAAAGCCGGCGCCTGTTTCTGCGCCGCCTCCAAATCCAGAAGCAATGCATTGCGGACAAAATGTTCCAACTTTTGCTTCGCCGGGATCAGCCAGGCTTGATCTATCGTATAATCCAAATCCAGCGCTTTCGCCAGCAGCTGCAGAATCTGCGGATCTGGCTGTGCTTTTCCTGTTTCAATCTGACTTAAATAGCTGGCGGAAATGTGGCATTGATATGCCAGAGCCGTCAGTTTTATCGCTTGGTCCATCCGATTGATCCGAATGATAGTTCCGGGAATTTGCATGTAAATTCAGCTCTCTTTCCTTTTTAAAACGCCATTTTCAATGAACCTTTGACGCTGATTTTTAACGGTAATTTAATGAACAGCTTCAGGTTGCGGTTCACTCTCAGTCCCGTATAATGAAATCGGCGGCCGGCGGGGAGCGATAAAAGGAAAGCAAAAGGTAAAAATTCAGAAAATTTCATTACCCTCAAAGCTTTGACCCATTTTATCAGAGCTTAACGATGGAAATGAACGGATTGGAAGAAAGCAAAAGCAGCGTACAGGTTGGAACCGGCAAGGCAGAAATAAAAACCAGTGCGGGCAGCACGGTTGGAAAAGTTCGGACTGACAGGGGTGAAATGTCAGCGTGATGAAGCGGGAGAAAAGCGTTACTGTTTTTTCTTTTCGTAAGCTTCGTAGACGGCCAGTTTTTCTTTTGTGGCTGCAATGACTTCCGTCAGATTTTCAAGAATGGTCTGTTCGCGGAACAACAATTCCGTCATTTCCAGCCGATCCTCCTCGCCGTAACCGCCATATTTTAAATCGTTGGTCAGATTTTCGATCGACCTTTCTTTTTTGCCGACCTGTTTGGAGATCAGGCTTAGAAAATCAGTGAGATCAGCGCTGGTAAAATCGCCGATCCCGACGATCTCATTTAACAGCGTGTAGGCTTCTTCAGCATTGGTTGCCGCGGTGACTAACATATTTTATCTCCTTTATTAATTGACTTAAATCGAATAAATTTAAGTATAAAGCAAATATTGCCTTTTATTTCATTATAATCGTTTTCGCATCCGGTTACAATATCATCAGAACATGAAAACGATTTTTGCGAGGTAGTTATGAGCGATGAAAAGAAGGATTGTGTCGATTATCAGCGGCTGGGGCAGCGGGTCCGGCGGGCGCGGATAAGATTAAATCTGACACAGGAGGTCCTGGCTGAAAAAGTCGGCGTATCCATTCCGACGATCAGCCATATTGAAACTGGAACAAACAAGGTCAGTCTGGAGTTGTTTATCAAAATTGCCCGGGCGCTGAACGTGACGCCGGATGAATTGATCATGGACAGCGTACCGAAGCTGACTGCCTTTTATATGAAAGACATTCAGGAGGAATTGAAGGACTGTTCGCCGGCTGAATATCAGTTTCTGACATCGATGCTTTCCAGTATGAAAGCGGCGCTGCGCCATTATCCGCGGGATGATGAGGAATAATCAGATTCTGTTTGGCAGCTGAAGCATAACCGATCTGATGGGCATTGCCGTTGGTTGCCGAACGCGGCGGCTCAATCGGGTTTTTGAACATTTTGACTTCCCTTGCGATCAGGGACAGGCAAAAGAATAACGAGAATTTCGAAGAAATCATGAAAAACAACTCTGCCAGGCGGCATGCCGTCCATTTTGGCATATCATGAAATTGTCGCCCTGGCATGAAAATCAAAAATGTCAGGTCCGCCATTTTTGTGATTGGGGATAATCTTTTCGCCGCAACAAAGAAAAAGCTAAGCAGGCATGATAAATCGATGCGACTTGATCTTAACGAGAAATAGTTATCCAGAAATCAATCAAGGAATCCTTTTTCCATAGAAAGCGAAGGAGATGAGATTTTCAGGCTGGATAAGCTGATCTTCAGTCTGTTTATTGACAGCTTCCAGAGGGAAGCAGAAGTTAAAGCGGAAGAAGTATAAACGAAAGCGGCGCAATACTTTCCTGAATGTTAAAAAGTTTGTTACATTGAATGCAACAGCGAACTAAAATATTGTATTACCGATAGTAATCTCAATCACACAGGGATTTACCTCTATTCCAAAGGCAAGATCATGATTCACTTGACCTTTGATTACCAAAGCGACGAAGGCTGTACTACACCGGGCCAATATTTGAGGTATCACCGGACATTCCAGGGCCTCACTACAAGAGAACTGGCAGAAAAGGTAGGTGTTGTGCCCGCAACGCTGGTTCTGTATGAGAATGACCGGCACCCCATCAAGCACAGTACGGCGGTGGCACTTGCAAATGTGTTGGGGATTGACCGCAGCAGACTTCTGGATGAGTACACTGTCTTTGTAGATTATCCGTACTCCTCACTTTTGAAAAAGGTGCGGCGGGAGCTTTCCTTTACTCAAATGCAGATGGCTGAAGTTATCGGAATAGGACAAACGACTTATTCCGGTTGGGAAAGAGAAGTCCGTGTTCCGCGTCGTAAAGAGCACGAAAAAATCCTCGCCGCAATGAAAAAACTAAAGGTAGATGTTGATACATACCTCTGCCAACCAAATCCTCTCTGATTGAAAATCGCACATTTGCGGTGCGGCGTTCTTCCTATATATAATGAAAACGTAAAGGAGGAACGCCCTATGAAAAAACGGAAATTCAAGATATACCTCACCCCAGCCGAGAACAGTATTGTGATTCAGAGCCTCAACCACCTGCGCAATACTATGCTCCGTGAAAACCAGGACACCGGCTGCCTGGATGAACTTCTGCTCAAAGCCATGTGCTCCCCGGTGAAGAAGATGTAAAATTACATATCGCAGCTTAATGAGCCGCTTATTCTTTTCAGCAAGAGTAAGCGGCTTTTTTCATGCCCATCTTTCGGAGTTCCCCCATACATAGCCGTCCGTCTTGCCAACGGGCGGCTAAATCTATGAAGAAGGAGGACATGAAAATGCCGGAACAGAGAAGCCGCCCCAGGGATGGCCGCGTGATCGCGCTGGCCAACCAGAAAGGCGGCACAGGCAAAACCACCACGACGGTGAACCTGGGCATTGGTTTAGCCCGTCTGGGGAAAAAGGTGCTGCTTATTGACGCAGACCCCCAGGGCGACCTCACCACCTGCCTGGGCTGGCAAGACCAAGACAGCCTACCCACCACCCTGGCCACCGTCATGGAAAAGGTGATCCGGGATGAGCCATTCACCACGGATGAGGGCATTTTGCACCACAGCGAGGGCGTAGACCTTATGCCCGCCAACATTGAGCTGTCCGCGCTGGAAATGAGCCTGGTCAACGCCATGAGCCGGGAGTTTACGCTGAGAACCTATATCAATGAAGCCAAGA
The DNA here is from genome assembly GCF_015558105.1 of Holdemania sp. 1001095H_141210_F2. Lineage (NCBI taxonomy): Bacteria > Bacillati > Bacillota > Erysipelotrichia > Erysipelotrichales > Erysipelotrichaceae > Holdemania > Holdemania sp. 1001095H_141210_F2. Next base: position 11,575 of record NZ_JADNPO010000007.1, read on the forward strand.
AGCACTATGACGTAGTTCTCATCGACTGTATGCCTTCCCTGGGCATGATTACCATCAACGCCCTGGCAGCGGCAGACAGCGTGATTATCCCGGTGCAGGCCCACTATCTCCCAGCCAAGGGCATGACCCAGCTTATGAAAACCATCAATAAGGTGAAGCGGCAGATCAACCCGGCCCTGAAGGTGGACGGGGTGCTGCTCACGCTGGTGGATGGGCGCACAAATCTTGCCAGACAGACAGCGGATACCCTGCGGCAGAGTTACGGGAACGTATTGAAAATCTATCGTTCCGAGATTCCCGTAGCCATCAAAGCCGCAGAGATCAGCGCCGCAGGCAAGAGTATTTACGCCTACGACAAGGGGAGCAAGGTGGCCCAGGCTTACGCGGATTTTTCAAAGGAGGTGCTGGCGGATGGCGAAAAGCAACGGGCTAAACTTCAATCTTCCCTCAGTCGATGATTTGTTTTCCACGGAGGAAGAACGGGCCGAGGCAAGGCTTGAAAAAGTTGTCAATCTTTCGCCCTCGGAAATCAGCGACTTCCCGAATCACCCGTTTAAGGTTCGCATGGACGCAGCCATGCAGGAAATGACGGAAAGCGTGAAGCAGTACGGCGTTTTGGTCCCTGCCCTGGTGCGTCCCAAACCGGAGGGCGGCTATGAAATGGTGGCCGGACACCGCAGGAAAAAGGCGGCGGATTTAGCGGGGCTTGCGGAAATCCCCTGTATTGTGCGGCAGCTCACCGATGATGAAGCCACGATTATCATGGTGGACTCCAACTTGCAGCGGGAGCAGATTCTGCCCTCGGAGAAGGCGTTTGCCTACAAAATGAAGCTGGACGCATTAAAACGACAGGGCCAGCGGACAGATTTAACTTCTGACCCACTGGGTCAGAAGTTAAAAGGGGTGTATTCTGTTGAAATGGTGGCGCATGAAACGCCTGACAGCAAAACGCAGGTTCAGCGATATATCCGCCTTACCCATCTTATCCCGGAAATTCTGGAACTGGTAGATAACTCGGTTCTCAAAGACCAGGAAATGCTCCAGATTGCCATGCGCCCAGCGGTGGAGCTGTCCTACCTGCGAAAAGATGAACAGGCCGACTTGTTCGCTATCATGGACGAGATGGACTGCACCCCGTCCCATGCTCAGGCTATCAAAATGCGCCAGATGTCCGAAGCCAAGACCGGCGAGGAACGGCTGGCCAAAGACGCCCTTGTTTCCATTATGAAGGAGGAAAAGCCCAATCAAAAAGAACAGTTCAAGATCCCAAAGGAAAAAATCAGTCGGTTTTTTGCGCCGGGGACGCCCACGCAGAAGATCGAGGACACCATTGTTAAGGCGCTGGAACTCTACCGCAAGCGCCAGCGCAGTTTAGAGAGATAATCCACTACCAAGGGAGCAGTGCGCCTATTTGCAGGGAACCGGTGTTTTCGCTGTTCCCCCTCTCCACACCTCACCCCCTCGTACCACCTAAACAGCCTAAAAAAGAAGATATTTGGGGAGGCTGATTCTTTCAAGAATCCACAGGTTTGGCAGACAGAACGGATGAGGTGGAGAACGCCTGGCGCGCCTCTCTTTTTTAGAACGTAAACAGAATCCAGCCGTAAGCAGCACATCCAGAGCGATGTGCTTTTTTTGCGGCCATTTCAAGGAGGTAACACGATGAAAGCATTGAGAAAGCCTCTGTCCCTGTTCATGGCCCTGCTCATGTGCCTGGGCGTGTTCGTAGGGACAGGAACCACGGCTTTTGCCGCAGGCGAAACCATGACGACGTATATGATCGACCTGCCCCGTGCCAGCGACCCCAACAAGGCCGGATGGGGCCATCCCGCCCTGAATTTCCTGGGCGGCTGGTCCACCGGAGAGAACGACAGCTTTTCCGTCCACACCCAGGACGCCTTCAATGGCAGGGCCATCTACTGTATTGAGCCGGGCGTCGGTGTGAATACCGGCGACCAGTACACGGGCCGGGGCGAAGATTTCTGGGATAACTACCCGTCCAACCTGAACCCCACCATCCCGCCGGATACCATCAAAGAATATATCGGGCGGATTATGACCTATGGCTGGCAGGGCAACGCCAGCACCTCATGGATGAGTGGGAACCCGGAGGACGCCAGCAAGATCGCGGGATATATCGCTACCCAGCTTCTTGTTTGGGAAACCGTCGTGGGTGAGCGCGACAGCCAGTTTAACCATGTGGACGCCAATGCCCAGGGCAAAAACAACGTGACGGAATATATCAGCGCCGATCATCCCCTATACAGCGAGATTTTCAGCCAGTATTCCGCCATTGAGAGCGCGGTCAAGCGCCACACTATGCTCCCCAGCTTTTTCAGCAGCACCGCAGACGCCGGTGCCTATGAGCTGAAATGGGACGGCCAGCAGTATTCCCTCACTCTCACGGATACCAACGGTGTGCTGGGCGACTACACCTTCTCCAGCAGCACCACCGGGCTGAATTTCTCCGTGGACGGCAACCAGCTCACCATCACTTCCGCCCAGGCCATCAAAGGCTCTGTGACCATTAAGGCGGAAAAAGTGACTGCCCAGCGCAGCGGTGTTGTGGTTTGGACAGACGGCGTTACTGGCGGCGGCAAGCAGGACTTTGCCACCTACGGGGAAACCGTTTCCGACCAGATGGTAGGCTATCTGAATCTGGAAGTGAAAACCGGCAATATGAAGCTGATTAAGACTTCCGAGGACGGACAGGTAGCCGGGATCAACTTCACTATCACTGGCGAGGGGTACAGCGCCACCAAGACCACCAATGAGGCGGGAGAGATCGACATCTCCGACCTCAACCCCGGCGTTTATACCGTAACCGAGCAGTCCATTGACAAGTACGAACCCCAGGCCACCCAGCGCGTGACCATTGTAGGCGGCCAGACAGCTACCGTAACTTTTAACAACGTACTGAAGCGCGGCAGCCTGGAAGTCACCAAGACCAGCGAGGACGGTTTGGTGGAGGGTATGACCTTCCATCTGTATGGCACATCCCTCTCCGGCTTGCCGGTGGATGAGTACGCGGTGACGGATTCCACAGGGGTGGCCCGGTTTGAAAACGTGCTCATCGGTTCCGGCTATGTGCTGGAGGAAGTGGATACCCCCATCCGCTATGTGGTGCCGGATTCCCAGTCAGCCACCATCGAGTGGAATGAAGTCACGCACAAAACCGTAAATAACGTGCTGAAGAAATTCCGCGTGACTGTCACAAAGAGCGATGTGGAAACTGGAACGCCCCAGGGCGACGGTTCCCTGGCCGGGGCTGTGTATGGATTGTATAAGGGCGATACCCTCATCGACAGCTTTACCACGGATGAAAACGGCCAGTTTACCACCGGCTATTATGTCTGCGATTCCGATTGGACGGTGCGTGAGATCAGCCCCAGCGAAGGCTATCTTTTGGATTTTACCATCCACCATGTGGGCGCGGAGCCGGAGCTATACACCATTGAGTTGAATGATACCGCCAATGATGTGACGGAGCAGATCATCAAGGGAGATATTGCCATCATCAAGCATACGGACGATGGGGAAACCCAGATCGAAACCCCGGAGGAAGGCGCGGAGTTCCAAATCTATCTGAAAGCCGCAGGCAGCTATGACGCGGCCAAGGAATCCGAGCGCGATGTTCTCGTTTGCGATGAAAACGGCTTTGCGCAGTCGAAAAAGCTGCCCTACGGCACTTATATCGTCCGCCAGACCAAGGGCTGGGAAGGCCGCGAGCTGATGGATGACTTTGAGGTGTATATCGCCCAAGACGGCCAGACCTACCGCTACCTTATCAACAACGCCAATTTTGAGAGCTTCATCAAGGTGGTCAAGGTGGATGCGGAAACCGGCGTCACTATTCCCTATGCAGGGGCCGGGTTCCAGATTTACCGCCCGGACGGAAGTAAAGTGGAAATGACCTTCACCTATCCCACGCCCACCACGATTGATACCTTTTACACCAATTCCGAGGGCTACCTTGTCACCCCGGAAAAGCTGGAGTACGGTTCCGGCTATTCGCTGGTGGAGGTGCAGGCCCCCTACGGCTATGTGCTGGACAGCACCCCGGTTTACTTTGATGTGACCCAGGACGCTTCCAGCGAGGAAGGCGGCGTGACGGTGATCGAAGTCACCAAGCCCAACATGGCCCAGAAAGGGATCATCAAGGTTAGCAAAACCGGCGAGGTGTTCTCTTCTGTGGTAGAAAGCGAAGGTGTTTACCAGCCGGTGTACGAGGTGCAGGGCCTGCCCGGTGCGGTGTTTGAGATCACGGCCCTGGAGGACATCTACACGCTGGATGGCACCCTGCGCTACTCTGCGGGCGAAGTGGTGGATACCATCACCACCGGGGAGGATGGAACAGCCCAGAGCCAGCCTCTCTACCTGGGGCGTTTCCAGGTGAAGGAGATCGAGTTCCCCCACGGCATGGCGGACACCGGCGAGAATACCACCGAGGTGGAGCTGGTGTATGCGGGCCAGGAGGTAGAGATCACCGAAACTTCCGCCAGCTTCTACAACCAGCGCCAGAAAGTCCTTGTGACGCTGAACAAGGTGCTGGAGCAGGATGAAACATTTGGTATTGGCATGAACGGCGAGATCACCGCCGTGACCTTTGGACTTTACGCCCAAGAGGACATCACCGCAGCAGACGGTTCCATCATCCCGGCAGACGGGCTTTTGGAGATCGTATCGGTGGATGAGAACGGCCAGGCTATGTGCAAGACCGACCTGCCTTTTGGCAGCTTCTATCTGAAGGAACTGTCCACCGACAGCCATTACCTGCCAAGCGGTGAAACCTTCCCGTTCACCTTTGAATACGGCGGCCCCTCTGTGGCTGTGGTAGAGATCAACGCCAATGATGGCGAGGCTATTTCCAACGAACTGATCCGTGGGGAAATCCGGGGTATGAAAACCGATGAGAACGGCACCGGCCTTTCCGGGGCTGTGATTGGCCTGTTTAAGTCCGACGAAACCGAGTTTACCGCAGAAAACGCCCTTGCCACCGCAACCTCTGCGGAGGACGGCAGCTTCTCTTTCGCAGGTGTGCCTTACGGAAATTGGGTGCTGAAAGAGCTGGAAAGCCCGGAAGGGTTCATCCTCTCCGATGAAGTGATCCCCGTTACCGTGGAGGAAGATGGGCAGGTTGTGGAAATCTCCCTTGCCAATGAGCGCGTGTACGGTGACCTGCGTTTGACGAAGGTGGATAAGGATTATCCCGACAACAAGCTCACCGGGGCCGAGTTCGAGGTATACCGCGACACCAACGGCAACAAAGAACTGGACGAGGGTGACGAGCTGCTGGGCAAGCTGGAGGAAACCAGCACCGGCATTTACGAGATGGCCCACATCCTCTACGGCGGCGTGTTCGTAAAGGAAACCAAAGCACCGGAGGGCTTCCTGCTGGATGAAAACGCCTACTATGTGGAGATCACCGAGAACGGCAAGATTTACGAGGTAGAGAACGAGGCCGGGATTGGCTTCACCAACATGGCCCAGACAGGTTCCCTGCGGATTGAAAAGACATCCAGCGATGGCAAGGTGGAGGGCTTCTCCTTCCGCGTGACCGGGGCCAACGGCTACGACCAGACCTTCAAAACGGATAAAAACGGTGAAATCTTCATCGAGGGCCTGCGCGTAGGCGATTACACCGTGTCTGAGGTGTCGGATGGGGCCAGCGCCAACTATGTGCTGCCTGCCGACAAGCAGGTAACGATCCTTGCCGACAAGACCACCGTAGCGCAAATGCACAACGAGCTGCGCGACACCCCGAAAACCGGCGACGACAGCAAGCCGTGGCTCTGGATGGCTCTCATGGGAGTATCCGCTGCGGGCGCTGCCGCCCTGGGCATTTCGGCCTATGCAGGTAAGCGCAGAAAGGGAAAGAAATCCGCTGAGTAAGGCGGTTTGGACTTGTGTTAGGAGGAAATCATCATGGAGTTAAAAACAATCATTGCAATCGGGCTTGTTCTTTTCATCATCGGCGGGCTTATCTTTCTGAAAATCAGAAGCCGTAAGAAATAACCAGCCTGGGGCGGCCATGCGGGGCCGCCCTTTTACATACCAAAAAAGAAATGAAAAGGAGTTTGATTGCAGATGAAAGAACGATTTGAACAGAGGTTGTTCCGCATCTTTGCCCAGGCGGGCTATTCCCCTGTGCAGCTTCTCACCGTCACCCCGGAGGAGATGGTGGAGATCCCCGGCATTACCGTCCCCAATATCCGTGCGGTGCTGTGCGTCCAGAACAAGGTGCTGGCAGACCGCAATAAAATCCGCAGCGGCAAGCTGGTGGAGGCGCTTCTGAAAGAGGCGAAGGGAACGGAGGTACGGCCATGAGCGGAGTGCATATCCTGGACATCCTGGCTGCCCGGCGGGGTTGCTTTATCTCCGATCTGAACCTTTCCCCCATCCTGCGCCGGGCGGCTCTTTTCGACTTGTGCCGGATGGATGAGGACGCACACCCGTTATCCCAATGGCAGGACGCGGTGCGCTACCTCACAGGGGATGAACGGGATTTCGCAAGCGTGAAGGAAATCAAAGCATTTATCAAAAAGGATATGGAGGCAGAGTGATGAATAAGGAAAGTTTTGAATATGGAGGTTATCACTTCATTCCAGAAAGATGTTTTACTAAAGAAGAAAATAATTTCTTTGCGATCTCACGCAGGCAGCGCATAGACAAAGAACTTGGCTTTTGCAGGCCGGGTTACAGCTATGAGAGCAAGTATCCCTATTCCCATGAGGACTTCTATGCAGCGTCACCAGATAAGGAGTGCGACCTGTTTCGATGTGTAGAAAACGGAAGGCTGTACCTGCCATGCAAAAATGATTTACAGGAATATGTGGAACCACTTATAAAAAGTCGGAGGCAGAGAGATGAACGATAATATGGAAGAAAAACGCATGGCCGGTGATTATGAGATTATCCAGGCGGTGCAGATTGGCGACCGGGAGGTTGTCCTGGGGGAAAATCCACAGGATGAAACCGGCATGAAGTATATGTGCGCCTTTTGCCGGCAGAACGCATTGTTTGCAGAATACAGCGAAGTGATGGCCAGTGATGATTTCCCGGAGATTGTGGAGCTGTTCGGCCAGCGGGTTGCCGAGCAAGCGCAGAAAACCCACATAGAACTCAATAAGCCCCGCATACAGGGCATAGACGACCGCCCCATTACAGCGGAGGGCTGCATCCCCATTTCCTATGAGGATGATCTGCACGGGAAAATCGTGGTGATAAAGCCGGAGGTGCTGCGCCGGGAATACCGCAGGGCCACTCGCCAGCTCAAGCTCTGTATGGGAGGCTTTGGGGCTTCCCCGCACAGCAGGGGGTCAGCCTGTTACTGCGTTGACCTTTATACTGGCAAAGAAAGCCGCTATGAGCGCATGGACGTGCTGGGAACGATACAGCCGGAGGACCTTCCCGGCTGGGCCAAGCATGGCCTTACTGCGATTCAGCAGGAACAGGCCAAAAAGAAAACCGCAAAGGAGCGTGAGCGATGATGGATTACAGAGAAAACGCCGGATATATCATTACGGATTCCTGTCATGTGGGCGACAGCGAATTTGTGTTGGGCGTTCATTTGACAGCGCCCCAGCAGTTTGTCACCTGGAAATGCAGTAACCGGACGGACTACGATTGGGGCCACTATTTCAGCGATCTGTTTTCTGCGCAGAAAGATTTGGTGGCGCGGGCGCAGGAGGAGGTGCAGTGCCTGGAGGAACAGCGGCAAAATACCATTGTGCCGGAGGCCCCTTCCTATTCCCCGTGGGGCAATATCCAGGAATGTGAAACGCTCTGCCCCGGCGTTTATTCCGTTTCCACCCCAGGGCATGGCGGAATTATGGTGCGCCGGGAATTGGCGGAAAAGATATTCCGAAAAGAAGCGATGGGCTGCGGCTTTGTTGAGGGCGGCTACCTCTGCTTTGAGGAGGACTGCGACGCGCAGGTGGCTCTCCGGGAGCTGATGGATAAAAAGATGATCCAGGCTCCAGTGAACGAGCGCTTTAGCCCCGGCGCGTATGAGGCTGTTATCAATAGCAGCGTGCAAATTCACCACCCCGAATATTGGCAGGCAAGGGAAAAAGCCATATCGGAGCAAAAACGACAAGCGAAAAAGAAAGGACGTGAGCGATAATGGAACTGACAATTACCAGCATGACCCCGGAGGATCGCCTGTATGCGTACAACCAGAGCAGCCAGCTTGAAGGGCAAACCGGCTGTATCGGCCATCTGCGCGGGGATTTTGGCGCTGGAAAAGAGTTTTACACTTCCTGGTTCGACCATCGGAGGGAATACAAGACGGACGAGTTTAAGGCGGAGCTTGATGAGGTGGTCATCACTCTGCGGGAGAAGAATGGGCTGCTCTGTACCCGTGACAGCATGACCAGGTTTTGCTATCAGAACCCGGAGGCTGAGTTTGAGGGAAACTACTGCGCCGAGTACGGTTTTAAGGTGCAGACGCCCCAGCACACCTATATGCTCCGGTGCAATCCCAATTATGGAGACTACAACTTTTACCTCTACGCCTATGTTGCCCGATTCCTGGAACACCACATGGAAAAGGCCAAACAGGGTATCCGGTTTATCACGCCCGGCTACAAGGAGCTGTTCCGCATTCCCGACGGCGACCACATCCGCATTTTCACTGGCGGCGGAGAAACCCGCGACCGCACCTGCCGGTTCATCGACGAAACCCATTTTGAAACCAGCGGCGGGTATTCCAGCGCCCTGTATCATATTTGCGAATTTGCGGAACGATTGGAGCAAACTCACGGGAGCGTGATCCCGCTGCGTTCTTCTCTGCCGGTGCAGTGTTTTAGTGTACTGCCCTCATCCGGGGAGCTGATTCTTCTGACCAGGGGCGAAAAAGGCTACAGCCCTTGCTATGATTTTTCAACTCCTGACGCCCAACAGAACCGAGAGTTTGCAGACGACCGCAATGTGAAGAATGGCGTTACCAAAGCACAGGAGGCCGCCATGTTTGCCGGCTCCATGTTTGGCTGGCAGACCCCCGCCGCCGATCCCAGAAACTATGACGAGCAGGGGCAGCCCATCAAGCCCAGGCAGAAAGACCGGGGTGAAGCCCGATGAAGGAGGAAAGACACGTTATCTGGAGCAATTATGGCCTGGACTATGAGGACTGGAGGGATGACCTGGAGGCGGACTACCCGGATTTATCCGAAGATGAGCGCATTTCCCTGATGTATGAGATCAATGGGGATTACCTGGATGATGAACGCGCTAACCTCAATGTACAGCTTTCCCAGCCGATTTTGGTTGTAGGCGACCTGGGCCTGTGGAATGGTCGGCGCATGGGATATAAGGAAATCCCCAGCGGCAACATCCGGGACTGCCTGTATTCTAATACGGATTATTCCACCTGGTATGTGGACCGGCTGGGCGATCTGCGGTGCGACGCTATCCATCACGATGGCACGAACTTTTATCTTTACCGCGTTTACAAGGACAGCGCCAGCCCTTCTCAAATTGAACTGCTGAAAGAAAAACTATATCGCGGCATTGCAACCCGCGCCGATATTACGAGAGTGACCCGCAGGCTGGGCGACGACATCGCCAAAGTCTACGGGTTTTCCATTCCCCGGCAGCGGCAGGCCGTCGCCAGGGAAAGATGAGGTGATAAAAATGGCGTCTTTACCGCCCGTAAAACTGGATACGCATGAGGACTGGTTCAACTTGCTGATGACGGTTCTCCATCAGCAGGCGGAACAGAACCCCTATGAAGAATACCGGGAGATGGCTCAAAAGCTGATCGACCAGTTTATGCGCTATGGGAGGCCCTTTGTTGACAGTGACCATGCGCCCTGCGTGGCGCTTCGGATGTGCCCGAAGGAGGCCGGAAATACCATCTGGCTGTTGCTGCTCTCCCTGTGCAATCAATATGACCCTGATAAGGATTACAGCGCAGAACTGAAAGCTGCGAAAAAAGAATAAGAAAAGGAGGGGCAACCGATGGCGATACGATATAAAGCCTTGACGGAGCTGTACCGGGAAACGCAGCGCAGCGTGACAGCTCCCGACCAGTGGCGGGCGTTTCTGGCTTCTGCCTGCCGCAACTACCGGCTTTCTTTCGATGAACAACTGCTTGTCTACGCCCAGCGCCCAGACGCCACCGCCGTCCTGGAGATCGAGCGATGGAACCGGCAATTTGGGCGCTGGGTAAACCGGGGCGCAAACGGCATTGCCGTTTTTGATGGGGAACACAATGGAAAACCCCGACTGAAATACTACTTTGATATTTCCGATACCCATGAGGCCCGGTTCCCCCGCCCCGTCCCCCTTTGGACGGTGCGGGAGGAATATGCGCCGGACATCATTGAAACGCTGGAAAACAGCTTTGGAGAGCTGGAGCGCAAGGAGGATTTGGGTGAAGCACTGCTCTCTGCGGCAAAGAACGCCGTGGAGGACAATATGCCCGACTATCTTTCTGAATTGAAAACCCTCACGGAAGGCAGCTTTCTGGAAGAACTGGATGAGCTGAACCTGGAAGTGGAATACCGCAGGGCGGTGCAAAACAGCATTGGATATATGCTGCTGGTGCGCTGCGGCCTTGACCCGTCTGAATATTTTGAGGACATGGATTTCCGGGATGTGACGGACTTTAACACCCCGCAGACGTTGAACGCTTTAGGCGTGGCCACCGGGGACATCTCCCAGATGTGCCTTTCCGCCATTTCCCGCACGGTTCTTGCCCTGCAAAGACAGCCCCAAAAAGAAAATCGCACATTTGAACCCCAGCAGAAAAACCAGTATGCTGTAACTGAACAGGAAAACACACAGCCGGAAAGGAGTTTTGAATATGACCGAGATCACTTACACCAGGCAGGGCGACTACAATCTGCCGAACCTTCTGCCGCCCCAGGAGGAGCCGGTTCCCCATGGGAAATACGCATTGCTTCGGAAGAAATTCCTCAAGGAGCACCGCAGGGTGACGTACACCAACCTGCTGACCAGCGGCAAGCTGAACAGCCATCTGGCGGAGATCCAGCAGACCGCCCAGCGCCGGATGGAGCAGATCGTGGCGCAGATGGCCAAGAACCAGGGCGTGACAGAGGAACTGAAAGCCAGCGACCAGATGAAGTGGGTGCAGATGATGAGCAACCTGCAGAATGCGGCGGAGGAAACGGTGCTGGCGGAGCTGATTTACAGCTAATTGATGAACCGGAAGAAAGCGCAGGTGGCGAACAGCTCCCTGCGCTTTTGGATGAAAAGCAGATCATGGCCATCATCGCCAACAAAGATGATGACCTGAAATATAAGAAAAATCAGATTGAGCTTTTCTTCTCGGTTCACAGCGACGTTCAGGAACGGGCGGAATATCTGAGATCTGCCTATCAGGACCGGTACACCGAAATCATCGCTGACGGGCAGCGCCTGGGATATAAGCCCCAGGAGAATGGCCTGCTCATGTGGGAAGGCTCTTACCCATCCCGCACCAGGGAATCTGTATTTTCCTGGGAAGTGGTGGCAGGCTGGACCGCCCAGCTTATTGACAAAAAAGAATACTTCATTCAGACGGACATCCCGCAGCTCCCTACCCAAGAGAGCCAGCAGATGTCCCTTTTTGATTTTGCGGCGTTTCAGCAGCCAACCCAGGCCGAGGGTACGGCCAAACCATCCATTTTCCCTCACCCGGCTCTGCCCCAGCAGGTAATCGACGAGGCGCTGTGCATTGGTGCCAACGACCAGAACAGCCGCCTCATCATCTGCGCCTATTTCAAAAAGGATAAGCCGGACAATGCCAGGTTCCTGGCAGAGCACTATGGCGAGAACGGCGCGGGCTTTTATCTGGATGGCCGACAGTATGCCATCTGGTACAACGCCGAGGGAATCCGCATTGCCGAGGGCGAGAGTGCGCAGCGTTCCAGCGCCACGCTCCTTTCATGGGAGCAGGCGGCAGCCCGAATCCGGGAGCTGCTGGATTTGGGCCGATATATGCCCCAGAGCGAACTTGACCAGGTAGATCACTATGAAGTCCATGAGTTGGCCGACCGGCTGCTGCTGATGTTCCGTGACATTGAGGATGAAGAAAAGCGATTTTTCCCCTCGTTGCGCGCCATCTATGATAAACCGAGCGGATTCCCGGAGGCAGCGGAAGAAATCGCAGGGCTTTTGAGCCGGGAAGATGGCTTACAGACCATCCTCTCTGAATATGAAACGTTTGCCGCAGCCTACCAGGAGAACCCGGACATTATGCGGTTCCATTTCCACCGTCCGCAAAAATTGCTGGAGCAGCTTTTTGATCTGCAGCGGGAACCGCTGCACTTTACCGCCGCCGAAGGGTACGACCCCCAACGGCGTTTTTTCATCTCCGGGGACGAGATCAACAATCTTCTCCGGGGTGGAAAACGCAGCACCGATTACCGGCTGGCCGTGTATTCTTTCTATCGCAACCACACAGAGCGCAAGGAACGGGAGAATTTCTTAAAGCACTACCACGGCGAGTACAGCGGCCATTCCGGTGGGAATGACGATGTGACCTACCAGCTCAGTAAAGGCGTTTCTTTCAGCCACGGCAGTATCACCGCCCCCTACGCCAAGGTGGAGCTGAAATGGCCCGCCGTGGAAAAGCGCGTCAGCGCCATGATCGCCCAGGGGCGGTTCCTCACCGATGAGGACCGCGCCGCCATGCCGCAGTATGAGAAGCACCAGCTTGCCCGGAATATCCGCACTTTCTTTGAGAACGTGCCACAAGAGCAGCCCCACCCCTATCCCTTTGGCTTTGACTATTGGGACGCAGTGAAGCTCATTGAGCCGCAGCTTGATGACCCGGCCCGTGTGGAAGAAATCTATCAGATGATGGTCCCCATTTGGGAGGCCACCCCGCAGGATGACAGGATGTACGCCCTGCGCCGGCAGGCGTTTGAAAACCTCGCCGCCTTCCGACAGGGAACCTTCACGCTCTTTGCGGAGCACAAGGAGCCGGTGGCTCCCACCATGCCGCAGGCGAAAGCCTACGACCTGGGCTATGGACATCTGGGGAATGGTTTGACTGTTTGGAACAGGCTGGAGGAAGAACACGGAGATTACAAAACAGTGGCCCACATCGCCCCAGACCGCACGGTGACGATTTACGATGAGGAAATGCCCCAGATGGTGCGGGACGAAATCCAGCGGATCGCTGATTCTTCGGAAATGACGATTTCCGCCACCCAGGACGCGCCGGTGTTCGCTGTGCCACCCAGAGCGCAGGAACCACCCCAAAAAGAAGAACCGGCAGACCCCTACCCGGAGCTGGCCGCCCAGGTGCTGCGCTTTGTGGGAGAGTTTGACGGTTCCCGCATGGACTATGGCGAAGATGACGCCCAGGCGGTGGAGAACATCGCCCGGCAGCTTCACAATCCTGCCCAGAAGGAGGAAATCCGCAGGCTGCTGCAATCTTTCCTCGACCATGCCGACCCGGAAGAAGAAATCGCGGCAGACATCACCCTCTGTATGGAGCAGATCGGGGAGCTGCCCCCGGCGCTTACCCCGGATCAGACCCAGCAGGAAGAAATCGCAGGGTATCTGGAAGAAGCCGGGTATGCGGTTTCGGAGGAATTGATTGCAGATGGCATTGCCGAATACCAGGCCCATGGCGGCAGAGGCGGCAGCCAGGATATTGCCGACTTCATTGAGCGTGAGTTTTTGGACGAGAAACCGAAACAGGCTCCATTGGACGCGGCCCAGGAACTTATCAACCATTTTTGCGTGGCCGAGTATGGCAGCCCAGCCGATTTCAGCGATTTGGAAAAGGTGGGCATTGCCTACACCACCGTTACGGACGAGGAAATCCCCATCCAGGTCAATGCCGATCTGGTCCATTACCGCATTGAGCGTTATCTGGACGGGCAGTTTTTGGAGCGCAGGCAGTATGAGAGCCTGGATGAACTCATCCAAAACGAGCTGGCCGAGCTGGATTTTGACGACCTCGTTTCCGTTTCCGATGAAGAACTGGAATCCATCGGTGTCACGCCGGAGCAGAGTTCAGATGACTACCGCTTACTCAGCCGCCTAAAAGCCGACTGTGACTACTTCCTGGGCGCTGGCGGACGGGCGGAAAAGCACCTGTGGGCTGGGAACGTGCGGGAACAGATCGCCAAAATGCGAGAACTCTATGCTGCCCTGCCGGATGAACCGGAATGGCTCACTATGGAGGACATCGACCGCTATGCCCAGCGCATGGAGCCTCCTTACGAAGTGGTGGTGTACCATCATTTTGAAAATGGGGTTGATGAACGGCTGGATTACCAAACGCTGGCGGAGGCCGAACAAGCTGCGCAGAAATATGTGGCCGGCACTATGGAGGGCGAGGATGGTTTTGCCTATGATGGCGCTGGTATCTATGACCTTCAGGAGAACAGATGGCTGCGCGTCTACGGGAATTTCCCGGATGAACGTGCCATTGAGCAAACTGCGCAGGCTCTTGCCGACGATCAGCAGAAAAAGGACGGGCCTGCCATAGCGGAGGTTGATAAACCAGTCCCTTATGAGGAATTGGTGGGGAAAGAAGTAACCCTGGATGGCCACCGTTTTATGGTGGAGCGCGTCAGCGACCTGTCTGATGATGTAACCCTGCGGGATTTGACCTTTGAGGGAAATGTCGGCTTTCCGATCAGCCGGATTGAGAAGATTGGCCGTGTGCGCAGACTGCTTCAGGAGCAGGAAGAAGCACAACCCCAAAAAGAAGAACCGGCTCTGCTGCCGCCAAAGCGCCCCCGCCGTGAGCGCATTACCTTTACCACTCTGCACCCGGAGGTCCCCAGGGATCAGCGCCATGATTTCCACATCACCGATGACGCCCTGGGCCACGGCACCCCCAGCGAGAAATACGCGGCCAATATTGCCGCCATCCGTACCTTGAAGCAGATCGAAGCCGAGGAACGGCTGGCCACCCCCGAAGAACAGGAAATCCTATCTCGCTATGTGGGCTGGGGCGGCCTTGCAAACTGCTTTGAACAAACCAGCCCCCATTATGAGGAACTGAAATCCCTGCTGGATTTGGAGGAATACGCGGCGGCCAGGGCCAGCTCCCTCACCGCTTTTTACACGCCGCCCGTGGTCATCCGGGGAATCTACAAGGCCCTGTCCCAGATGGGCTTTACCCAGGGCAACATTTTGGAGCCGTCCTGCGGCACCGGCAATTTCCTGGGCCTGCTCCCTGCGGATATGGCGGGCAGCAAAGCCTATGGCGTGGAGCTGGATTCCATTTCCGGGCGGATCGCGGGGCAGCTTTACCAGAACGCCAGCATTTCCGTAAACGGCTTTGAAACCGTACAAATGCCCGACAGCTTCTTTGATGTGGCCGTGGGCAACGTCCCCTTTGGGGATTTCAAGGTGTTGGATAAGCGGTACGACAAGCACCACTGGCTGATCCACGACTATTTCTTTGGCAAAACGCTGGACAAGGTGCGCCCTGGTGGTATCGTGGCGTTCATCACCAGCAAGGGCACTCTGGATAAGGAAAACTCCGCCGTCCGCAAATATCTGGCCCAGCGCGCCGACCTCATTGGGGCCATCCGATTGCCGGATAACACCTTCAAGCAGAACGCCGGAACGGAAGTGACCAGCGACATCATCTTTCTGCAAAAGCGCGACAACATCACCGATTTAGACCAGGATTGGGTGCATTTAGACACGGATGAAAACGGAATCCGCATGAACCGCTATTTTGTGCAGCACCCGGAGATGATTTTGGGTGACATGGTGATGGAATCCACACGGTTCGGGCCGGACAGCGCCTGCAAAGCCCGCGAGGGGGAAGATTTATCCGAGCAGCTTGCCAATGCCATCCAGTTTTTGCAGGCGGAAATCAAGCCCTATGAGCTGGAGGAGCTGGACGAGGAAGATCGCTCTATCCCTGCCGACCCCAGCGTAAAAAACTTCAGCTACACCGTGGTGGACAGCCAGGTGTACTACCGGGAAAACAGCCTCATGCACCCGGTAGAAGTCTCCGTCACGGCGGAAAACCGTATCCGTGGCATGATCGAGCTGCGGGAATGTGTCCGCAGGCTCATTGAGTACCAAACCGAAGGCTACCCGGACGAGGATATTGAATCCGAGCAGCAGAAACTCAATGCCCTTTACGACAGCTTCACCGCCAAGTACGGCCTTATCAGCAGCCGCGGCAACAAGCTGGCCTTTTCGGAGGACTCCAGCTACTGCCTCTTGTGCTCTCTGGAGGTGCTGGATGAGCAGGGCAACCTAAAAAGAAAAGCCGATATGTTCACCCGGCGCACCATCCGGCCCCATGTGGCTGTCACCAGCGTGGATACGGCCAGTGAAGCACTGGCGGTGTCCATTTCGGAAAAAGCCCGCGTGGACATGGACTATATGGCAGAGCTGTCGGGCAAATCCCCGGAGGAACTGGAAAGAGAGCTTACCGGGGTGATCTACCGGGATATTCGCTGCGCGGAGAACCCGGAGGACATCCTGCCTTCTTTGGCGGATTTGAGCCGCTATCCTCTTGTCACGGCGGACGAGTACCTTTCCGGGAAAGTGCGCCACAAACTGCGGATGGCAAAAGCCTTTCTGGAAGTGGCCCCCGATCATCAGAAAGAAACCGCCCGCAGAAATGTGGAGGCTCTGGAGGCCGTCCAGCCCCAGGACCTGGGCGCTGGAGAGATCGGCGTGCGCATTGGCGCGAACTGGGTGCCCATCGAGGTGTACCAGCAATTCATGGTGGAGCTGCTCACCCCCAATTACTATGTGCGGGACCGCATCAAAATCCTGCGCTCCGAAGCCACCGGCCA
Source organism: Holdemania sp. 1001095H_141210_F2 (assembly GCF_015558105.1). NCBI lineage: Bacteria > Bacillati > Bacillota > Erysipelotrichia > Erysipelotrichales > Erysipelotrichaceae > Holdemania > Holdemania sp. 1001095H_141210_F2. The sequence goes on from NZ_JADNPO010000007.1 coordinate 28,314, forward strand.
ATGGAGTATCCGGGAGAAAAACGCCGACCGCAGCAATGTAAAAGCCAATACCACCTACGGCACCAAGCGGATGAGCGCCTACCACATCCTGGAGCAGACCCTAAATCAAAGGGATGTGCGGGTATTTGACTATATTGAGGACGAGAACGGCAAGAAAAAGCCTGTCCTCAACAAAAAGGAAACCGCGATTGCCCAGGACCGGCAGGAACTCATCAAGCAGAAGTTTGCCGAGTGGATCTGGAAAGACATCGACCGCCGGGAACTGCTGTGCCGTATTTACAACGAAACCTTCAACGGCGTCCGTCCCCGTGAGTATGATGGGCGGCACATCCGGTTTGAGGGCATGAACCCGGAAATTTCCTTACGTCCCCATCAGATCAATGCCATTGCGCACATTTTGTATGGCGGAAACACCCTACTGGCTCACGAAGTAGGGGCAGGCAAAACCTACGAGATGGTGGCCGCTGCCATGGAGATGAAGCGTTTGGGCCTTTGCACCAAGTCGCTGATCGTGGTGCCAAACCACATCACCGAGCAGTGGGCGGCGGAATGGCTCCAGCTCTATCCCAGCGCCAACATTTTAGTTGCCACGAAGAAAGATTTTGAAACCCAGAACCGCAAGAAGTTTTGCAGCCGCATTGCCACCGGGGACTACGACGCCATCATCATCGGCCACAGCCAGTTTGAAAAAATCCCCATGAGCCTGGAGCGCCAGCAGGCCATTTTGGAGCGCCAGATTGAAGAAATCCTGGAAGGAATCGAGCAGGCCAAGGCACAGAAGGCGGAACGCTACACGGTCAAGCAGATGGAGCGTACCCGGAAATCGCTGGAGACAAGGCTACAAAAGCTCAACGACCAGAGCCGCAAGGATGATGTGGTCACGTTTGAGCAGCTTGGTGTTGACAGGCTCTTTATTGATGAGAGCCATTATTTTAAGAACTTGTTTTTGGCGACAAAAATGCGAAACGTGGGCGGCATTGCCCAGACCGAAGCCCAGAAATCCAGCGATCTGTTTATGAAAACGCAGTACCTGGACGAGCTGACCGGCGGGCGCGGCGTGATTTTTGCCACCGGCACCCCTATCTCCAACTCCATGGTAGAGCTTTACACCATCCAGAGGTATTTGCAGTACAGGCTCCTGCAGGAGATGGGCCTTGTCCATTTCGATGATTGGGCGAGTAGCTTCGGAGAGACGGTTACAGCTATCGAGTTATCGCCGGAGGGCACAGGCTACCGGGCAAAAACCCGGTTTGCCAAGTTTTATAACCTGCCGGAGCTGATGGCTGCCTTCAAGGAGGTTGCCGACATCCAAACAGCGGATATGCTTTGTCTGCCCGTTCCCAAGGCAAACTTCCACACGGAAGTGATCCAGCCCTCGGAGCTTCAGAAAGAGATGATAAGGGGACTGGCAGAACGGGCAGAGAAAATCCGTGCCGGAGGGGTTGACCCCCATGTGGACAATATGCTTCGCATTACGAACGACGGAAGAAAACTGGCTCTGGATATGCGGCTCATCAATCCCCTTGCCGCCGACGACCCCAATGGCAAGGTGGCTGTCTGCGCCCGGAATGTGTTCCGCATCTGGGAACAGACCAAAGAAAAACGCTCTGCCCAGCTTGTGTTCTGCGACCTGTCAACGCCCACCAAAGACGGTTCTTTCAACGTATATGACGATTTGAAAAAGAAGCTCATGGAGCAGGGTATCCCGGAGGATGAAATCGCGTTTATCCATGACGCCGACAGCGAGGCCAAAAAGAAGGAACTGTTTGCGAAAGTCCGCACCGGGCAGATACGGGTGCTGATGGGCAGCACCCAGAAGATGGGCGCGGGTACAAACGTCCAGGATAAGCTCATCGCCCTGCACGACCTGGACTGCCCCTGGCGGCCTTCCGACCTTCAGCAGCGGCTGGGCCGCATTGTGCGCCAGGGCAACGATAACGAGGAGGTGGAGATCTTCCGCTATGTGACCGAGGGTACGTTTGACGCTTACCTCTACCAGTTGGTGGAGAACAAGCAGAAATTCATCGCCCAGATCATGACCAGCAAATCCCCCGTCCGTGTGGCGGACGATGTGGACGAAACGGCTCTCAGCTATTCCGAGATCAAGGCGCTGGCCACCGGAAACCCGCTTATCATTGAAAAGTGCAACCTGGATATGGAGGTGGCAAAGCTGAATATGCTCAAGGCCAGCTATCTGAACCAGATGTACGCCCTGGAGGAATTGGTGCTGCGTAAATACCCGGAGCAGATCGCGGGCCTCACCGAACGGATTGCAGGCTATGAAAAGGACGTGGCGCTGGCAGCCGCCCACCCGAAAGCGAAAGAAGGGTTCTGCGGTATGGTAATTGAGGGCAAACAGTATGAGGAAAAGGAGGACGCAGGTAAGGCCATCATCGACGTTTGCACCAGGATGACCGGCTCCGACGCGGTTCTTTTGGGCAGCTACCGGGGCTTTTCCATGGTGCTGGCCTATGACAGCCACAGCAACGAGTACCGTATTACCCTAAAGGGCACCCTCTCCCATACGGTGACGCTGGGCGCAGACGTATTCGGCAATATCACCCGTCTGGACAATGCCTTGGAAAACCTGGCGGGAAGTTTGCAGGCAGAGCAAGGCAGCCTGGAGGAAACGAAAGGCCAGCTTAAAAACGCCCGCACCGAGCTGCAAATGCCCTTTGCCCGTGAGGAGGAACTGGCGGAGAAAACCAAACGGCTCAAAGAGCTGAACATCCTGCTAAATATGGATCAGAAAGATAAGACGCTCATCGACAGCGCTCCCGACGAGGGCGAAGAACCGCCTGCCCGGAAAGTGGTGGGCCTGGAACGATGATCGCACATTTGACGCTGCGCTGAGGGAGGATTATAGTGGATTCAAAATAATCGGAACAGGAGGTGACGAATGATGGGTGACAGTTATTGTCCATTCCCGGAGCGCCTCTCAGCGCAGTTTACGGAGATTGACAGCGACGTTATGATGAGCTTGTCAGAAAGCAACCCGGAATATGCGGCATTAAAAGACCAGATGGAAGATTTGAAGCGCCAAAATCCCTGTATTGCCACATTGATGGAGGGCGATGGGGAACTTCATCTTTCCACGGAGGAGCATGAAACCCTAAAAGAATTTATCCGGCTGTATATGCAGGCAGATAACCTGGAACGGGAGCAGCTCTATTTCCAGGGCCATGCAGACGGATTTGCTTACTTGAAAATGATCGACGCTTTCAGGACGGAATAACAAGTGACGGTGCGGAGTAATCTGCACCGTTTTTACATATCCAAAGAATACAGCCCCCTTTACATAGCCAGCTACCCCATGCGGGCAGCTAATTTACAGCTATGTGAAGGGGGCTGTATTTTTTATGCCTTTTTATGACCAGGACGTGATCGAAAAAGCGCGGGAAGTAGATTTGTTTTCCTATCTGCAAGCCTGCGAGCCGCAGGAGCTTGTCCACGTTTCCGGCAACGTCTACTGCACCAGGGAACACGACAGCCTGCGTATTTCCAATGGCAAATGGTGCTGGTTCTCCCGTGGGATCGGCGGTTACAGTGCACTGGACTACCTCATCAAAGTCAAGGGCTGCTCTTTTCTGGAGGCAATGGAAGCCGTTGTCGGCAGGGCCGCTATCCCGACGTCTGCCCTTACACCTGTTACTAGGGAGGAAAAACCCAAGCACCTGCTCTTGCCGCCGCCCGCCCCGGACAACCGGGCGATGATGGCTTATCTCAGAGGCCGGGGCATTGACCAGGAAATTTTGGACTACTGCGTCCAGACCGGGCGCATTTATGAGAGCCGGAATAAGGGCCATGGAAATGTGGTGTTCGTCGGTTTTGACCAGACCGGCAAGGCGCGGTTCGGCTGCCTGCGCGGGATTGGCGAAGCCCGGTTCCACGGGGATTTGAGCGGCAGCGACAAGCACTATTCTTTTTCCCTGCCCGCCTGTGTGGAAAATCCGGCTGTCCATTTGTGCGAGTGCGCCATTGACGTCATGTCCTACGCCACCCTCTGTAAGCTGGACGGAATTGACTGGCGGCGGCACAACCTGCTGTCTCTGGCCGGGGTGTACCAGCCGAAGAAAAAGATTGCGGAGAGCAAGCTGCCGGTGGCCCTTACCCGCTTTCTGGAGGAAAACCCTCATGTGAAAACGGTCTATCTCCATCTGGATAACGATACGGCTGGCAGGCTGGCGGCCCAGGCCATCCAGACGGTGATCCCCAGGGAGTATGAAGTCAAAAACCGCCCGCCGCCCAGGGGCAAAGATGTGAACGATACCCTCTGCCATCGGCTGGGTATTCCCATCCGGGGCACCAAAAGAAAGGAGCAGGAGCGATGAACGAGTATGACATCACCATCCGAGAAACGCTGGAAATGACCGTCACGGTAGAAGCGGAAAGCCGCGAGGAGGCCCGTCAGATCGTAGCCGACCGCTGGAAGAACAGCGAATATATCCTGGACGCGGACAGTTTCAAGGACGTGGAGTTCTACCCCAGGGGCCGCAGCCGCGACCGGGGCGAACGATGAGTTGTTTTTTGGAACGTTTGGTATTCCCCTGCGGGGAATGGAATGTGTATGTACCAGCAAGCATCGCCGTTTGGGGACAAACGGCAGCTTGTTAGGGGGAACGCCCCCTAAAACCCCTTTGGAAAGGACGGAGATTTTCATGGAATTTTTGTTTTTCATCATTGGTTTTCTGCTGGGCAGCCTGGGCGGTGTCACTGCCATGTGCCTTGTGCAGATCAACCGTATCGGAAAGGAGGAGGGCCATGGGCAAGCGGAACATCGAGATTAAAGTGCGCTTAAACCGCAAAGAGGCCGAGCTGTTAAACAAGCATGTGAAGAAAAGCAGGCTCTCACGCGAAGCATACCTGCGCCACCTGATAAACGGCCTGGTTCCCCAGGACGCGCCGCCCCCGGCGTATTTCGATTTTATGCGGGAGCTGCACAGCATTGGGAACAACTTAAACCAGATCGCCCAGAAAGCCCATGTGCTGGGGGTGATGGACGAGCGCCGGTATGACGAGGCCCTGCAAAGATTCGATCAACTTATCCGGGACATTACCAAGGCGGTGATTTTGCCAAAGCCCATGGACATGGAGGGGCCCCCGCGAAGCCTGCTTCGTGGGGAAAAGGAACACCCGCGCAGCGGTGAGCCTTTTGACGCTTGCGGCAAAAGCGATAAGCGAAGCGCGGTGTGACGTGGCTACCACATCCATCTGGCGGGTAAACGGTTGGCTGGGCAAGGTTCTCATCTATATCGAAAACCCGGACAAGACGGAAAACCCCGCCAGCTTTGAGAAACCAGACATGGACACAAAGGAGGCCCAGGGCCTTTCCGACGTGATCGAGTATGCCATCCAGCAGAAGAAAACGGGAAAAGCGGTGGTGGACGATGAGGATGTGCCTGTCATGCAGCGATTTGTTTCCGGGGTGAATTGCAGCCCCACCACCGCCCGTGATGAGATGATGGCCGTAAAAAAGCGGTTTGGCAAGGAGGAAGGCACGGTGGCTTATCACGGCTATCAGAGCTTTGCCCCCGGCGAGGCCACCCCGGAAATGGCCCATGAGATCGGGCTGAAGTTGGCAAAAGCATTGTGGGGTGAGAAATACCAGGTGCTGGTGGCAACCCACCTGGATAAATCCAATCACCTGCACAACCACTTTGTGGTGAACACGGTTTCGTTCATTGACGGGATCAAGTACCACCGTACCGAAAAGGATTACTACGACATGCAGCGGGAATCCGACCGGCTGTGCCGGGAGTATGGGCTGTCCGTGATCGAACATCCCCAGCGGGGAAAATCCAAGCACTACGGGGAGTGGCGGGCCGAACAGGAGGGCCGCCCCACTTACCTTTCCCTCATCAAAGCCGATGTGGACGCTGCCATCCGCCAGTCAATGACGGAGAGGCAGTTTTTTTATCACCTGCGGCAGATGGGCTACGACATCAAAGTGGGCAAGGACATCACCGTGCGAGCGCCCGGCAGGGACAGCGGAAGAAAGCTCATGCGCAACCTGGGCGAAGCGTATTCCCTGGAGAACATCCGCAGACGGATTCTGGCCCAGCGTCGCCCGCAAAGGGAGGCAGCGCCGGAGCCGAAGCGGTGCAGGCTTTCGGGGGATTTGAAGCAGGCCAGGAAGGTGACGGGCTTTCGCGCCCTCTACTTCCACTACTGTTATCTGCTGGGGGTATTCCCCAAAAAGCAGAAGCGGCAGCCGGGCCATGTGCCCCACGTGCTGCGGGAGGACTTGATCCGGGCGCAGGAATTGACGGACGAGGCAAGGCTGCTTTCCCACCACAGCATTGACACCCTGGAGCAGCTCAACGCCTATGAAGCCGATGTGAAATCTCAGCTTACCGGCCTAACCGAACAGCGAAAAAGCCTGTACCGGAAGCTGCGCACCAAGGCGGTGCTGGCCGACCCCGCCCGGCATGAACAGATCCGGGCGGAGATCGCTGCCCTCTCCGGGCGGCTGAAAGACCTGCGCCGGGAGGTAAAACTGTGCGAGGACATCGCGGCGCGTTCCCTCTCTCTCAAAGAGAAGATACGGGCAGCCCGCGAGGAACAGCAGGCCGGGAAAACGGATAAGGCCCGGCAGGAAGCAGGCCGGACGGAAAGGAGATGATTTTCTATGTATAACTCAGGCGACGCGGCGGAACAGGTGGTGCGCATGAGCCTGGAGGGTGCGGAAGTGGCCCTCAAGATTACAGGCGCAGCCGCCAAAAATCTGGCCGCCGCCCTTTACACGGTCTTGAAAGACCAGAAGAAAACCAAGGGCAAGGCCCGTATTGAAGCCATGCTACGGGAAAAGCGCCCCTTAAAGGTTTACACCATCAAGAAGGAGGACGCCCCGGAGTTTGCCAAGCAGGCAAAGGGCTATGGAATCCTCTATGCCCCGATCCCTGTGAGGAAAGAGGATGATACCATCGACATCCTGGTATTCCAGGACGACGCGGCCAGGGCCAACCGGATCGTGGAGAAGTTCAACCTCACGGTGGTGGATACCGCGTCCATCAAGGAGGACATCGAGAAATCCCGCGAGGAGCGCGGCAGCGAACCGGAAGCCCCGGAGAAAGCTGCGCCGGAAAAGAGCGAGGACGACAAACTTCTGGACGAGCTGATGGAGAAACCCGCCCAAAAGGAAAAGGCGCAGGCGGAAAATCCGGCGGCGGAGAAAAACGCCCCTTTTACGGGAGCGGCGGAGAAATCCCATCCGTCCGCGCCTATCTCAGAGAACAGCAGCAGCTCCGCAAGGGGTACTTCTGATGGGGACGGGAAGCCTTCTGTCCGGCAGGAGCTGCGGGACATCCAGACCCAGCGGAAGAAAGAGGCGGAAGCCGCCCGGCACGAGGAACCGGCAGCGCCCCAGAAGAAGGCGGCGCAGAAAACCACCAGGCACCAACAGCCAAAGCCCAAAAAGAAATCAAAATCGAAAGAGAGGTAATCTGTGATGAATAACTTTGACGATCTGTTTGAACAGCAGCCCCAAAAAGAACCTGTCCAGAAGCCGAAGCCGCAAAAGGAAAAGCCGAAAAAACAATGGTGGCAGCTCCGCGAGGAAAAGCAGCGGGGGGAAGCCTACGCCACCCTGGATAAGAAGTTTGGCGAGTTTTCCGAGGGCCGGGGCGATATGAAAGCATATCTGGATGTGCAGAGCCGGTTCCCCTTCCACTCTGCCCGTAACGCCATCCTTATCGGGGAACAGTGCCCCAACGCCCAGCGCGTGGGCGGCTATAAGGAATGGGCTTCCCAGGGTATTGAGATTCTGGAAGAAGAAAAGCGCCTGCCCATCATCATCCTGGAACCGGGAAAGGCGTACCGGCGTGAGGACGGCAGCGTAGGCCAGAACTTCTTTGCCAAGGAAGTGTTTGACGTTTCCCAGACCACGGCGCGGGGTGAGGCCCAGCCCCAGGTGAATTACGATGAACGCCTGCTCCTAAAGGGCCTCATCGCCAGTTCCCCAGCGCCCATCCATGCAACGGAGGAACTACCCCAGGGACGGGGCGCTTTGTATGACCCGGAGCAGAACGCCATCCTGGTGAAAAAGGGCATGGATGCGCCGGACATCTTCCGCTGCGTTTCCCTGGAGGTGGCCAATGTGCAGCTTGTCAGAAACCGGGAAGGGTATTCCCGCGAGACAGAGGGCTACAAAGCCTACGCGGTGAGCTATATGCTCTGCAAACGGTATGGTGTGGACGCACAGGAGTATGACATTTCCCGGCTTGACGGTGTGCTCCAGGGGCAAGACCCCAAAGAGGTGGTTCCGGCGGCCCTTACGGATATGCGCGACACCTTTAAGGAACTCAATGGCCGCATGGCCAGGGCCATGGGCCTCACCCGCGCCAGCAGGCAGAAAGAACAGGAACGGTAAAGGAGGTTTGACCGATGGAACGACAGGAAAAGGTTGTCCTTACGCTGGACAGCTATGAGCACGGGATTATGATCCGCGCCCTCAACGAGTTGCGCAACGACATGCTGGAGGAACAGCGCGATCCCGGCCCGGTAGAGGATGTTCTGCTGAAAACCATTGACGCCCCATCCCAAAAAGACAAGAAAGCGAAGCGTCGGGATGAAGCCCGATAACAAGACGGGCGGCCTCTGGCTCTATGCCCTGGGGCTTTTCCCGGTGATATGGCTTGCCCTGCTGATTGCGCCTTCCCTTTCCGGTGGGCTTTCCGAAATCCTGGAGGCCCTGCCTGCGGCGATGAACCATCCCTTTCAGATCGTATGGTGTGAGGACAGCGGAAAAGCTGTCCTCATTTTTATGGCCGCCTATGGGCTGGGCATTGGGATTTACCTCTCATCCCGGCGCACTTACCGCAGGGGCGAGGAACACGGTTCCGCCAAATGGGGCGATCCGCGGGCCGTGAACAAGAAATACCGGGATAAAGACCCGTTCCAAAACCGCATTTTTACCCAGCATGTCCGCATGGGGCTGGACGGGAAAAAGCACCGCAGGACGTTAAACACCCTGGTCTGCGGCGGCAGCGGCGCGGGAAAGAGCCGCTTCTACGCAAAAGTGAACCTCTGCCAGGCCAATACCTCTTTCTTCATCCTGGACTGTAAAGGTGAGCTGCTGAGGGACTGCGGCGGCCTGCTAAAACGGCAGGGGTATGAGATCAAGGTGGTTGACCTTTTGAACATGGAGAAAAGCCACTGCTACAATCCTTTCGCTTATCTCAAGAACGACAACGATGTGCAGAAGATGGTGACAAACCTGTTCAAAGCCACCACCCCCAAAGGGAGCCAGAGTAACGACCCCTTCTGGGATACGGCGGCCAGTATGCTTCTCATGGCGCTGGTGTTCTACCTTCATTATGAAGCACCGGAGGACGAGAAAAATTTCCCCATGGTGATGGAAATGCTCCGGGCCGGTGAAGTGCGGGAGGATGATGATTCCTACCAATCCCCGTTGGATGAGCTGTTTGACCGGTTGGAAATGCGTTCCCCCGACCACATCGCGGTGAAGTATTACAAGGACTACCGCTCCGGCAGCGCCAAGACCCTCAAATCCATCCAGATCACCCTTGCCTCGCGGTTGGAGAAGTTCAACCTTTCATCGGTGGCAGCCCTCACAGCCACCGATGAGCTGGAGTTGGCCAGACTGGGAGAAAAGAAGGTGGCGCTCTTTGCCCTTATCCCGGACAACGACGCCAGCTTTAACTTCCTGGTGAGCCTTTTGTATGCCAGCACTTTTCAGGAGTTGTTTTACAGCGCCGACCGGGTACACGGCGGGAGCCTGCCCGTGCCGGTGCATTTTTTGATGGACGAGTTTGCCAACGTCAGCCTGCCCGACGACTTAAATCTATTTGAGTCCGCATACCGCGAGGTGTGTGAAAAAATACGCATTGAATTGCTGGAACCCCCTAAAGCCCGGCGCGCTACAACACAAGCCCTCTCTGGGGGTCGGTGTGAACGCGGCGAAAGCAGAAAAAAGCGACGGGATGGTATATGGTCAAACCCTGTGTACTGTTTTCAATGGGCAACCAGCAGCTAAGCCCGTAAGGGAAAGTTCAACGGCTATCCGGTATGGAGTAGGCCCAAGGGGGCCGAAGCGGTGCGCCCCCGCCCCATGGCGGGGTGAAGATATAGTCTACGCTTGCGTGAAAGCGCAAGAGGCTTAAAAAGCCGGGCAGGTCTACCGAGCCTGCCTAAATCACACGGCGATAAGCTATTGGCAACCATGAGATCGAGAAATATATCCGTTTCCATCATTATCCAGAACATTGCCCAGTTAAAGGCGCTGTACGAGAAGCAATGGGAATCCATCATGGGCAACTGTGACGAGTTTTTGTACCTGGGCGGCAACGAATCGTCCACCCACAAGCTCATCTCCGAAAGCTATCTGGGCAAGAGCACCCTCTGGCTGGACACCTACGGCAAGAGCACCGGACATTCCGGCAGCTACTCGACCAATAACCAGATCACGGGCCGGGAACTGATGACCCCGGACGAAGTGCGGATGTTAGACAACCGCCTGGCCCTGCTCTTTATCCGTGGGGAACCGCCGCTGATGGATGAAAAGTACGACCTGTTAAAGCACCCTTATGTGAAATACACCACCGATGGCGGCGCGCCAGCCTTCACCCACGGCGGTACGGAAAACGCTGTGGCGGATATGGTTATTGGCCGCCTTACCCCCGGCGACCTGGAAAAAGTCAAGGAGCCGGATGAACTTTGTGAGCTTCTGTCCGACGAGGACATGGAGAAAATCTTTCAATTCAAGGAGGAAAAGCAAAATGAGACTGTTTAACAAGGAAAATAAGAACAAGGAAACCCATCGCCTGCCCATGGGCCAAAAGAGCAAACGTGCCCTTGCGGTCTACTCGGCCTTGGTGTTCCTGCTGTGCTGCTGCACCACCACAGCTTTTGCCGCCGGCGATCCGTTGACCGTTATCAACAACCTCAGCGATTTCATTTTTGGCCTCATCCGGGCCATTGGTATGATCCTGCTGGGCTTCGGTGTGGTGCAGATCGGCCTCTCCCTCAAATCCCACGACCCCAGCCAGCGAGCCAACGGTTTCCTCACTTTGGCCGGTGGTGTTGTCATCACTTTTGCCAAGGAGATTTTGACCCTGATTACCGGCTGATTGGCCCAGTGGAAAGGAGTTTGCCATGAATTTGAAATGCGAGTGCTATATCCACTCTTTGAAGCAGGGGGAGAAAAACGTGCTGGGCGAAGCGACCATCCTCAAGCGCCTGGGGGATAACGACTACCTGGCCGAGTACAATGGTGTGAAATGCCATGCGATGTTCAATCCCTTTGTAGGGCGCTATTTTGTGGACGATGTGTACGGCATTGTCCGCAGTTCGCCGGAGCGCGGCGAAAGATAAACGAAAAATACGACAGTGCGGGGGCGGGCATACCGGCCCGCCCCTTATCCTGCTGGAAAGGAGGAATGTGTTTTGAGTGATAACTGGGTTGTGCAAAACCTGCAGAACGCCCTGGACACCTGGAACAAGTACCTGTCTGAGATCTGGCAGCTCATCACCCAAAGTCCGGAGCAGTTTAAGGGCGGTACGATTTGGAGCGTCATTGTCAACATCAATGACGCGGTACGGGCCATTGGCCTGGCGCTTTTAGTGCTGTTCTTTGTAGTGGGCGTCATGCGCACCTGCGGCAGCTTTGCCGAGGTGAAAAAGCCGGAACACGCGCTGAAGCTGTTTATCCGGTTTGCCATCGCCAAGGGCGTTGTAACCTATGGGCTGGAACTGATGATGGCCCTTTTCAATATCGTCCAGGGGCTTGTTTCCACGATTATGAACGCAGCCGGATTCGGTTCGGCACAGCAGACGGTTCTCCCACAGGAAGTCATTGACGCGGTGGAAAGCTGCGGCTTTTTTGAATCTATCCCCTTGTGGGCGGTAACGCTCATCGGCGGGCTGTTCATCACTGTCCTCAGCTTCATTATGATTATGACCGTCTACGGGCGGTTTTTTAAGCTCTATCGTGCGCCCGGAAGGGCTGCGGCGTAAGCCAAAGTAGCTCGCGGGCAATTTGGGATTCTGCCAGTAGCGCGGCAGTAGGAAAAGGTATTCCGAAGGGAGGTGCAAATTATCCTATCACCAACCGATTTATCCGGCGGGGAAACCCAATGGGGAGTGTAGCATATCGGCAACGTCGTAAGTTGGGAAACTATCTAACCACTACTGAACGGCAAGGTGAAACGTTGTGAATGAGGAATAAAGCTGGATTGCTTGAAGGGTAGTCCAAGGCGGCATACTTGAGCCGGCGGCGCAGGATAGTTGTATTCGCCGCATGCCGTGGCAATCGGTGACAGGTAGATGCCGATTGCGAAATACCCACGACAGCCAACCGCAGTAAGCGGATAACGGACGAAAACCCATTCCGACATCACAACACGCTGTCCCAAACTGCCTAACCGGGGATTGCCTAACCTGGAACGCCCTTATAGGCTATGGCTTTCAGAGCCTGAAAATCCGGTATGGCAACGGAGCCGCCGTAGTAGTCCGAGCAAGGGAAAGCCTTGCACATGGCGAAGGGCGGCAGGATATCAACCAAACTATCAATGGAAAGGTGCGTGAGGCACTATGAGAAGTCCAAAGAACGTTTTGGAAAGTCTGACATCAAAAGCAGCAAGCAAAGATTACCACTATCAAAGGCTCTATCGGAACCTGTACAATCCGGCATTTTATCTGCTGGCGTATGAGCGTATCCAAGCAAAACCCGGCAACATGACAGCCGGAAGCGATGGGAAAACAATCGATGGCATGAGTATGAAGCGAATTGAAGTCCTCATTCAAAAACTGAAGGATTTCAGTTATCAGCCAAAACCTGCCAGAAGAACGTATATCCCAAAAGCAAACGGAAAAACACGTCCTCTTGGTATTCCGTCCTTCGATGACAAGCTGGTGCAAGAGGTGGTGCGCATGATACTGGAAAGCATTTATGAACCTACCTTTCACGTTACTTCCCATGGATTCCGCCCAAAGCGGAGCTGTCATACGGCCCTGCAATATATCAAGCGGAACTACACGGGGGTCAAATGGTTTGTTGAGGGTGATATCAAAGGATGTTTTGACAACGTTGACCATCATGTGCTGGTGCAGATACTGCGCAGGCGCATTGCGGATGAGCATTTCATCGGCCTAATTTGGAAATTCCTGAAAGCGGGATATATGGAAAATTGGGAGTATCACAACACCTATTCCGGCACCCCGCAAGGGTCGCTGATTAGCCCAATTCTGGCGAATATCTACCTCAATGAACTGGACGTATTTATGGCAGAGTATGCCAAATCCTTTAACTGCGGTACAAAACGGAAAATTAACCCGGCCTACAAAAAGCCGTTGGATGTCCGGCGCGGAAAACAGGAATGGCTGAAACGCAATGAAGCAAAAATCAGTAAGGAAAAACGCCGGGAGGTCATGGCGCAGATACAGGAACTTAATAGCCGACTGCGCTCTATCCCTTACAGCGACCCTATGGATACGGAATACAGACGGGTTGTTTATGTCCGTTATGCTGATGATTTCCTGATTGGTGTGATTGGGAGCAAAGAGGATGCGAGGCAGGTCAAATCCGATGTGGGGACGTTCATCAAGGGACATCTTCATTTGGAGATGTCCCCGGAAAAAACGCTCATCACCCACGGAAGTGACTTCGCCCACTTCCTCGGATATCTGATTACAGTCAGCCGGGAACAAAACAGTACCCGGACAAAGACGGGTTTTACACGCCGAACCTATGTAGGGAAAGTCAAGCTGTACGTGCCGAAAGAGAAATGGCTGAACCGCCTGCTCTCCTATGGCGCGCTGAAAATCAGCTATGACAAAACCCATGGGAACAAAGAGGTATGGGAACCGGTACGGCGTCCGGGGCTGATACGCCTGGATGATATTGAGATTTTGAACCAGTACAATGCAGAAGTGCGGGGCATGTACAATTATTATCGGCTGGCAAACAATGCAACGGTGTTGAACTCTTTCCTCTACGTGATGAAGTTCAGCATGTACAAGACCTTCGCCGGAAAGTATCGGACGAGCATGCGGAAAATTATTCGCAAATACTGCCGCAACGGGGATTTTACTGTATCGTATTCAACGAAAAACGGGACAAAATCTGTGGTGTTTTACAATCAGGGCATGCGTCATAACGACAAAGTCGTTGTAACGGAAAACCCGGACATCATTGGCAGGGCCAATGAGAACCGCCGCTATACCCGGCTGATAGACCGGTTGCAAGGCCATATCTGCGAGTTCTGCGGAGCCGAAACAGAGGATATTGAAATCCATCATGTCCGAAAACTGAAAGATTTAAGTGGTAAGGCAGAATGGGAACGCCAAATGATTGCGCGTAAACGCAAGACAATGGCGCTGTGCCACTCCTGCCATGTAAAGCTGCACAATGGAAAGTTAGACTGATATCTGGAAAGCCGGATACATCGAGAGGTGTACGTCCGGTTTGGAGGGGAGCGTTTGGAAACCTACCGCAGTAATGCGGCAAGGCGCTGGGCGCTTACCCTACTTTACACGGCCATCGCGCCGGTGCCCCTGTCCACCTTTGCTGGGGAACCAACGCAGAACGTGGGCAAGAGCTTTATCAAATCCTATGCGGCGGTGTGCCTGGAGGGGGCCATCATCGTGCTGGCCTGTATTATCTTCTCCCTGTTCGCGGCTTCCCCGCCTGCCATTGACCCCAATGCGGCGGCAGTGACGCAGGTGTGGAGCTATATTGGAGAATTGGTCTTTAACATGCTCGTCCTCGTAGGCGCAGTGAAGATGGCCGACCGCGTGGTGCGCGAGATGATGGGCCTGTAAAGGAGGATGTATGAAGCGTTTTTATATTTTCAAAGACGGAGTACAACAAGCGTTAAGAAATGGAGGGTAAGTATGAACATGAGTAATGAAAAGCTGATGAGGCTTGCCGAGCGCGCCCTAAAGCGCACAGAATCCTATCAATGGAACCGGGGGCTGGACATGCCGGATGAGGAAAACTATAAAATTCAATATTTATTGGTTAAGGGCAGCAAGAACTCTCCAGAAAATGCAGTTGCCTATGCGTCCTATGGAGGCGAGATCATGATCCTTTATCCCTTGCAGGAGGATAGACAGCCGATTGAAATCAACGAGGATGTCTTTTTCTTTGATTCAGAGCTATTTGAAGCTCTGGAGCAGGGCTATTCGGTGGCTTTCATGTCGCTGGAATCCCACTGCTGCATTTGGTATGAGATTGAAAATCTGCAAGATAAGCTGGAACATCCGGCTGGTGTGCAGAAATATCTGCATTATTGTAAGCAACACGGTATTACCAGGGAACGGTTAGCCAGGGAGGAATATTATGACGGCATGGACGCGATGAAACTCTATGACCGGCAGGCCGCCATAGGCTCCCAGGTCAAAAAGAAACAAGAGCTTGAGCGATAACAGGAGGTGGCATTTTGGAAGTCAAGATCAACCGCGAAATCCGCAATTACACCGAATCCATGTTTTTCGGTTTGAGTATGCGGCAGTTCATCTTTTCGGTACTGGCCTGCGGTGTAGCCGTGGGCCTTTACTTTATCCTGCGCCCCTATTTTGGGGTGGAAACCCTGTCCTGGATGTGCATTTTGGGGGCAGCACCCTTTGCTATGCTGGGGTTCATCACCTATCATGGCATGACAGCGGAACAATTCATCTGGGCGTGGCTGCGCTCGGAAATGCTGGAGCCGAAGGAATTTAAGTTCGAGGACAGCAACTACTACTATGCGGCTCTGAAAGATACCATCGAGGGGCAGCAAACCGGACGACCCGTCAAGCGTCAGTCCAAAGAACCGAAACATTTTCATAAACGGAAGGAGGCAAAGCATGATTAAGACACTCAAAACCATGTCCAAGCAGGACAAGGAACGATATACCGTACCCCGAAAGGTGCAGGATGTGATCCCCGTCCGCCGTATCTGGCCGGACGGTATTTTTTTGACCGGAAACAAGTTCTCCAAAACCTACCGCTTTTCGGATATTAACTATCTGGTGGCAAGCCGCGAGGATAAGGAGAGTATGTTCCTCATCTACTCGGAACTTCTCAATTCCCTGGATTCCGGGGCGGTGACGAAGATTACCATCAACAACCGGAGGATGAACAAGGCCAATTTTGAGCAGTCCATCCTCATGCCCATGCAGGAGGATTTCCGGGACGAGTATCGCAGGGAATACAATCAAATGCTGCTTGATAAGGCAACCGGAGCAAACGGGATCACCCAGGAAAAATATATTACCATCTCCGTGGTAAAGAAAGATATTGAGGAGGCCCGCGCCTATTTCTCCCGCGTGGGGGCCGACCTTATTTCCCATTTTGCAGCCCTGGGTTCCAAGTGCGTGGAACTGGACGCTTCCGAACGGCTGCGTATCCTGCACGACTTCTACCGCCAAGGCGAGGAGGCAGAGTTTTCCTTTGACCTGGCGGCTAAGGCGAAGCATGGCCATGATTTCAAGGACTATATCTGCCCGGACAGCATGGAGAAGAACAGCGACTATCTGAAGCTGGGGGATAAGTTCTGCCGGGTACTGTTTCTCAAAGACTACGCTTCCTATATTAAGGATAACATGGTGACGGAGCTGACGGATTTCAACCGCAATCTGATGTTCTCCATCGACATTGTGCCGGTGCCTACGGATGAGGCAGTGCGGGAGGTGGAAAACCGCCTGCTGGGTGTGGAAACCAACATTACGAACTGGCAAAGGAGACAAAATGCCAATAACAACTTCTCCGCTGTGGTGCCCTATGATATGGAGCTTCAGCGGAAAGAGAGCAAGGAGTTTTTGGACGATCTCACCACCCGCGACCAGCGGATGATGTTCGCGGTAATGACCCTGGCCATCACCGCCGACACCAAGGAGCAGCTTGACAGCGATACCGAGGCGGTGCTTTCCGTGGCGCGAAAGCATATGTGCCAGCTTGCGGTGCTCAAGTTCCAGCAGCTTGATGGCCTGAACACCGCCCTGCCCATCGGGGTGCGGAAAATCAACGCCTTTCGCACTCTTACTACTGAGAGTTTGGCGGTGTTCATTCCATTCAAGGTACAGGAAATTCAGGATAAAGGCGGCATTTACTTTGGAGAGAACGCCATTTCCCACAATCTCATCATGTGCAACAAGGCGAACCTCTTGAACCAGTCGGCCTTCCTGCTGGGCGTACCCGGCGCTGGTAAGTCCTTCAGCGCCAAGGAGCTGATCGCGTTCCTTATGCTCCATCCAGATTACGCCGAGGACGAAATCCTCGTGTGTGACCCGGAGGGCGAGTTTGGCGCGCTGGTGAAAGCCCTGGGCCGGGAAAAAGCTACGGTGGCCCATCTGGTGGCGGGCGGCAAAGACCGCCTAAACGCCATGTATATGGTAGAGGGCTACGGCGAGCAGAACCCCATCGTGGAAAAAAGCCAGTTTATCATGTCCCTCATTGAGCAGATCGACAAGCGCGGCGTGGGGCCGCAGCACAAATCTATCATTGACCGTTGCACCGCCCTGGTGTACCCGGAGGCGGAGAAGATCGGACGGGTGGCCACCCTCTGTGACCTGCGGAATAAGCTGCTGGAGCAGCCGGAGGATAAGGCCAAAGAAATTGCCCTTTCCCTGGAGCTTTACACCACCGGCTCCCTGGACATCTTTGGTCGGGAAAGCACAGTGGATTTGAACAAGCCCTATGTGGTGTTCGACATCCACGGCCTGGGCGAGCAGCTAAAGCCTGCCGGTTCCCTGGTCATCACCGATACCATCCTGAACCGCGTGACCCTCAACTGGAAACGGGGCAAGCGCACCCACGTCTTTATCGACGAGTTCCATGTGATGTTTGAAAATGAGCAGAGCGGGATCTTCTTCAACTCTGCGTGGCGGCAGTTCAGAAAACGCGGGGCCTACCCCACAGCCATCACCCAGAATGTGGAGTACCTGCTGGATTCCGTGCAGGCCAGCACCATGCTCAGCAACTCGGAGTTTATTGTTATGCTGAACCAGGCGGCTTCCGACCGGGAAAAGCTCTCCAAGCTCCTCAATATTTCCAGGGAGCAGATGAGCTACGTCACCAATGCGGACGCAGGCTGCGGCCTGATCCGTTACGGCAGCGCCCTGGTGCCCTTTGTCAATCGGTTCCCGCGCAGCACAAAGTTGTATGCCTTGATGACCACCAAGCCCGGCGAGGGCGTGTTCGGCGGAGAGGAGGTTTTCGTTGATTGAGTTTTATGTTGGAACATGAAGATTACGGATGATAGGACGGTATTTGGAAAGGCGTGTTTGCTGTTACAGGTGAATATGCCTTTTCCTTATGTAAAAACGGCAAAAGTCATATGAGAATAAAACTTATTACCAGAAAGGAAAAAATCAGTATTGAACTTGTTTTTGAAAGGACACGAGGCAACCTGTTTTTACAATCAGATTTATTGCATGGACTGCATGGAACTGTTAGCCGAAATCCCGGACGGCGCGGTATCTTTGATCCTTACCGACCCGCCCTATGGTATTTCCTATCAAAATCATTTTGCCAAGCATCCCCATCCTCTGCTGACAGGTGATACAGGAATTGACTACAAACAACTGGCACGGGAGAGTTACCGCATTTTACAGCATAACGCCCATGCCTATTTTTTTACCCGTTTTGACTGTTACCCAGAACACTATGCTTGTCTGCAGGAAGCTGGATTCCAGATTAAAAATTGTCTGGTAATCGAAAAGAACACCATTGGTGGCCTGGGGGATTTACAAGGGAGTTTTGCCAACAATGCGGAATGGCTTATATTTTGCCAGAAAGGGCGGCGGGCGTTCAACCACACCACACTTCTGCAAAACCGGAAAAAGGAAGGAACCTTATTCCATGCCGGACGTAGTCCCAGCAAGAAGTATAAAACGCGCTTCCCTGCCTGTTGGTTTGGCGAAGAATATCCCAAGGCAACCTACAATTCAACCTGGCAGAAAAAGAATCAGATTTTTCATCCTACGGTGAAAAATACCGAGTTCCTTTCGTGGCTGATTCAGTTATCCAGTATGCCGGGGGAGTTGATTTTTGACGGCTATATGGGAACCGGCAGCACCGCTTTGGCTGCCATTCAGACCGGCAGGCTCTATTTGGGTACGGAAATTCAGCCAGAATACTATGCGCTGGCAAAGCGGCGCATACAGGAGGTGAAAATGCCATTGGTCAGAAAAGGAAGCGATTCGTATGGAACTTATTTTTGAAAGGACAGTTTTGATATGAACAGACTTAATATCCGGTTTGCGTCCTCAGAACACCGGGATTTCTTTTTGGATATGATGAGCGAGGCCAAGCGGAACGACTGTTACCACCGGGCCTTTTTCTATGTCATGGGGATCGCCCCGGAAACAAGGGCCAACATCCGCCAGATGTTTGATTTTGGGCAGGACTGTATTGAACCGGAGGGTATGAACGGCGGCTGGCAGACCAGCGGCACCGTCCGGGTGTGCCGCCTTGCCTTCAATCTCTGGAACGGCTATACCGACCCGGAGCACAGCAACGCCTATTCCCCGGAGGACTTGTTCTGCTGTGAGTTTGGCCCCTACTTCATGGAGGGCATAAAAATCCGTTACCCGGAATACTGCCGGGAACTGCCGCCTGCCAGAAAGCAGGAGGCCCCAGCCCGGTAAACCGCTTTGATAGGAGGAACAGAAAATGGCTGAACTAACCTACACCCTGGGGGAACACCCCCAGATCAAGGAGCTTCTCTCCGTACTGGAGCAGAACAACCTTCAAAAGCAAAAGGAAGAAGTGCAGGCCCTGGTGGGCTATATGGACAGTCTGGAGGGGAAGCTGGCTCAGATGATGGAGGAAATGAAAGAAATGCGCCTGGAGGTAGGCAAGCTCCACGACAAGGGAATCCGCGCCCGGTGCGCCCAGCTTGTGACGGCGACGGAAGGAAAAATCCAGCAGACCCGGACGATGGTTTTCACCGCCAAGGCAAATCTTATTTCCTCTGCCGGGCGCATGGTGCAGACCTTTCGGGGAAAAGGGCGCTCCGCCCTGCGTCAAGCGGTGCAGGCTTTGCGGATTCCCGCCGTTCTCTCCCGGATGGAGCGCGGCTTCTCTCACGCTGGCAGGGCGATGGAACAGTGTGCCGGGAAGTTGGATGTGATCCGGGCGGAATTGCACCAGGCGGGAAGCCACATGAAAAGCGCCGGACGCGCCCTTGTAGGCAAAGAAGTACAGCAGGCTCAGGAGTTGGAGGCCGATAAGGGTGTGCTTGCTAAGCTGCGGGGCCTATTTCTGTCCTGCGGCAAGATCTTTTCCGGGATGGAACGCGGCGCGGGCCGGTTGGCGGAAAAAGCAGGCGGTGAGAGATTTTCCGTAAAATCGGAACTTCGGGGGCTGAGAGCGGCACCGGCTGCACCGCACCGGCAGGCGGCCGGCAAAGAGCAGGCGCGATAAGGAGGGTAAAGAAAATGAGTAATAAAGTGAAAACCAGACTGATGATCGCAGGGGCGGCCTTTTGTGCCGCCCTTTTCCTTTTCTCCGGGGCTATGCTGGCCCGCGAATACCTCGACCAGAAACAGAGCGCCGAAGCCTTTGAGGAAGTGGCGGAACTGGTGAAAGAGGATACAGAACTTCCATCTCTGGAAGCTGCCGACACCCCGGAACAGACCCCGAAGAAAGTAACTGCGTTTGAAAAGTATGCGGAGGTGTACGCCCAGAACAGCGACCTGGTGGGATGGATTTCCATTCCCAGCACCCGGATTGATTATCCGGTCATGCAGACCAAGGACAGCCCGGATTTTTACCTCAAACACGCCTTTGATAAATCGTACAGCAGCTATGGGGTGCCTTATATCCAGGAAAACTGTGACATCGGCCTGTCCGACAATCTGGTGCTGTACGGCCACCACATGAACAACGGCTCGATGTTCTCCGACCTGTGCAAATACGAGAGCGAGGATTTCTACCGGGAGCATACGATCATCCATTTTGACACGCTGGATGGCTTTGGGGAGTATGAGGTGGTCGCCGCCTTTAAGACGGTGGCTTATTCCGAGGACGGCTTCAAGTATTACCACTTTGTCCATGCGGAGAGCGCCGAGGCTTTTGATGAGTATATTGCCCAGTGCAAGGCGCTGGCCCTCTATGATACGGGCGTGACTGCGGAATATGGCGACCAGCTTATCACCCTCTCCACCTGCGAGTATTCTCGGACCAACGGGCGGATGGTGGTTGTGGCCAAGCTGCTGGAGGAATAAGGGCGGCCCCGCCCTGGGAAGGAGGTGAAGCCCATGGGCAAGGGCATTAAAACAAGAGTTTCTGAGAAAAAAGGCATTAAAGCGATTGATAAAGCGGCGGTTGCTTCTGAACGGATGAAGGAGGCATATATCCGCACTAAGGATAAGGCCGACCACAGCCTGTATGCCGAGGAGGGTTCCCCCGGTGAGTATGCGTCCGACCGCCTTTCCGCTGGGGTGGATAATGTCACCCATGAAGCGGTCCATCAGTTTGATAAACAGGGCCGCAAGGGGGTTCAAACGACCAAGGAGAACATCTCCAAGGTCAAGGAGAAAATCCAGAAGCGGAAAGCCGCAGCCGAACAGCCGAAAAAACAAGCGGCTCGGCAGGCTGGGCAGTCCACCGCACGCTGGAGTGGCCGTCAGGCAGCGGATACGGTTTCCGAGCCGGCCAAGGCGGTCCGTCAGGAGCGCAGGGCCATCAAGACCCTGGACCGCGGCAAGAAAGGCATTAAGACAGTGGACAGGAGCCGCAAAACCATCAAGCAGGCTTCTTCCACAGCCAAGGGGACGATAAAAACCACCAGCAAATCTATCAAAACGGCGGAAAAGACTGCCAAGGCCAGTATCAAGACCAGCCAGCAGGCGGCCAAAGCTGTCCAGAGGACTGCCCAGGCCACGGCGCGGGCTGCCAGGGCTGCGGCCCATGCCGCCCGTGTAGCGGCCCGGACTGCGGTGGTTGCGGCAAAGGCGGCAGTTAAGGCTACGGTTGCGGCGGTGAAAGCCATTATTGCCGCGACCAAGGCGCTGATCGCGGCAATCGCCGCTGGCGGTTGGATTGCTGTGCTGGTGATTATTGTGATCTGCCTCATCGGTATGATTATCGGCTCCTGCTTTGGGATTTTCTTCTCTGGGGAGGACTCCGGCACCGGACAGACCATGCAGACCGCCGTGCAGGAGATCAATACCGAATACCAGGAAAACCTTGACGAGATTAAAGCGGCCCACAGCTATGACGTGCTGGAGATGTCCGGGAGCCGGGCGGTTTGGAAAGAGGTTCTGGCGGTTTACGCGGTAAAAACTACCACCGACCCGGACGCTGCCCAGGAAGTGGCCACTATGGACGATTCCAAAAAGCAGCTCTTAAAGGATATTTTCTGGCAGATGAATGAAATCTCGTCCAGTACCGCTACCCAGACGGAAACCATCATTGAAACCTCAGATGATGGAAATGGAAATATCGTAGAAACGGAAACGACTGTCACCCGCACTTATCTGTATATCACCGTCAGCCATAAGACTGCGGAGGAGATGGCCAATCAGTTCGGTTTTGACGAAGATCAGCGGGAACAGATGGCGGAGCTTCTGGATGACGAGAATAATTCCCTTTGGTCACAGGTACTCTATGGTATTACCGGAGGCGATGGCGAGATCGTTACCGTGGCGCTTTCCCAGGTGGGGAACACAGGCGGCGCTCCCTATTGGAGCTGGTACGGCTTTAACAGCCGGGTGGAATGGTGCGCCTGCTTTGTGAGCTGGTGTGCCAATGAGTGCGGTTATATCGACGCCGGTGTTGTTCCGAAGTTTGCGGCCTGCGCGTCCCAGGGTGTACCCTGGTTCAAGGAGCGCGGGCTGTGGCAGGATAACAGCTACGAGCCGCGCCCCGGCGACATCATCTTTTTCGATTGGGATGATGGAGGCCAGGATGGTTCTTCCGACCATGTGGGGATTGTGGAGAAAGTGGAGAATGGCCGTGTCTACACCGTAGAGGGCAACTCTGGTGATTCCGTGCGGCAGAACAGCTATCCCATTGGGTACTATGAGATTTATGGGTACGGCACCCCGGCCTATTAACAACCTCAAAAAAGAAAAGCCCAGCCGTGCAGTGCGGCTGGGTACATAAAGCTGCTGGAGAAATAAAGCAAGAGCATACCTTGAGGAAATGGCACGGTATCAATATCTTGCCCTTGCCTATCTTTTCCTGCCTTTTATGTGCTCAACCCAAAATACTGTTGACAAGGCAACCGATCCGTGCTATCATATCGGTGATATATATCGGTGATATATATCGGTGATATGTTGGATGGAAAGGAATATTTAGATATGGCTGAGCACACAGAAACCCAACGTAAAATTCTTGAAATTGGGAAACGGGAATTTTTAACGAAAGGCTTTAAGGATGCCTCGCTCCGCAGTATCGTTAAGGAAGCTGGCTTTACTCAGGGGGCGTTTTATGGATATTATCCGGACAAAGCAGCGCTTTTTGAGGCGCTGGTCTCCGAGCCTGCAGATGGTCTGATGGAGCAGTTCAAGGCGGCGCAGCAGGCACATTTCGAGTTGATTCCGGAGGATAAAGCGGCTCAAAGCAGAGAATTATCAACAGATTATTTAAATCATTTTATCAATTTTATCTACGACAATTTTGATGCTTTCAAATTGGTGATATGCTGTTCCGAAGGAACAAAGTACTCCAGTTATATTCATGATCTGGTAGAAATTGAAGTTACCCAGACAGAACTTTATTATGAACGGCTTCGACAGCTTGGTAAGCTGGAGGGGACTGTCAGCCGTGAACTTCACCACATGATTACAAGCGCCTATTTCACCGCTGTTTTTGAAACGGTGGCTCATGATATGACGAGAGAACACGCAATTCAATATGTAAATGAGCTTGCCACTTTCTTTAACTGCGGCTGGGAAGGCATGTTAAGGCTCAAATGAGCCTTAATTTTCACTCTAAAGGTTAGCTTCACCTAACTAAAAAATCAGGAGGTTATTATCATGAACAAAAAATCACAGAAACTGCAAACACGGGATTTTATTTCCGTCGGTATCTTCTCGCTTATTTATTCGGCTGTCGCATTTATCATCGGTGGAATTGCGCAGATGACGCCCATTACTTTCCCGTTCATGCCAATGATCGTAGCTTTGTTTACAGGAACCGTATTTATGCTCTATATAGCAAAAATTCCTAAAAGAGGGGCTATCACAATTCTTGGAATTATTTCGGGTATTCTTTTGTTCATTACCGGGATGTTCTGGATGATGTCAGCATTTTTTGTGGTGTTAGGTATTATCGCAGATTTTATCTGCGCGTCCGGTGGATTTAAATCTTTTAAAAGAAATATGACGGCTTATTGCTTATTTGCGTTATCTCCTATGGGAGCCTATGTTCCAATGGCTATTATGCCTGCGCAGTTTGACGAGTTTATGAGCAAAAAAGGAGATGTATCTTCTTTCGCTGGTGTAATTGATTCTATTGGCGCAAACTGGTGGGCCATCCCGGCGATGCTGATTGGGACAATTCTCTGTGCTTTCATTGGCGGCTTTATTGGCAAAAAACTGTTGAAAAAGCATTTTGAAAAGGCGGGGATTGTTTAAATGAAGATAGATCCCCGCACAAAATTACTTATTTTAGCTATAACCAGTATTTCCGTCTTTCTGAACGGGAGTATTACGATTGAGTGTATTTTTGCCGCATTACCTTTTTTACTGTTGCTCAGTACAAAGAAGATTTATACGGCTTTAAAATATGCAGCATTGTTTCTTGCCTTACTGGCAATTCAGCTTTGGCTTGTTCCTTTATTGCCAGTGAGTGCTGGCGGCATTATTTATATGTTTGCAGTTTACATTCGCAAGCTGATCCCCTGTTTTATGTTAGGGAGTCTGCTTATTTCTACCACGCGTGTCAGCGAATTTTTAGCTGCGGTTGGAAAGCTCCGCTTGCCGAAAGGGTTCACGATTTCTCTTTCTATCACTCTGAGGTATTTTCCTACGATGGGGGAAGAATGGAATTCGATTAAGGATGCAATGGCTCTGCGGGGAATACCTGTAACAGCCGCAGGGATTCTCCGCCATCCTATGCGGACGATGGAGTATGTTTATGTCCCCATGCTGGTATCTGCTTCTAAAATATCGGATGAAATTACACAGGCAGCCATTACAAGAGGCATTGATCATGTACAAAGACGTACCTGCATGGAGACCGTTCGTTTTCATGTGATGGATATGCTGGTTTTGGTTGCGTATATAACCGTGATTGTTCTTGCGTTCCTGGCAAATGGAAAGGGGTGGTTCTGATGATTTCTTTAAAAAACGTTTCCTTTTCTTATGATGGGAAGGAGAATAATGGGCTGCATAATGTTTCTCTTGAGATTCCAAAAGGGCAATGTGTTTTGCTGTGCGGGGGAAGCGGCTGTGGAAAGACTACAATTACACGCCTGATTAACGGGCTTATTCCACATTTTTTCAGTGGAGAACTGTCAGGTGAAATTTCTGTATGTGGGCTGGATGTAACGAAAACAGATATTGCGGATATTTCAGACTATGTAGGCTCTGTTTTTCAGAACCCACGCACACAGTTTTTTAATACAGATACAGACAGTGAGATTGTGTTTGGTTTGGAGAATCGAGCCTTACCACAAGAGAAATTAAAAATGTGCCTTGAGAAAACCAGCCGTGAATTAAATTTGTCTGTACTCCGTAAAAGAAATATTTTTGAACTTTCAGGCGGTGAGAAACAGAAGATCGCTTTTGCTTCTGTTTATGCAACGGAATCAGAAATCTTTGTCTTAGACGAACCATCCTCTAATTTGGATATGGGAGCCATTGAAGAGCTGACTGATCTGCTTCAAAGAGTGAAAGCGCAGGGAAAAACGATTATTATTGCGGAACACAGGCTCTGGTATCTGATGGATGTTGCAGATCGTGTTGTTTATATGCACGGAGGGAAAATTCTGAAGGATATGACGCTTACCGATTTTCAGGCATTGCCTGAAAGTGAGATTCTTGCCATGGGGCTTCGGTGCAGAAACCTGTCTCATGTAAAGAAAACTGCTATCGCTCCAAAAACAAGCAGTAATGAGTTAGAAGTGCAGGGAATATCAGTCCGTCTTGGAAAACAGACAATCTTCCAAGATCTGAGTTTTACTGCTCATGGCGGAGAAGTCATTGCTGTTGTTGGGAAAAACGGTGTGGGAAAAACAACGCTTGCCCGTGTCTTGTGTGGATTACAAAAAAATGATAGTGGGACTGTTTTGCTGCAGGGAAAGGCTCTCGCGGAGAAACAGCGGAGAAAGTGTTCTTACATGGTTATGCAAGATGTGGGGCATCAACTGTTTACGGACAGCGTAGAAGCTGAGTGTTTACTTGGTGTGAAAGCCCCAGACACCGCAGCCGTTGAAAAGGCGCTTGAATGGCTTGATCTGTTGGATTTCAAAGACCGGCACCCTCTCTCCCTTTCGGGGGGACAAAAGCAGCGCCTTGCCGTAGCGGTCAGTCTGCTTTGCGAAAAGGAGTTATTGATTTTTGACGAACCCACCAGTGGGCTTGATTTAAAAAGTATGCAGGAGGTGGGGAGGCTTGCAAAAGAATTGTCCGCACAGGGGAAGATACTGCTGATTATTACCCATGATTATGAATTTATCCAGACGATTTGCTCTCGTGTGCTGGTCTTAGAGGATGGGAAAATATCAGATGATTTATCCGGAGCCATGCGCGGAACGGTTTTAGAAAAAATGAAAGGAGCAGGAAATGGAACAGGAAAAAAATAACACATTCAGTTGGGTCCTGCGGTTTGCAACACAGTGCAAAGGGAAAATGACAGCCTCTGTCTTACTGGCGGTACTTGGTTCTGTGTGCGGGATTGTACCCTATTTTGCGGTTTCACAGATTGTGATCCAGATATGCGGTCAAAATTATGACCTTATCCCCATTGGTTTCTGGGCGCTTGCCGCACTTCTCGGCTATCTGGGGAGCACCTGGTTTGGAACGGTTTCTACCATACTCAGCCATCGCTCGGCTTTTACAATTTTAAAGAATATCCGGACAGAATTAACAGCGAAGCTCTCCTGTGTACCCATGGGTTATATTCTGGATACACCTTCCGGTAAATTCAAGACCCTGCTGGTGGATACGGTGGAAAAGCTGGAGCTGCCGCTGGCACACATGATACCAGAACTGACAGCGAATATTCTTGTTCCAGTCCTGATGTTGATATATCTTTTTATCCTGGACTGGCGCATTGCCTTGATTTCGCTGATTACAATCCCTATTGGACTTGTGTGCTACATGGGGATGATGAAGGACTATGCAAAGCGGTATGACCGTGTACTGACTGCGGGGAAAAATATGGATGCCGCCATTGTGGAATATATCGGCGGCATTGAAGTCATCAAAGCTTTTAACCAGAGCACTGCCTCTTATGGCAGGTATATGGATGCTGTAACAGAAAATGAAGCGGCAAAGACGACCTGGTTTAAGCAGACCAACAGCTTCTATGTGGCGGGTATTTCTATTATGCCGTCCTGTCTGCTGGGCGTATTGCCTTTAGGTGCCTATCTGTATATACAGGGCAGCCTGGAAACGCCGGTTTTAATTACCTGTGTGATCCTCGCCCTTGGATTAGTCAAGCCACTGATCCAGGCACTGCAATATACGGACAGTCTTGCCATGGTGGATTCCACGGTTAAAGAGATTGCCGGGCTTTTGGAAACAGAGGAAATGCAACGGCCGGAGGAACGGGTAACACTTCCTAATTCTCATATATCTTTCCGGAATGTTTGCTTCGGATATGGAAATACGGAAGTATTGCACCAGATCAACTTTGATGCGGTACCGGGCGGTATGACGGCGATTGTGGGACCCTCCGGCTCAGGCAAGTCAACGGCGGCGCGCCTCATCGCTTCTTTCTGGGAGGCGGACAGCGGAGAAGTACAGATTGGCGGAGTAGATGTGCGGAACATCCCGCTCTCACAGGTCATGGATACCGTGGCTTATGTGTCCCAGGACAATTTTCTGTTTCATCTGTCCGTGAAGGAAAATATCCGCATGGGGAAACCGGGGGCGACGGACGAAGAAATTGTAAGCGCCGCAAAGCAGGCGAGCTGCCATGAATTTATTTCTGCCCTGCCGAAGGGATATGATACGCTGGTGGGAGACGGCGGCGGGAGCCTGTCCGGTGGGGAGCGCCAGCGCATTGCCATTGCCAGGGCGATCTTAAAAAACAGCCCCGTGGTGGTACTGGATGAGGCTACCGCATTTACCGACCCGGAGAATGAGGCTGTTATTCAGGCATCGATCAATGAACTGGTAAAAGGGAAAACGTTGATTGTCATTGCCCACCGTCTTTCTACCATCGTGGGCGCAGATAAGATACTGGTAATGGATCAAGGGTGCATCAAAGGCCAGGGAACGCACAAAGAGTTGTTAAGGAACAATTCTCTTTACAGAGAGCTGTGGACCGCGCATATCAGCGCGAAAGATATGGGAGAGGAGGCGCCTGTATGATTCAACTGATGAAACGACTGCTGGAATTTTCGGGAAAACAGCGAAAGAATTTGATTGCTTCTTTTGTCTTCAATCTGCTGGATTCTGTTTTTGAGATGATGCCCATCATGGCGATCCTTACGGTACTTTCAGGGCTGCTTTCAGTGGCGGAGGGCGGCGTCATGCCGGTTTCCACCATCTGGGTATCCCTTGCCATTATGGTGGTAAGCATTGCCGGACGGATCTTTTTTAATAACCTATCCTGTATCAGGAGAACGCTTGGCAGCTTTTCCATGTGTTCGGAAAAACGGCTGGAAATCGGCGAACATATGAAACATGTTCCTATGGGGTATTTCAATGAAAACCGGCTGGGTGAGATCGTAGCCGCCGTGACGACCACACTTGGAGATATTGAGAGTAACGCCGTCATGGTTCTGGAAAAAGTAGCGGGAGGCTTTATCCATGCCCTTGTCATAGGCGTTTGGCTGCTTTTTTATGAATGGCATATCGGACTTTTGATGTTTGCGGGGCTGGCCGTTTCTATGCTGGTCTATGGGGGAATCCAGAAAGCAGGTAAAAGGCTGTCTCCCAGACGGCAGGCCGCACAGGCGAATCTTGTGACGGGTTTTCTGGAATATATCCAGGGAATGGGCGTCGTGAAAGCCTTTGGATTGGGAGAAATGTCGGGAAAAGCGGTCAATCAGGCAATCGGGGAAAGTGCGGACGCCAACATCATTCTGGAAAGTGTCTTTTCCTCGCTGACCGGCGTTTATCAGACGATCTTCAAGCTGGCAAAATCCGCAATCTTAGTCGTTGCTCCTTATCTGATGCTGGGCGGTGAGATCACACCGGTCAAGTGCCTGCTTCTGCTGGTGTCAAGTTTTATGATCTACTCCAGTGTGGAGCTAGTGGGAAGTATGGCCTCCGTTGCCCGTGTCATCGATGCCTCCCTGGACCGTATGGAGGCCGTTATGGATACGCCGGTACTGGATGAACATGGCGGGGATATTCCACTGGATCACTATGACATTGAGCTTGCCCACGTTTCCTTTGCCTACGGACAGGAAAATGTGCTGCAGGATGTAAGCGCGATCATTCCTGAAAAAACAACCTGCGCCATCGTAGGGCCTTCCGGCTCCGGCAAAACGACCCTTGTAAGCCTCATTGCCCGTTTTTGGGATGTGCAGGAAGGGAAAATCTGTGTGGGCGGACATGATGTAAAAGATTTTACCTGCGACAGTCTGCTGAAAAATTTTTCCATTGTGTTCCAGAATGTTTATCTTTTTGAGGATACCATTGAAAACAACATCAAATTCGGCAGGCTGGACGCCACCCGGGAAGATGTGATCGAGGCGGCGAAAAAGGCGTGCTGCCATGAGTTTATATCGGCATTGCCGGAAGGCTACCATACCCTTGTAGGCGAGGGCGGAGCCTCCCTTTCCGGTGGGGAGCGCCAGCGCATTTCTATTGCCCGGGCCATCTTAAAGGATGCGCCGATTATCATTTTAGACGAAGCCACCGCCAGTGTGGACCCGGAGAATGAGCGGGAACTGCAGGCGGCGATTGCGGAGCTGACAAAAGACAAGACGATCATTATGATTGCCCACAGGCTCTCCACAGTCCGGAATGCCGACCAGATTCTTGTTTTGGATAAGGGCCGGATTGTCCAACGCGGCACGCACAGGGAACTGATGGAAGAACAGGGGCTGTACCGCCGTTTTATTCAGATGCGGGAGACGGCAATCGGCTGGAACCTTGGAAGAAAAGAAAAGCTGCAGGCAAATGATTAAAAGAAAGATCAGGAGGAAATTTCAATGAAAACAACGCAGAAATGGAATGTCAGGGATGTAATCACCACGGTGCTGCTTACGGTGCTGCTCATCGTCATACAGCTTATTGTGAATATGGTCTGCATGGCAAACGATTTTGTCAGCATGGTGCTGTCGGTGGGCTTTACCATGTTTTTGTGCGCCCCGGTTTATTTTCTCGTGGTAAGCCGGGTACATAAGCGTTTCGTGACGCTGATTTACATGACTATACTGGGGCTTGTGTTCCTCATCATGGGAAACTGGTATCTGCTGCCGTATTACATTGTGGTGGGGATCATCTGTGAGGCGATTCTTTGGAGGGATGGCTGGAAATCAAAAAAGAAAATGACGGCGGCCTGGTCGGTGGCAAGCCTGTTGTACAACGGCGTGAATCTTCTGCCGATCTGGTTTTTCTGGGATACCTACGAAGCC
This sequence comes from Holdemania sp. 1001095H_141210_F2, assembly GCF_015558105.1. Classification (NCBI taxonomy): domain Bacteria; kingdom Bacillati; phylum Bacillota; class Erysipelotrichia; order Erysipelotrichales; family Erysipelotrichaceae; genus Holdemania; species Holdemania sp. 1001095H_141210_F2. The sequence goes on from NZ_JADNPO010000007.1 coordinate 58,967, forward strand.
TTTGCCCTCTCCAGCGGCATGGAGCAAAGCTACATTGATTCCTTTGTCCGTTATTATACCTCCCCGGGATGGCTTGCGTTCATCATCCTCTTTACCGTGCTTGGCGGCTTCCTCGGTAGCCTGGTGGGCGGGAAGCTGGTGAACAAGCATTTCAAAAAAGCGGGAGTCCTCTGATGGGCCGCAGGAATCTTGCCGTCCCGGTGAAGCTGTGGGCACTGGCCTGTACGATCATCGGCATATCCCTGACTACCGATACTTTACTGACCTGCGTTCTGACAGTCGCGGGATTCATTTATCTGGGAGTGCAGCGAAACTGGCGTTTCCTGCGCTCCATGGCAGCTTTCTACGCAGCGCTTGGGATTCTGTTGTACCTGATCCGGTTCCACGATTTCCATCCGGCGGTATTTTCGGAATTTTATGTGCTGATGTTCTGGAACCTGACGCCGGTGTTTCTGGTATCATGGGATCTGATTACCACGCCGCCCGGAGAGCTGGCAGCCTTTTTATCCCGTATCCACACGCCGAGTCCTGTCATTCTGGGCCTACTGGTCATGTTCCGTTTTTTTCCGACTATGAAGTCGGAATTGCGGAGTGTCTGGCTTTCCATGCGCAACCGGGGATTGACCACGCCGATCCAGCTTGCGGGGCATCCGGCGGCATCCTGTGAGTATGTGCTTGTCCCCTTGCTGCTGCGCTGTCTGCAGATTGCCGATCAACTTTCGGTCTCTGCGGTGGCCCGTGGGGCGGAGCGTCCCGGAAAGCGGGGCAGCTATTATGGAAAGAGGTCCGATGCCTTGGATGGTATCTGTCTGGCGCTCTGGACTGGGGCGACGGCGGTATTTCTCTTTGCGGGAGGTGTACGGATATGATTGTTCTTAAGGATGTGTCATTTCAATATGAAGGCTGCGAAGAGGGTGTTCATGGGATTGACCTTACTGTTTGCGACGGGGAATGTGTCGTGCTGACAGGCCCTTCCGGCGGCGGGAAAACGACGCTGACAAGGCTGCTCAACGGTCTGGCTCCGTCCTATTATCAGGGAACGAAAAAGGGTGACCTCTGGATAAACTATACAGAGATTGCTTCTCTTCCCGCTTGGAAGATTGGACAGGAGATTGGCAGCGTATTTCAGGATCCCAAGAGTCAGTTTTTTTCCTCGGAACTTGCGGGGGAGGTTGCCTTTGCTTGTGAAAATTATGGGATGGCGAAACAGGAAATACGGAAACGCACGGATGAGGCTATCGCTTCCATGGGATTGGAGACCCTGCGGGCGCGTCCTCTGGATGTGCTGTCCAGCGGCGAGAAACAGCGGGTGGCGGTTGCTTCGGTCTACGCACTGCGCCCCCATACCTATGTCTGCGATGAGCCCACGGCCAACTTGGACAGCGAGGGAGCTACAAGGCTTGCGGGCATACTTCGGAAATTGAAAGACGAGGGAAACACCCTGATTATAGCGGAGCACCGGCTGGCATGGCTAAGCGGTATCGCCGACCGTTTCGTCTATGTTTCAGAAGGAACCATCCAGTGGGAAAAAACGCCGGCGCAGATGAGGGAACTTTCAGAGGAAGAACGAAAGCGGTACGGTCTGCGGGAAGTCACGGAAACAGAGGCTTCCCTGCCGGGGGTTCCTGCAAACGCCGGGGAGGAACATTTTTTCTGCCGGAATCTGACCTGCAGGCGCAAAAAGCTCCTTATTTTTGAAAATCTGAATCTTTCTCTGCCCGCCGGGAAGATCACCGCCCTGACTGGCAGAAACGGCGCGGGAAAAACTACCCTTGCCATGGTTCTGGCGGGGCTGCAAAAGCAGAGCGGTGGGGAAATTTATATCGGCGGAAAAAAGCTGCCTGCCGGGAAGCGCAGAAAAGTGGTGTGGTACAGTTCCAACGACACAGGAACCCAGTTTTTTACCACCAGCGTCACGGAGGAATTGCTGCTCCATTCCGATGCTTCCTCCGGGCGGCTGGAACATGCCAGAACATTGTTGAAAACACTGGGGTTGTATGCCTACAAGGATACACACCCGGCTGCCCTTTCTGGCGGCCAGAAGCAGAGACTTTCTATCGCCTGCGGCTTGTTATCCGGAAGGGAAATCCTGCTTTTCGACGAACCCACGTCCGGGCTGGACGGGGGAAACATGCGAAAAATCGCTGCCGTATTGACAGTAGCCGCAGCCGAAGGCAAAACGATAGGGGTCATCACCCATGATAAGGAGTTGATGCAGGCATGCTGCGATTTTCGATGGAAACTGGGGTAATGAACACTGACAATAAGATGTGCAACATATCTTTGACTTCTTCTATGGAGGACTATTTGGAAGCCGTTCTTGTACTCCAACAAAAACACGGTTATATCCGGTGTGTGGATGTAGCAGGGTATTTAGGCGTGACGAAGCCTTCTGTGAGCCGGGCGGTCAAGGAACTGTCTAAAAAGAAATGCCTGCTAAAAAAGGACGATGGCACACTCTCCCTCACAGAGCAGGGCCGACAGATCGCCCAGCAAATCTATGAAAAGCACCAGTTTTTTACAAAGCAGCTTATTGAAGCCGGGGTTCCCCGTGATATTGCAGTGCAAGACGCTTGCAGGCTGGAACACGTTATTAGTGAAACAAGTTTCAATAAACTAAAAGAAGCTGCCTGGATGAAAGCCCAGGAGGTGATACCATCGGAGAAATAATCATTATGAAGCTGAACGAGGAAGAAAAAAAGGTTTTTGAAGATTTCCTTTCATTTTTGCAGCTTCATCCAGAACTGAAAAAGTGGGAGTTTACCTCGGAGCCGGTGCTATCTCTCTCCGATCTTGAGATTGATCCCAGCCAAAGGCTGGTGCGCTGTAATCAGAAAGAAGTGGCCTTAACAACAAAAGAATATAATCTCCTTTGTCTGCTGGCAGTTAATAATGGGCGGGTATTAAGCTATTCCCAAATCTATGAAAAGGTGTGGGGCGAAACTCTAACTGTCAATGAACGAGGCACCGTAGGCTACCATGTCCGAAACCTACGCAAAAAACTTTATTCCGCTGATCCGCACCATTCCTTTATCATCGAGAGTATTCGTGAAATCGGGTATCGCTTTCAAACAACTTCATAATATCCACAAAGCGCAGTCTTGATAGAGGCTGCGTTTTTTCTTTCCTTAAAATGCGGTCATTCGGGACAATTTTTCAAATCTCATATCTTGTCGCTTGTGTTTGACAAATCACACACGGGACGTGTCTAAACTTGCGATGAAACTATGCAAATCCTCTTTGAAACCTCGCTGTTTCCTCTTTTTTATACATTATACTACCTCTATCAACATTTCAATTTGGGGAAAGGTGGTGGTGCTTGTCAGCTTATCCCCATAAGGGGATAGCATGGAGCCAGAAAGAAAAAAGCCGGGCGGCTTCCCGCCCAAAACCAAACAAAAACCGTATTTCGTACATACCGCAGTCCTTACGGGGATTGCGGTATTTTTTTGTTCGACAGGCTTTTTTCTTTTCTCCGGGCCTTACCCATCATCAGGCAAAAACCAACAGCCGAGCGCACGCGCCTTTTGGTGTGTGCACTTTTACTTTGTCGGGAAATGCGGTTTTCTGGTATTTCCCTGCGGGACAAGCCTTCCATGTTGCAGAGGGCCGCCGTCCGTCTGGATTTCTTCTTGAAATTCAGACGAAACGGAGGTACACAGCGTGGACGCTGGCAAAAAAAGAATATGGATTCGCGGCCAATTTATCGAGGTCACGGATGAAGTGTATGCCGCCTATATGAAGGGCGACCGGAAAATGCGCTACTTTGAGAATGATTTGAAAACCGAGCGGTTCGTTCTCGGAAAGGAGGGCCAGGTGGTGCAGATTATTCCCAGCCGCGAAGATTCTTTAGACCGGCTGATGGATGAAAATGCCCAGCAGTTTTCCGACAGGCAGGAAAGCGTGGAGAGTGTGGTGTTCCGCAAGATGGAAACGGACAGGCTACATACCGCGCTTTCCATGTTGACTCCAGAGGAACAGGCGCTGATCCAGGCTTTGTTCTTTGAGGAAAAGACAGAGCGGCAATACGCAGATGAACTTGGCGTGTACCGCAATGCTGTTCATGTTCGGAAAATGAAGGTTCTCAAAAAACTCAAAAAAATTTTAGAGTAGTGTTGTGCAAACCTCTCACCCAACGGCAAAAAGGGTGAGAGGTTTTTCTATGACCTCTCCCAGAACCTTGAAAATTGCATGCCCATTCATCAGGCACATTCCCGCTGCTTTGGCGAAAGCCAAAGCCCAGACGGTTGCTGCGCGGCGATCTGCCGGGGGAAAACAACGAGACACCACCGAAAAAGAAATGTAGGTCTTAGGTTTGTTCTTCCCGGCAAGGAGCGAGAAACAGCAGACTGTCAGTACCGGGCGGCTCCCGGTACGGCCATGACCGGCAGCGGGGACAATGATACTCCCGTCCAGCCTAACGTCCGAGCGTTGAAGCGGCCACCTTTTTGGCCGTGATCCGTCGCAGGCAATGGGGGCGGTTGCGTGAGAACCACGCGAGGGGTGAGATTCCCCGTGGAGCTGGTGAGCTGCCAGCCGTTTGATGACTTCCCACAGTGTTCCGGGGTGTCGAGGACAAGTAGGAACGCTTTGAAATATGGGCCGTGCGGCAGGACGGGCCAATGAAAACAGGAGAAATGTTTTATCTCTCCCCGGCCTTCATTCTGTTCTGCTGTACGGCCTCTACATAGGCGGCTTTTGCCGCCTGAATTTTCAAAGGGAGGTTAAATACCATGAACAAAACGTACTTGCGCGGCGAAATGTACTATGCCGATCTGGGCCGGGGAATCGGCTCCGAACAGGAAGGACGCCGCCCTGTCCTCATTCTCCAGAACAATACAGGAAACAAATATAGCCCCACCGTCATTGTGGCGGCTATTTCCAGCAAGGTGGACGCAAAGGCAAAGCTGCCCACCCACTATCTGTTAAAGGCAGAGAACGGCCTGGAGCTGCCTTCTCTTGTTCTTTTAGAGCAGCTTCGCACCATTGATAAGAAGCGGTTGGAAACGTACATCGGCAGGCTGGAAGAAAAGCATATCCGCAGAATCAACCATGCCCTGGCAGTCAGCGTAGGGCTGATCGAGGAGGTTCCCGAAAATTTAATCATGTGCCTTTGCCCGGCCTGTGCCAACAATTTTTATGGTACAGGCTCTTATTATTTGAAACGGGTAAACCCTGCGCAGCAGGAACGGGACATCTGCACCTATTGCGGCCAGCGCCCTGGCTTTGATTATGAAGTTGTCAAACGGCACCAATGACCGGAGGACAACTTATGGAGATCGTATTCCACACCGGGAAGGAGAGCGAACAGCCCATGCGCCGGTTCGCAGAAAAGCGCGCCGAATTTCTATCCCGCGAACTGCGGAAATTAAGTGCCGAGGAATTAAAGGCGCTGCTTTCCACGTTAAAAGAGGATAATCGCACCTTTGAACAAAAATGAGGGCGTTTCTATAATAAATGAAGAAAGGGGCTGCTGTATAGCTGCCCTGGAAAGGAGGACATTTGAAAATGAAACGAAAGGCAAGAATCCAGGCTGGTATAGACGATAGGCTGGTAGCCATCTATGCGAGGAAATCCCGCATTACAAATAAAGGTGACAGCATTGGCGTCCAGTTCAAGCAAAGCGCCGATTATGCTGTCAATCAACTTTCTTTACCGGAGGATTATGAGTTTATCCAGTATGAGGACAAAGGCTTGAGCGGCTACTATTCCGACCGGCCTGATTTCCAGCGGCTTCTACGGGATGTTGAAATGGGAAAGATCAAAGCGGTAGCCTGCTATAAGTTAGACCGGATCAGCCGAAAAACATCTGATCTCATGCGGCTTTTGGAATACTTTGAGCGCCACGATGTGACGCTTTTGGTTTGCTCCAATAACATCAATACACAGATCAGCACTTCCAAAATCATCATTCAGGTACTGGCTATCATCGCTGAGTTTGAGCGCGACATCCTCACTGAGCGTATCCAGGATAATTTAATGGAACTGGCTAAGGACGGGCGTTGGCTGGGCGGTAAAACGCCCACCGGATTTTCTTCCAAGCGTGTGACAACGGGGAGCGGAAAAAATAAAAGCGCCATCAGCTTTCTTGTCCCCATTGAAGAAGAAAAAGAGATTGTGCTGGAAATCTACCGTACCTTTTGGGAAACACGTTCCCTGCTGCAAACAGCAAATCTCATTAGTGAGAAATATGAAACGAAACACGGGGCGAAGTTTACCACTTCTACCATCCGGCTGATTTTGCGAAATCCCATCTACTGTGTAGCCGACGAGTATTCCTATAATTACTTCCTGGAGCATGACGGGAATCTATTTGGAGAAGCACATGAGTTTGACGGGAAGCATGGCCTTTCCGCTTATAACAAGACCGACCAGATGAAAGTCGAGGATGAGGATTCCACGTTCTTCAACCCGAAGTTTTCCCAGCTTCTTACCAAGAAACCGATTAGTGAATGGATTGTTTCCGTCGGACGCCACGAAGGTTTTATCAGCTCCCGAAAATGGGTAGAAACACAAAATATGTTGGATGAGATTGCAGAAAAGTATAACAGGCCCCATAGAAAGACCAATGCTCTGCTGTCTGGCCTGATGTATTGCCCAATTTGCGGAAAGCGTCTGCGGGTGCTGCCGGAATCTAACCGTTGGACAAACGGTAAGCCCCGCTTCAAATACGCCTGCCCTGGGGCGCGGGCAAAAGAATGTACCTTCAAAGGGGTTGAGGGCGTAACGTTAGATGAATTCGTCATCCACTCGCTTTCCAGTTTACAAGAAGAACATTCCGATTATTATCGGCAGCTTTTGGAGAACCGGGTTGCCAGCATGATCCGCACCGACCAAGGCGAGAAAGAATACCAGGAAACAAAGAAAGCGATTGAGCGGTTAAATGCAGATATTGCCGCACAGGTACGCAATCTGCGTGAAGCGGACGACGCTCTCAAGCGTTTTATCCAGGACGATATAAAAGTGCTTACAGATGACCTTGCTAAGCGGGAGGCAGACCTGCGCCGCATTGAGAATACCCAGTCTGAAAATCACTACCTCATCCATGAATTGAACAGCATAAAAAAACGGCTGCTGTCTTTTGAGGAATTTGCAAAGGACGCACAGCCGGAAACTTTATTCACTTTGGTACACTCGATTGTTGACCGAATCTATATTACCACAGATGGCTCTACACAAAAGTGCCAGGTTTATATTAAAGGCTGCGCCACGGAGGATTATTCCGACATACTCGGCGCAGCCGAGTACATAGATGGTAAGTTCCTTTTGCCGGTGGCAACTTATATGCCGCCGATGTGTGATTTAGATAAGTATAGCATTTGTAAAATATTATAGCTTAAATGGTATAAAAACTAACAATATCCGTAAAAACAGATGTTTTTTCAATATGGAATTGTTTTTTTCTTATTTTAATTTATAATGAATAGGATTGAAGAATTTTCGGCCATCGCACTTAGAAAAAAGGCTAAAATGAACCTCAGGTGCTGATCAAACAAGTAAGGGAGAAAAAAGATGAAGTCTAACTTTGCTTCCAGTAAAGCAACTGTGGCCAGTACGCTGGTTATTTGCGTCATTTCGATTATTTTTTCATTGAGTTGCATTTATTCCATACGGAACATGGAGGCCGCGGCTTCCCGTATTTATGATCATCCATATACAGTTTCCAATTCCTCCCGCGAAATGCGTTCGCGGCTTTTGGACATGAAACAGTTCATCAGTATTTTCCTGACGGACAGCTTCCATTCCATTGAAGAAACAGAAGACCTGCTGAACAGCCGGTATACGATGCAGCAGCAGTCGCTGGATCGGATTGCCGAAAATTATTTGGGGCCAGCGGCGGATACCGAACGCCTGCAGGAAAAAATGAATGCGCTGATCGAGGCGCAGGCGGTCTTGCTTCAACAGGTTCCCAACCTTACGAACGTTGAAATTAACGATTATTTGAATGAGAATATCTATCCGATTTACGATGAAGTCAGCGACACGCTGACAACGATTATCACGTTTGCCAATCAGAAAATTTTATCGCTTGAAAAAGAGATGAAAAGAACAAGTTCGCTGGCGATCATCACCGCGATTCTGCTTTCCCTTTTCATTATTGTATTAAGTATCAAAACGACGCGCAATCTCGAACGCCGCCGCGTTCATGACGTCGCCGATCGGGAAAAAATGTTCGATTTACTGTCCACGAACGTCGATGACGTCTTCTTTATTTATAGTTTAAAGGACAAGCTGATGGAATATATCAGTCCCAACTGCACGCGGATTCTGGGATTGGATGAGGAACAGTTGGAAGACTATGATAATTTTATGTCGCGGCTTTCGGAAACGGACAGCACCGCACTCTATCAATTATTTCATTCCGGCGTTCTCCGCAGCCAGGCTGAGCTGAACCTCAAGCTGGAAGTCCATGGACAACGGGAGAGCTGGCTGTTATTAAAAGTTTATCCGATTTTAGTTGACGATCAGGTTGTACGGTATATTATCAGCATCAGCGATCAGACTGAGGCGCTTCTGGCGCAGCAGAATCTGCGCGACGCTCTGGCTCTGGCGCAGAAAGCCAACGATGCGAAAAAAGACTTTTTATCGCGGATGAGCCACGAAATCCGCACGCCGATGAATGCGATTATCGGGATGGCGACGATCGCCGCGGCGAACATTCAGGATCAGCGGCGGGTAGAGGATTGTCTGACAAAGATCGGGTTCTCTTCCAAACACCTCCTTTCGCTGATCAACGACGTGCTGGATATGTCAAAAATTGAAGAAGGCAAGCTGACGATCAGCCGCGAACCGTTTGAATTCCGTCAGCTGATTCAGTCCATAACCGCGATCATTGATTCTCAGGCTCGTTCCCGCAATCAGAATTTTGAAGCGACGGTCGTTGATTTCACTGAAGAAGTCATTATCGGCGACGCAATGCGCGTGAATCAGATTTTACTGAATCTGTTGTCCAACGCCGTCAAGTTCACGCCGGAAAATGGAAAGATTCGCCTGGAAGTCCGGCAGATCGGTTTCCGCAACAATCAGGTGCGCCTGCGCTTTACCGTCAGCGATACGGGGATCGGCATGAACGAGAAATTTTTACAGAAGCTCTATATGCCGTTTGAACAGGCGGATGGATCAATTTCGCAGCGGTTTGGCGGAACGGGATTGGGAATGTCGATCACGAAGAATCTGGTATCGCTTTTAGGCGGAACCATTCAGGTCTTCAGTAAAGAAAACGAAGGGACGACGTTTATCGTCGAGCTGGCGTTTGATCGGATGGAAGCTTCGGCGCACGTTTCTGAGACGCAGAAGCTGGAAACGCTGGGCGTTCTGGTTGTCGACGATGATCAGGACACCTGTATCCATACGTCGATCCTGTTGGAAAAAATGGGAATTCAGGCAAAGTGGGTTCTGACGGGCGAAGCCGCGGTGCAGGTTATTGCGGATGCGCATGGAACGGACGACGAATTTGACGTCTGCTTCATCGACTGGCAGATGCCGGATATGGACGGCATTGAAACGACGCGCCAGATTCGCAAGCTTGTCGGAGCGGATACGTTGATTATCATCATATCAGCTTACGATTGGAGTCCGATCGAACAGGCGGCCCGGGAAGCGGGAGCGAACGCGTTCATTTCCAAGCCGATGTTTGCCTCAACGATTTATAATACGCTGATGGCGGTAACGCGCCGTCCGAATTTCGAGTCCGCCCCGGCTCTGGACTTACCCAAGACAGTTACGCCGCACGATCTTTCCGGCCGGCGGGTCTTATTGGTTGAAGATAACGAATTGAATATGGAAATTGCGACGGAGATTTTAAGAATGGCGGATATGCAGGTGGAACATGCCCTCAATGGTCAGGATGCGGTGGATCAGATATTAAATTCTGAGGCGGATTACTTTGATCTGGTCCTGATGGATATCCAGATGCCGGTTATGAATGGCTATGAAGCGACTCAGGCTATCCGGAATTCGAATCATCCCAACGCTAAAACGCTGCCGATTCTGGCTATGACAGCGAATGCGTTTGTTGAGGATATCGCGCGGGCCAAGGAAGCGGGAATGAACGCCCACATTGCCAAGCCGATCGACGTCAGCCAGCTGTATACGACGCTGACGGAAATCCTGAATCAGGCATAAAGGCAAGAATGAACCGCTGAATCGGGAAAAATCCGGCTGGTAATGTAATTCCGGGTGAATTGCGCTGTCTAATCCAAAGTAAAAGAACTTGACTACTTTCCAGTCAAGTTCTTTATTAATTTGTGCGCTCTTTTGCGCACCGGCGGGATCAGGCTTTGTTTTCAATTCCGGGAGAATCTGAACGAGAAGCTGAATAGCCGAAGATCACCGCCAAAGCGAAAGAGCAGCGCTTCTTAAGTGTCAATTAAGCGCGGGAACGGATCAGATTCAGGATCCAGACTAACCCGACGCCCCATAAAATATGGCCTAAACCGGCGATCCCGGCGATCATGGCGCCGACTGCCATTCCCTGCACTTCCATCCAACCGTGAACTAAGAACAAGGCGACAGTCCAGATCAGGCCGACGTTATAAACGATGAATGCCTTGCGGAAAGAAGCGGTTTCGGTGAAATCAATGAACTTGCTTAACAGCGCGACGATCAGGAAAAATAAGACGCCTAACAGAAACAGATGGCCATGAGCCAGCGACAGATAAGTCCGGCCTGTATAATTGAGCATCCGCGTAACTTCGCGGTAGAAGACGCCGGCGGCCATGGCGGCCAGGGCATAGATAAAAGCGGTATTGATCAGTTTTTTCATTCAATGAATTTCCTTTCTTTTTTATTGGTTTTGAGTTTGTTCAGCTGACGCCAGGACGACTTTTAGCCATTCCCGCAGCGAAGCATAGCAGTAACCGCGGTTTTCCAGACAACCCAGCAGGCTGTAAAACAGGAAAGCTGCCCGCTCGTTGAGCTGATCGTCAGTTTCATCAGGAAAGCTAGCCTTGAGCGCTAAGGCCAACTGATGGGTCAGATGTTTCTGGGCGTGCAGTTCCCGGCTCTTGGCTTCTTCTAAAGCCGCAGGAGATAACCCGGAGGCGGCATGCAGAAATTCTGCCGAGAATTCGTCGACACTTTCCTTCATTGTGGAATAAAGCCAGTCCAGCTTGACTAAAACGTCGCCCTCGGGAAACGTCTTCTGGTGAAAACAATTTTGCCAGAACTGCTGGACCACGTCCAGAACCAGACTGTCTTTCGTCGGATAATAGTTATACAATGTGCCTAACGCGATATTGCATTCGCGGGCTAAATCACGCAGCTTTAATCCGCTTAAGCCGCCGGTGCGCGACAGCTCGATTGCTTTTTCGATTAAAGTCTGTCTTAAATTCGGCAAGAGTTTAGGCAAAGAAATCCTCCTTTCATGATATGAACTATGTTCATTATAGGAAGAAGAAGCCTGAAAGTCAACGCTGACGCTAAAAATGAACAAAAAAAGAAAGGGATGAAAAAGCCGTAAAAGTGTTGACAGAATCGATCTTGACGCCTATAATGAACAACGTTCATAAAAGGAGGAAAAATCATGCAGGCTATTGTAGAAACTGTATTCGACATCGTTTATCTTTGTACGGTGATCACGCTCGGACTGATCATGATCCGCGCCGGGCGCGGGCATCGTCAGTATGTTTTGTTCGGCATCATGGCGGTGACCTTAGGCGCAGGGGATGCATTCCATCTTGTGCCCCGGGCGCTTGCGTTGTGTACGACGGGATTGGAAAATTATACGTTCGCGTTGGGAATTGGAAAATTCATCACATCCATCACGATGACGATTTTCTATGTTTTATTGTATTATGTCTGGCGTCAGCGGTATCAGGTGAGGGGAAAGCAGGGACTGACCAGGGTTGTCTATCTGCTGGCGGCGCTGCGGATCGCGCTGTGTCTGTTCCCGCAGAATGGCTGGACCAGCGCCAACGCTCCGCTATCCTGGGGAATTTACCGCAACATCCCATTTGCTTTACTGGGATTGTTGATCATCGTGTTGTTTTATCAGAGCACGAAGGAGCATCACGACGCGGCGTTTCGCTTCATGAGCCTGACGATCATTCTCAGTTTCGGCTTTTATATTCCGGTTGTGCTGTGGGCGGATACCCTTCCGTTAATTGGAATGTTGATGATTCCGAAGACCTGCGCTTATGTGTGGACGGTGTGGATTGGCTATTCAGCCATGCGCAAAGAGCTTCAGGCAAAATAAAGACGCAGCGCGTCTGAGAATACAAACAGCCGCGGTCTGGAGAAATCCGGCCGCGGCTGTTTTGATCGAATGAGATTTGGTTGGGCCGTTAAGAGTTAACGAAAATCCCGGCGGTATTCGTTATTGAAAATCGGCGAGGTGTTTTTCTAACCACCAGGCAACGCCGTCATCTTCATTGCTCAGTGTGTGCTGATCGGCAGACGCTGAGATTTCCCCAACGGCATTGGCCATCGCGACGCCGCAGCCCGCTTCTTGAAGCATTTCCAGATCGTTGTAATCATCCCCAAAAGCGACAACCTCGCTTAAATCCAGCCCCAGATGATCACATAGCGCCCGCAGCGCACTGCCTTTATTGACCTGATCTGCCGTAATGACAAAGATGTCCGGATTTTCGGTTAACGGAACGGCTTTCATGCCATAACTGGAAAAGTCAATCGCCTCAACTGCCGCGTGATTGGACGTTACGATGAAGATTTTCTGGATCTCATGCGTTTCAAAATGATCAAGATCCAGCCGCAGCGATTCGCCTTTGTTGATGTAATACTCGTTGGTCGTATACCCTTGCGTCGGATAGAACAGCGTAATATGCACCGGCTCGATTTTCCGGACAACTTGAATCAGATCGATTACTTTCTGATTGTCAATTTCCGTGCGGTGAATGACCTCGCCTTGATGATAGACGATCGAACCATTGGTGCAGATCATCGAACGGGCGTGAATCAGATCGGCATAGCGCTGAGTCCGTATGATCGCCCGGCCGGTCGCCACGACAATTTCCGTTTCCGGCGGCAGTTTAGCGAAGGCGTCTATGGTTTTTTGAGACAATGATTTATCTTCGTGAAGCAGCGTCTGGTCGAGATCGACGACGACACATTTGTATTTCATTAGAACAATCCCCCTTATAATCATTGAGTATAGCATTTCAAGCCTCAGGGAACAAGCGGCAAAAGGCGGTGTCATGCCCTAATCATGGTATAATGAATAAAACTGGAAATTTGCGGACAGGAGGGATATGTTCATGATTGAAATTCGTAAGGCAGAAGCGGAAGATCGGGAAGCCGTTGCCCGGCTGATCGAACAGCTGGAGGAAGCGCCGATGGATCGGGAAGTTTTTAACGGTGTTTATCTGGAAAATTTGAATAACCCGCAGATTGTGTATCTGACCGCGCTGTCAGAAGGAAAAATTCGCGGCTTTGTGAGCGTGCACGTGCAGAAGCTGCTTCATCACATAGCGCCGATCGCGGAGATTCAGGAGCTGGTCGTCGACGAACAAGCCCGCGGTCAGGGCCTGGGAAAGTTGTTATTCGGGAAGGCGAAAGAAATCGCGGCGCAGGCAGGCTGTCCGCAGCTGGAATGCGCGTGCAATCAACGCCGGACTTCCAGTCATGCCTTTTATAAAAAGCAGGGAATGACGTGCCGGCATTTTAAGTTTACGCTGCCGCTCAGACCGACCGATGTGAAAGCAATATCAGACCCGAGTGAGTCATCGGATTGTTCGTTGACACGGGCTGATCGTGAAAGATCAGCGTCATCCATGCGATAGAAAGAGGGGAAGAAACGATGCTTCAGGAGTTTTTCAGTCCTTCAGCGCAGGCGTTTTTGCGTTATGAGGAAAGGCCGGGAACCGGCCCGGCGCTGATTCTGATTCACGGAATTGGGTGTACCGGCGGCCTGGATTATTCCCAGGTGGCTTCCGCACCGGCCTTGCGGGGAAAACATTGCGTCCTGATCGATTTAATCGGCGCGGGCGAAAGTGAGAAACCGCGGGAGTTTACCTATACCGTCGCGGCTCATGCGCAGGTTCTGACCGAGCTGATCCGCGAGCGGTTCAGCGGTTCTGTAATTCTGTATGGTCACAGTCTCGGCGGGCCCATCGCATTAAGCGCCGCAGAAAACTGCCGTGCCCACGTCCGGGGCTTGATTCTCAGCGAAGCGAATCTCGATCCCAGTCCATCCGATCAGCCCAGCTACAAAACGGCGCAGTTCAGCGAAGCTGTATTTGTGGAAAAAGCCTATCCCCATCTGTTCGACACGGTAGGAAAACCCCATGGAATTCCGCCAACCTGGGCCCTCACGCTGCGGACCTGGCTGCCGGAAGCGATGCACCGGCTTTCCGTGGATGCGGTGCGGGGCGGAAAGCCGTCATGGCGGCAGCGTCTCTATGATCTGGATTGTCCGAAGACGTTTTTGTTCGGGGAGAAATCGCTGCCGGATCCGGATGTCGAGGAACTGGCTCATCATGGCATCAGCGTGCGCATTTTGTCCGGCGTCGGTCACAACATGGCGTATGAGGATCCATCGCTTCTGGCGCAGGCGCTGGCCGATTTTCTGATTCAGGTTGAAAGCGATTGAGAAAATGCGCCTTGACGATAAAAACAATAGGCATTATTGAAGATGACTCCACGATCAGCGATCGGATCGCGGACCTTTGACCGGCCACGCCTGTCAGGGGATCTGTGCTATTTGTCTGTGCCTGGTGAATCGGTGAGAATTTCCGGATGGGAATAGCATAAAGAAGAAAAAAGACTGGAACGTTTCGGTTTTTACCTTTCACGTTACAGTCTCTTTCTTTATTTTCAGCCTATAAACTGTTGTAATATTCGATAGCGAACTGAACCGCTTTTACCAGTCCGTTGGATGTTTTTGTCGCCCCGGCAACCGCATCGACGGAATCCGGCGCTTCCTGATTGTCGATCAGCTTCTGAATGAATTCTGAACCTTCCGCAGTTAACAGGCCGCCGACCGTATCGGTTTCCTGATCGTCACGGACTGTGATCGCCGTGATTTTTTTCGTGCTGTCATCGAAGCTGACATGCGTTTCAATTTCTCCGGCATAGCCCTGCGTCACGACTTCCACCGTAGTGACACCCTCCGCGGTGCTGTGATTGGTGACGCCTTCAAATAATTCGCCATGGATCGCCATGTAGACCATCCGCTGGAAATCGCCGACAAACGCGATGGTCGCGCCGGTGATCGTATCACGTTCCTCGATCGGCTCGCTCTGCTGGTTTACTGTTTTGAACATTTCATAGACGTCTTGAAGCGTCATGTTGTTAGCCAAGATGTAATCCGCGATCGCGTCGATCTGTTCGCCATAGCTGCGTCCGCCATGGAAGCCGGCGAAGGAAACACGCTTTGTGCCTTCCACAAACGCGCCGTCTTTATAGAGATCAAAAAGCGCAAGCAGATCCTTCAGCGGCGTATCCTCCGTCAGCTGAAGCTTGGCTTCGTTGGCCAGATATTGATAAATCATCAGCGAATCTTCCATGTTCAGCTGTTCGCCGGTGTAGTTGGTGATTGTCAGATCCTTAAACGTCGAAGCGTCGGTCAGATCCTTGCAGACGGCGGTGATCATGTACTGTCCGAATTTCGTTTCATAGCCGTTCATGCCCAGATTTGTCAGCTCAAAGCCATCGCCGGTTTTAGTCACAGCGGCGTCGGAGACGTTCATCTGATAGCCCATGATGTCTTTCTTGGAGTATTCTCCTTCCAGTCCCTTGTTGCGGATGATATCGAAGTTCAGTTCGGTGATGATGCCGTCGGTCGTTTTACCTTCAAAGATAAACGTGTCGTTTTTCGGCTTGCCGGCCGAGGTGGTGCCGACCATTTCATATTCGGCGGAAAAGCTTTCGACCACAGGAGCGGTAGATTCCTCTGGCGTCGGCGTTGGCGTATCCTCCTTCGGCGTTGAAGCGCAGGCTGTCAGGCCCATGGCCATGGCGCAGGCAGCCAGGATCGCGAGCAGTTTTTTCATTTCTTAAATCCTCCCTTTGTTTAACTTTTATCATATTTGAAAAATAAAAACAACTTGTTAGCGGATGAACGAACTATTCTGAAGCAGGAACATAAATTTCTGGTTTAAAAGCTTAAACCGCGGGACCATCGTTTCCAGAATTTGTGATGACTCTTTATCAACGGTTTGTCCAGGCGAAGCGGAAACGCAAGGATCAGGTGAAATTGATGAATTAAAAAAGATCCTGCACTTCAGGCAGGATCCAGGTAAAAGGGAGGGGATTATTGGCCGTGACTGATTTTAAGGAGAGAAGCAGTGAGAGGATGAGCAGGAAAATTGGAAATTATTCTGTCAGCGTGGTCGGATAGGAGGAAATTGCGCCTTTCTGCTGGATGCTGGCGGCGCAGAAAGCGGCGCTGGCCCGGAGGTAGCGGCGCAGCTGTTCTGGGGAACAGGCAGTCAGATCGCTGACCTGATCGCGGGCGCATTGATAAAGGAAGGAGCCGATAAAGCCATCCCCCGCCCCGGTCGTATCCAGCGCTTCTACGGATAAGGAAGGTTCGTAAATTTCCGCGCCGCGCGTCAGGGCATAAGCGCCCCGGCTGCCGCAGGTATACAGCACCAGCTGCGTCCGCTCGGTAAACAGGAACGCCTTCGCTTTTTGCAGATCCGTCGTTCCGGTGATGAATTCCAGCTCTTCGTCGGATATCTTGATGATCTCCGCCTGCGGCAGAAATTCCCGCACCGCTTTTTGACAGGCTTGGGCATCGGGCCACAAGGGCAGGCGGATGTTCGGATCGAAGCTGATCAGCGCGCCTTGTTCGCGAGCCATCGCGATGGCCTGCCTGTGAGCCTGGCACATTGGAAAATCGCCCAGGCTGACGCTGCAGAAATGCAGGAAGCCGCAATTCTGGAAGCCTTCTTTCCGGAGCTGGTCCGGCCGCATCAACATGTCTGCGCCGGGTTTGCGGTAGAAGCTGAATTCCCGGTTGCCATCCGCTTGCAGAGCGACGAAGGCCAGCGAGGTGTTGGCCGCGGATGTCCGCTCGATCATCGTCGTATCGACGCCATAAGACGCTAATTCGCTGACGATTTTATCGCCGAAGCCGTCCTGGCCCAGCTGCGTGATCATCGCACTGGTTCCGCCCAGGCGGGCAAACGCGCCGCAGACGTTGCACGGCGCTCCGCCGACATGCGGCTCAAACGACGCCACGTCCTGAAGCCGGCCGGTCTGGGCGGGGATGAAGTCGATCAGCGCTTCGCCGATCGCAATCAGTTTTTTCATTCGGAATCCCTGCTTTCTATTTCAATTCGCGGCGCCTGATACAGCGTAAAGTCACAGCTGGCGGCGACATTGCGGACGGAACCTTCAAAGAAACAGCGCGAGGTCAGGCTGACATCGCCGTCATTGATGAAAATTTCAACACTGGAGACGTCCATATACAATTCCAGACTGTCCAGTTTGTCCAGCTCGACATGCCGCTGAGTCCGGCCGCAGCCGCATTGCGAACAATCCAGCGTCAGTAAGCCGTTTTCATAAACAAGTTTCAGGCCGTCGATCGTTAAGGTCAGCGCCCCATGCGGGCAAGCTTTTAAAACGAAGGTCTCCGGCGCCTTCGTCTGCCTGACGGTTTTGGTCAGAGCTGGCCCGGCCTGCAGCTCTTCAATGACCCGCTGCTTCAGCCGGCCGTCTTCAAAGCGCAGCTCGCGCGGTAAGGTCAGCGCATGCATCCAGGTTTTTGTCGGTATCGTATAGTCCGTGTCCGGCAAGCCCATCCAGCCGATCAGAATCCGCCGGCCGCGAGGATCCAGAAACGTCTGCGGCGCGTAGAAATCGAAACCGTGATCGAGCGTGCGGTATGTTCGTGCTTCATCGCCATGGAGGATGAAATAGCCGTTGTCGTAAACATTTTCATAGTGATAACCCTGACGCTCTAGCCCCTGCGGACAACAGAGCAGCACATCGGCTTGATCAAAATGAAGCAGATCCGGGCATTCCCACATATAGCCCATCTTCGCGGCGGAACGCAGCACGGCATCCAGCCGCCATCGTTGTAAATCACGGCTGCGGTAAAGCAGGGCGCAGCCTTCGTCGTCCAGCGTGCGCGCCCCCAGAATCATTTCATAGCCGTCGGCGGTTGGATTGACCTTCGGATCGCGGACATGGCACGAGCAGAAATCCGGATAATCGGCGTTGGTCAGCACGACCTGTTTCTGATCAAAGCGCAGCCCGTCTTGACTGACGGCGTGGATTGTATTGTGCTGGCGGCCGGAGCGGATGTAATCGTGATCGCCCGGTTCCTTGACGTTGCCGGTGTAGAAGAGGTGCAGCTGCCCGTCCAGCGAAAGCGCGCTGCCGGAATAAGCGCCGTGCGATTCAAAGCGTTCCACCGGTTTGACCGCCAGACCGCAGTCGGTGTAATGGCGGAAATCGATCGTTGTGAAGTGTCCCCAGCACTTGCGGCAGCCGCCGGTCAGGCTGTCAGGATCCGCTTGATAATAGATCTGGATTTTCCCGTCATGGACGCACAGCCCGTTGGGATCGTTCAGCCATCCCCGCCGGGGCGACAGATGATAAGTTAAGCGGTAATCGGTCATTGTTTGTCTCCTAAGGTGATGATCGGCTGGGCTTGCGCTGCTTCACCCTCAAAGGTCCAGTGAAACGGTGTCGGCGCGGTGAAGATGCAGCAGATTTCCGTCGAACAGCCCTCGTCTTCGATCTGTTTCAGATTCATGATTGCCAACGGTTCCCCGGCGCGGACGTTCTGGCCTTCCTGAACGAGAATCGTGAACGGTTCGCCGTTTAAGCTGACGGTATTGATGCCCATGTGGATCAACATCTCCACGCCGTCCTCGTTGACCAGTCCGATTGCGTGTTTGGTCGGAAAGATGAATTTCACGGTGCCGTTGATCGGCGCGCAGACTTCTCCGCAGGTTGGGAAAACCACGAAGCCGTCGCCCATCAGCTTTTCACTGAATGTCCCATCAGTGGACTGCTCGATCGGTTTTACCATACCGGCAGCCGGTGCTAAGAGCGTCTGGTTGTCCACCGCGGGAAGCGCGTTCCGTTTGTCTGTCTGCGGTTTTGTATTTCCAGTTGGGTTCTGTTGCTTTTTCGTGAAGACCAGCGTCAGGATGAAGGCGGTGACCATGCTTAACGCCAGCCCGATCGCAAAGTGCAGCCAGTCGGCCGGACGGATTGAGATGAAGCCCGGCAGGCCCGCGGCGCCCAGCGCGACGGCTAAGACATGGTGGAAGGCGACGTAGGCCGAACCCACAGCGGAACCGATGATCGCCGCGTAAAACGGCGTTTTCAGCTTCAGGTTGACGCCGAACATTGCCGGTTCGGTGATCCCCAGCAGCGCGCTGATTCCGGAAGCCGAACACAGACTTTTCAGCTTGGAATCTTTAGTTGTTGCCAGAACAGCCAGCACGGCCGCACCCTGCGCAACGTTGTTCATGGAGGCGGTGACAAAGATGAAGCTGCCGCCGGTGACTGCGGTTTCCGCCAACAGCTGCGTTTCAATCGCGATGAAGCTGTGGTGCATGCCGGTTAAAACGATCGGAGCGTAGAACAAACCGAACAAACCGCCGCCGATGAAGCCCAGCGAATGATACAGCCACGAAATCCCGAAGGCCAACAGGTTGCCGGCGGTGCGCATGATTGGTCCGACCGCAAGGAAGGTGACAAAGCCGCAGACGAGAATTGAAATTAGCGGCGTCGTCAGATTATCCAGCCAGCTCGGTGTGATTTTATGCAGCGAGGTTTCCAGTTTGGCGAGGAAGAACGACATCACCAGAACCGGCAGCACCGTGCCCTGGTAGCCGACCGCTTCGATCGACAAACCAAACAGATTCCATGTCGGAACGAGCGCGCCGGTACCATAGCTGTACGCGTTCATCAGTTCCGGATGAACCATGATCATGCCCAGGACTGCGCCCAGGTAAGGATTGCCGCCGAATTTCTTCGTTGCGCTGAAACCGATCAGCACCGGCAGAAAAGTAAAGGCGGCGTTGGAAAACAGGTTGATCATGGCCGCCAGATCAGCGAACTGCGGAGCCAGCTCGATTAAGGTTTTTCCACTGACAAATAAGCCTTCGGCGGTGAAGATATTGTTGATGCCCATCAACAGGCCGCCGGCGACAATCGCCGGAATGATCGGTACGAAGATATCGCTGAGCATCTTGATGAAGCGGTTGATCACGCTGCCCCCGGCTTCCGCTTTGGGCTGCGGCTGGACAGGCTGGCTGCCGGTCAGCTTCAGGACTTCGTCACAGACCTGATTGACGGTGCCGGAACCGAAGATGATCTGAAACTGCCCTTTGGCGTTGAAGACGCCCTTGACGCCTTCAATTTCGGCGATCGTGTCGGCGTCGATTTTGGATTCGTCCAGGCAGGTTAAACGCAGCCGGGTCGCGCAGTGCATGACGTTGCTCAGGTTTTCCCGGCCGCCGACGGCGGCGACGATCTGAGCGGCGATGGATGGATAATTCATAGTTTCTTCCTCCTTGTGGTACCGTTCCCATAATTAATATAGACCTGTCATTCGGAAATGTCAACAGGAAATATGGGAACGGTACCATATTTTTTAATAATCGTTTATTTTTATCGTTTTCCCTTTCTTTCAACTTGGCTTTTCTCCCATTTTCGGCGTTGATTTTTTTATCATGATCTGAAGGACGGTGAAAAAAAGCGGGCTGTGCCCTTCATAGCGACAGGGGAAAACAAAAAAGCGCTATCGGTCGATAACGCTTTCGCCTTCGATTAAAGTATACCCGATCTTAACGGATTCCACCGGATTGCCCGCGATCAGTTCGAGAATCAGCTCGGCGGCGGTGCGGCCTTCCAGCTCATAGTCGAAACGCACCGTGGTTAACGCCGGAGTCAGGACTTCAGAGACATCGTAGCCGCCAAAACCGACTAACGATACATCCTGCGGAATCCGCAGCCCTGCGCTGTGCAGTTCCTTAAATGCGGCCAGCGCCAGATTGTCCGTTGCGCAGATCAGACAGTCCGGGCGGTGCGTTTTGAGGTATTCCCGCACAACCTGACGGGAGGTCGCAAAACTGAAATCGGTTTCCAGAAAATCAATCCGGGAAAGTCCGGTTTCCTGTAAGCCGTCCAGAATTCCCTGCTTGCGCGTGATCCCGACGGCCTTATCCGTTTCGCTGACGCCCAGCAGGCAGACCGCTTGATGATGAGTCTGTCCGATCCGCAGTCCAACCTCGCGGCCGGCTTCGTAATCGTTCAGTGTGATCGTGACGACGTCCGCCATTTCCTGCGCCAGCACGATCACCGGCAGGCGCAGCTTATGGATGATCCGTTCATGTTCCGGCGTGATCTGCGTGGCTAACAAAATAATTCCCTCGACGTTCATCCGGCTGAAGCTTTCCAGACTCGACAGCTCGCGGATTTCATTGTGATTTGTGTTGATCAGCAGCGGCGTATAACCCGATAAGCGCAGCTGCTCGTCCAATGCCGTCAGCACCCGCGCACTGGTGCGGGAATCAATCGAGGGCGTGATCACCCCGATCTGATAGGAATGCCGGGCTTTCAGCGTCTTCGCTACGGAATTGGGCTGATAGTGATATTCCCGGCAGACCGCTTCAATCCGCAGCCGCGTTTCTTCTTTGACATAACCGCCGTTAAAGTAGCGGGATACTGTGCTTTTGCCTACGCCCGCAAACTCGGCGATTTCCTTCATCGTTATTTTCGTCATTCTGTCGTCTTCCTTTATGCGTTTCATCATAGCATAACCGCCGGGCCGGATTCAAGGCATGTGGGTTAAACCTGCGGCGAAGAGCCGATCTATATTGATCAATTTCTAAACTGAGGGCAAAGGTATGATCGTCTTGTTTTCAAGCGGCATAAGGGTAAAAATGTGATGCTGCATCAGAATCGAAGGGAAAATCAGGGTTTTGTCATTTCGCCCTGGATTCACACTTCCCCTTCACTTTGCAGCGTCGTGACTAATTCTGGGTGTCTTAGCGGACGTCTTTTCCTTGTTGCCTGTTCGCTGAAGCGTATAGAAAGTTTTGGCGCCTGTTTGCGGTTTAAAAGATAAAAAAACGGGAAGAAGCTCAGAACAGAAGAAAAGCGGGTTCGGGTTGCCATGGGAAGCAAGTGGACGGAAGCGGCCTGTGCAGGCAGGGGAGCATCGCCATGGGAAAGAATAAAAAAGGACTCGATCCGCAGAGAGTCTTGCTTGACAATGCAGGATAAATTGGCTATTCTACCATTGTTAGAATAACCTAACATATTTTTTAAACTTGTAACCGATTACAATGGAAAATGATGTTTCCGACCTCTGTTTTTTTATTCTCAAACACGGTAAAATAAAACGGTCTTGTCCCCTGCGACAGGAAATCTTACAAACAGTTATAGGAGGATACTATGGAAGACTGCTACAAGGGATTTGTTGAAGGCGTCTGGTCCCGCGAGATCAACGTCCGCGACTTCATCCAGAAGAACTACACCCCGTATGACGGCGACGATTCGTTTCTGGCGGGGCCGACGGAAGCCACGCTGAAACTGTGGGATCAGGTCATGGAGCTGAGCCGCCAGGAGCGCGAAGCCGGCGGCGTCCTGGATATGGATACCAAGATCATCTCGACGATTACTTCCCACGGCCCGGGTTATCTGAACAAGGATCTGGAAAAGATCGTCGGCTTTCAGACCGACAAACCGTTCAAGCGTTCCCTGCAGCCTTACGGCGGCATCCGCATGGCGCAGAAAGCCTGCTCGGACAACGGCTATGAAGTCGACCCGGAGATTGTCGATTTCTTCACCGTCCACCGCAAAACTCACAATGCGGGCGTGTTCGACGCCTATACCCCGGAGATGCGGGCCTGCCGTTCCAGCCATGTTATCACCGGTCTGCCGGATGCTTACGGCCGCGGCCGGATTGTCGGCGACTATCGCCGGATTGCGCTGTATGGCGTTGATCGTCTGATTGAAGACAAGCAGCATCAGAAGGATTCGACGCGCGTCATCATGTATTCCAACGTCATCCGTGAACGGGAGGAACTGTCGGAACAGATCCGCGCGTTACAGGAGCTGAAAAAACTCGGTGAAATCTACGGCTATGATATTTCCCGGCCGGCCAAGGATACCAGGGAAGCGATCCAGTGGCTGTATTTCGGCTATCTGGCGGCCGTTAAGGAACAAAACGGCGCGGCGATGTCGCTGGGCCGGACCTCGACCTTCATTGATATCTACGCTCAGCGCGACCTGGACAACGGCGTTTACACCGAGGAAGAAATCCAGGAATTCATTGATCATTTCATCATGAAGCTGCGGCTGGTCAAGTTTGCCCGTACCCCGGAATACAACGAACTGTTCTCCGGCGATCCGACCTGGGTCACGGAATCGATCGGCGGCGTCGGCATCGACGGCCGGCATCTGGTCACCAAGTCTTCCTTCCGTTACCTCCATACCTTAAAGAATCTGGGCACCGCGCCGGAACCGAACCTGACGGTGCTGTGGTCGACGCGGCTGCCGCAGAACTTCAAGCGATTCTGTGCCAAGACCTCGATCGAGTCCTCGTCCATCCAGTATGAAAACGACGATCTGATGCGCGTTACCCATGGCGACGATTACACGATCGCCTGCTGCGTCTCCTCGATGCGCATCGGCAAGGAAATGCAGTTCTTCGGCGCCCGCGCGAATCTGGCGAAGTGCCTGTTGTACGCGATCAACGGCGGCGTCGATGAAATTTCCGGCAAGCAGGTCGGACCGGAATACCGGCCGATCACTTCGGAATATCTGGATTACGACGAAGTTATGCACAAATACAAGCAGATGATGAAGTGGCTGGCGCAGGTCTATGTTAACGCGCTGAACATCATCCATTATATGCACGATAAATATTGTTACGAAAAGCTGCAGATGGCGCTGCATGACAAGGACGTCAAGCGCTGGTTTGCCACCGGCATCGCGGGTCTGTCCGTCGTTGCCGATTCACTCTCCGCGATCAAATATGCCAAGGTCAAGGCGATCCGGGATGAACGCGGCATCGTCGTCGATTATGAAGTCGAGGGCGACTTCCCGAAATACGGCAACGACGACGACCGCGTCGACGCGGTTGCCAGCGAGATCGTCCACACCTTCATGACTTACATCAAGGGCAACCACACCTACCGCGGCGGCATCCCGACGACCTCGATCTTAACGATCACCTCCAACGTCGTCTATGGCAAGAACACCGGTTCCACCCCGGATGGCCGTAAGAAGGGCGAGCCGTTTGCGCCGGGCGCCAATCCGATGCACAAGCGCGACAGCCATGGCGCCGTCGCTTCACTGGCTTCGGTTTCCAAGCTGCCGTTTGCGGATGCGCAGGACGGTATCTCCAACACCTTCTCGATCATTCCCAACGCGCTGGGTAAGGAGATCGTCACCAGCGGCGATCTGGAAGTCGAGCTGGAGCTGGATGAAATTGAAAGCAACGAATAAACGATGAAGCAGGAACAGCTGATCGACGATTTGATCGCGCAGCTGGACCAGTCCTTCGCCGCCGGCGTGGGCCATGTCAACGTCAGCGTCGAGGGATCGACGGTTCAGCTGGAGAAGATCGACAAAAATGAAGAAAGCCTGGTCAAAGAAGTGGAAACGCTGGGCTGTCTGGATTGTGAAAAACAGAATCTCGCGTGCAAGACCCCGACGTTAATGGAGGGGCTGGACCGGAACGAAGAATAAAGGAGGAAACGAATATGAGTACGATGGATCAACAGATCGACAACCTGGTATCGCTTTTGGACGGTTATGCCGAAAAGGGCGGACATCATCTGAACGTCAACGTTTTCAACCGGGAAACGCTGCTGGACGCTCAGGCACATCCGGAAAAATATCCGCAGCTGACCGTGCGCGTCAGCGGTTATGCGGTCAACTTCAACAAGCTGACGAAGGCGCAGCAGGACGAAGTCATTTCGCGGACCTTCCACGAACAGATTTAACGGCGTATGAGCGAAGGCCGGATTCATTCGCTGGAAAGCTTCGGCACCGTCGACGGGCCGGGCGTCCGGCTGGTTGTGTTTGTCCAGGGCTGTCCAATGCGCTGCCGGTATTGTCATAATCCTGATACCTGGCGGCGCGAGGGTGGTCAAATGATGAGCGCGGCGGAAATTCTTCGGACATACAAACGCAACGAAGCGTTTTACCGCGGCGGCGGAATCACGGTGAGCGGCGGGGAACCGCTGGGACAGAAGGAATTTGTCAGGGAGCTGTTTGCGGCGGCGAAGCAGGCTGGAATTCACACGTGTCTGGATACGTCGGGGATTTTATTTGATCCGTCCCATCCGGAAGCGTTCGATTCCCTGCTTGCGGTCACGGATCTGGTGCTGTTGGACATCAAGCAGATCGATCCGGCTCAGCACCGCTGGCTGACCGGGCAGGACAATGAGCGGATTCTGGCCTTCGCCAGGTATTTGAACGCGAAGCAGGTTCCGGTCTGGATCCGGCACGTCTATGTCAACGCGTCCCTGAACCCGCCTGAGCAGTTATTCGCGCTGGGTGAGTTTTTAGGCACACTGCACAATGTCAAAGCGGTCGACGTTCTGCCTTATCATACGATGGGCAAGGTCAAGTATGAGCAGCTGGGGCTGGCCTACCCGCTGGAAGGGATTCCGCAGGCGACGATGGAACAGGCCCGCCAGGCCCGCTCAACCATTCTTCAAGGCATGCGGAAAGCGCGGCGTCAGACTGTGTCCTGATAGGAACAATCTGAAAGCTGACTGGCATAAAAAAACAACGCTGATGGAATTCCTGACTTCGGAGATTCTATGCAGCGTTGTTTTTGTGTGAGTCCGGCGAAGATCAGCATGAGATCTTCGCGGTTTAATCCCTTATCAGATACGCAAACCCGATGTAGGCAATTTCGGCGGTTAGTCCTGTGCGGTATAAATCGTTTTTCCAAACGTATAAGCGGTATCCAGATAGCCGGTATCCTCAATGTGCTTCGGACCCCCGCAGCCCCCGCAGCCGCCGGCCAGGACATGACCTTTGTCATGCCAGCTCAGATAATTTGAAATCACGTGCTGATAATAGGATAACGCCTGCTCGAAGGTCCACCAGTTGTCATCCGCCGCGCTCATCAGTAAAGCACAGTCCAGATCCGGGTATTTTTCATACCGGCCGAACGGCGGATTCGGATCTTCGCTGCAGGTCGCGTACAACCGTTCCAGAACATTTTTGATGACACCGGTCAACGTCCAGTAACGCAGCGCTGAAGCGAAGACGACAAGATCGGTGTTTTTGATCGCTTCATAAATTTCTGTCATGTCGTCCTGCTGCAAGCAGCCTTTGCCATACCGGCATTGATCACACCCCAGACAACAGCGGATATCCCGGCTGCCAAGAAAAATCGAAGTGACTTCGTGACCTTTGCGACGCGGCGCCCTGGGCAAAGCTGTCCGCCAGCTTCACTGTGTTTCCTTCCGGCGAAGCACCGATTAAAATCAAAATCCGTCGTGATGGGACATCTGCGGACGAGCCGATTTCCTGCGCCGCACAGCCGGGCAGGATACTCATCGTCGCTACGCCGCAGGCGCCGGCGGCCGCACTTTTAAGAAAAGTTCTTCGAGACATAATTTCCATGATTATTCTCCTCCTTGTCTCTCATCATAAAGTCTGGAATAACTCGAGAGTCAAGGATTTTCTGGAAATTTATTGAACTTCGGCCGGAATCCAGAGTTCATATCTGCGAGTTTGTTTTCCCTGGTCATAGTCCAGGCTTAATACCCGGCAGATCCAATCTCCTTTTAATTGAATCTGCATCTGCCTGAGCTGCGTCAGTAACGGAAGCAGGTCTGAGGATTGAATGACGGCCTCTGTTTGAATGATCGTTCTAAGACATTTTTGACCCGGCAGACTGCGAATCGGATTCTGAATTTGAAATCCATGCCGGGCTGCCGCCTCCGCTGTGACAATAAAACCAAAATCGAAATCACTTCTCTGCGCTTCAAGGAGATCGACAGGAGCGAGAACGGCGCAGGTAAATAAGTTCCGGTATTGCATGACCGGCTGATAGAGCGGACTGAAAATCATCGCTTCATTCAATTCGTCATGATGGCTGTAACAATAGAAATAACTGAGTGGCGCATCAATCCAATCCCATCGCATCAGCATTGATGGAGAAAGCGCGCGGGCTTGCTTATAGCCGCTCAATTTATTTAGGGCCAGCTGTGTATCCTCTAATTGATGCCGGAGCGCTTGTTCCCGTTCTTCCAGCAGCCGACTCATTTCGGTTTCCGTCAGGGTATGCATCAGGATTTCGACTTCCCGGATTGTAAAACCCAATGCTGTCCAGTTCGCGCAGTCGTAGAGCCGGCGGATTTCACTGGCGGAATATTCCCGGTAGCGGCTTTCCGGATCCCGCGGCGGATTGATAATCCCTTTCTTTTCATAAAAACGGATCGCGTCGGGACTCATATTCAGAAGCTTGGCAATGACATTGATTTTAACAGGCTGAGTCATCAGATCATCCACCCTGTCTTTCATTTTAACATTGAATATCCTTTTCAGGGAATTAAGATCATGGAATAAGCAGCTATGGTTAAGCTTTCCCAGATTAGTAATTAAACGAAAGAGAAGGCAGAGAACGAGCAAAAAGCTGTGTTATTTCTATTACGCAAAAGGGGAGATTACCGCTTCAGAAAAAGATGAAAGAAAGGATCATGAAGGAAAGAAGAACATTGATGGCGCATTTTTGAAAAAGGGATTCATTTTATTCGCTTTCTTGTGCGTTTGGCAAAATTGTAGATTGTCATTCGTCTCAAAAAGCGTTCTGTGCAAACTTTCGCGGCGTGATCTTCTTTCTTCACACGGGAAAAGTGCGGCTTGGGTTCGATTGCTTGTCAGGCTGAATATAAAAGAAAAGAGCGATCCGAACGGAGGCTCTTTTCGTTATTGATTGGTTAGTTTAAGGCTGCGGCGATCGCTTCCGCGGCCAGTTTGCCGGAGGTCAGCGCCCAGCCGTTGTTGGCGCCGGATGGGGAATCGTCGCCCATGACGCCGCCGACGGTTTCACCCGCCGCGTACAGCCCCGGAATAACCGTGTCGGAAGTATTCTTCACTTCCAAATTTGTCGTCACAACCAGACCGCCCATGGTTGTCGCAAAGCGCGGTTTCTGTTCGACTAAATAATACGGGCCTTCACCGATCTCTTTTGTCAGATACTCGGCAGCGCGTCCGAATTCTTCATCCTTGCCGTTTTGCACAAAGGTGTTGTACGTCGTAACGGTATTTTCCAGCGCTTGGGCGTCCATGCCGACGATTCCGGCCAGTTCCGCCAAAGAATCCGCATGCGCGAAGACTGGCGTCGTCTTGCCGTTATTGTCCAGCCAGCCGTTGATATCGCCTTCGGAGATTCCGCCGGTAGCCAGCTTGCTTTTAAAGAGATCGAAGGTGGAGGCGTCCATCAACAGGTATAACATGCCGTCCGTCTGCTTCAATTCGGTTTCCAGAATCGTCCGGTTCGACGCTTTTTCATTGACGACGCGCTGACCTTCCTTGTTGATCAGAATTGCGCTTTCGCTGAAGGCCGCGATGTTGCCGGCGATCGTGGACTTCGCGATGCCTTCGGAGACTTCGATGCCGTTGGGATAACGTTTGCCGTATTCCATCAATCGGGTTGCCGCGTTAACGTTTTCCGCCGTGGCCATCACGATGCCGTCGCCCGTGGAGGACGCCGGTCCATAATACAGCGCGCTTTTCATCTCGTCATTTAACAGATCCTTGTTATTGCCATAACCGCCGGTCGCTAACAGCACGGCTTTGGCGTTGATCGTATACTCTGTTTTCTCATCCGCCGCTTTGACCCCGACAACTGCGCCGGTCTGGTCAATGATCAGCTCGCTGGCGCGTGTACTCAACAGAACTTCCGCGCCGCTGGCTTCGACGGCTTCCCGCAGCACTTTCGCGGCTCCCGCGCCGCCGCCTTCATACGCTAATTCGCGGTCGTGCGAATATTCCGCCAGCTTGTGCAGTCCGCCGTCCAGATCAAAGTTCAGCTTAACACTGTCATGCAGCCAGTCGGTCGTTGCGCCGACATTCTCTGCGTACAGCTGGATCAGTTCCCCAACGTTCAGGTTTGCGCCGTTGGCCATGAAATCCTCAACCATGCTTTCGACTGAATCGTCGCTCACGCCGGCCTGCTTCTGCAGGTCGCTGCCCATCACGACCTGATTGCCGCCGCTGATCGAAATCGCGCCGCCCATAAACGACATCTTTTCCACCAAGACGACGTTTAAGCCTGATTCTTCAGCCCGGATTGTCGCAGCCATGCCCGCTGCGCCGCCTCCGACAACGACCAGATCGGTATCCAAGGTTTTGGCTTCTTTTTCTGCCGCCGTTTTGTTTCCGGCCTTCTTCAAGGCTTCCACATCGCCTCCAGCCTGCGTGACGCAGTCTTCCACCGCGGCTAAAATCGCTTCGCTGGTATGCGTGGCGCCGGATACGACGTCGACCGCCAAGGTCTGTCCGTCAACGATCGCCTGCGGAATCGAGGTCAGCGGCGCGGATGCGATCGCTTCGGTTTCCTGCTGATTTTTGACGACGACGCTGCTGATCGCGTCGGCGGTGAAGGTGACTTCCAGTTCTACCGGGCCGTTATTGCCCTGGGCGGAAGCCGTGTAGGTTCCCGCTTTGTACTGCCCGGATGCCGGTTCTTCGTTCTTCGGCGTTCCGGAACACGCCGCTAACGAGAATGCAAGCAGACAGGCGGCCAGCGCTTTGCCGGTCTTGATTGTCCAATTCTTTTTCATTGCTTTTCTTTCCTCCTGAGTTGCCTTTTTATTGTAAGCATATCAATTTTGTGAATAAAGAAATAAAATAGAAAATATTCATAGCTGGAAGCTATAAATTTAAGTATAATAAAGAAAAAGAGGAATTCGTTATGAACCTGAATCAGCTGATTTATTTTGAAACGCTGGCTCAGCTTGAACATGTAAGCCGGGCCAGTGAAAAACTGAATATCGCTCAGCCCAGTCTGTCCAAAGCGATCGCCAATCTGGAACAGGAGTTAGGCGTCGATTTGTTTGAGAAACAAGGCCGCAACGTCGTGCTGACCCGGCAGGGGAAGCTTTATCTGGACTATGTTCAGAAAGCGCTCAAAAGTCTGGAGGAAGGGCGCTCTGCTTTACAGCGGATGCAGTCGGAGCTGAATCTGCGGATTGATATCGGGTTTGTGTCTTCTTTACAGGCGCGGATGATGCCGCAGCTGTTGGCAGACTATCGCCAGGCGACCGGTTCGCAGACGCGCTTTGCCTGTTATGAAGGAACGACGGTCACCTTGTTGGAACAGCTGGAGGAAGGAACATTGGATCTGGCTTTGGGCTCTGAGCCCCGGGATCCCGTACGGTTTGGATCGGATCCGGTGTTCCGTCAGGAGCTGGTCGTGCTGACGCCGAAAACAGCGCGCTGGCAGGGCGTTTCATCTTTATCGTTAGAGCAGGTTGCGGCGCAGCCGCTGATCCTGCATACCCGCAATACCGGGATGCGGAAGATTGTGCTCGATTTGTTTGAGGAAGCAGACTTAAAACCGGAGGTGGCTGAAGAAGCAACGGAAGAAAGCATGATCGCTTCACTGGTCGCGATGGATCTGGGAATCGCGATCGTGTCGCTGTCGCCCGCCGTGCAGCTGCCGACGGTGAATATCCTGCGGCTGGATCATCCGAAAAATTACCGGTATATCCATTTGATTTATTTGCGTCATCATTATTTAAGTCCGGCGGTCCGGCATTTTCAGAACTATGTCCTGAAGTGGGCGCAGACTCCTGCCGCTGCCTGAGACAGGCTGTTTTAAAATCGGTTCACGCGGCTGATTCTTTTGATCGGCCGTTTTTTTATGGATGACAGACCGGCGGTAGTCTTTGAAACCGGAAGATTCTGGATTGTACAGAAGTTGGATATTCCTGCTAAAATGACCGTAATAAAAGTGTAAGAGTCGGGTTGTTCGGATAATGGTAAAATAAAGGTGAAACCGGAAGACCGGTTTGGAATAAAACGTCGGCTTGCAAGCTGCGCAGCGAAGATGTGATATGTTCAGGAATTTATGACGATCAATCCGTTTTACGGAAAAGCCGCGGGGCAGATCGGAAAACGTTCAATTAGAAGGTAGGGATGGCTATGGCGCAACCTTGGAAACGACTGTACTGCTTTCTCATAACCGGACTTCTGCTTTTAGGCGGCTGCGCTCCGGCGATGAGGAAAGCGATGCAGAATGAGGAAAATAAACCGGGTGAGGAAGTTTTGAAGCGGCCGGAAGAAGAGAATTTAAGCTTAACGGAACAGGCGCGCGTGTATCCGATTGAACTGACGCCGGGGCGGATCTGGCTGGTGAACCGCGATGGCGAAACGGTCGGCGCGCAGTCCCAATCAGCATTGATTTACGATCAGCTGACACGCCAGCCGCAATACAAAGTAAAAACGAGGCGGTATCTGGACGGGGAAACGGACGAATATGGGCAGCCTGTTTATACCAACCAGTCGGCGTTGTTCTCGCTGGAGGATGAGTGTCTGGCTGATTGGGATGATGTGATTTACGAGGGCGGCGCCGGCCGTCTGGTCATTCGGCGCGACTACGCCGACGAATTTGATTCGATGATGGATCTTCCGGAAACCTACCGGACTGCGCTGGTGGACGGCGTGACGCAGACGGTGGTGCAGGAGGCGATCTTTCAGCTGAAAGCGATTGACGAGGAACATCTGATCGCGCTGGACAAAGACCGCCGGCTGTTGGGCGTCGTCGATCGTGAAGGCCGGGCGGTATCGGGATTTCCGGCCGCAGAAACGTATTATGATCCGGAAGCGGCGTTGGGACGGATTGTCGCCAGCTCGGTCAGCTTTCTGGACAATGAGGCGCGCCGGACCGATACGCTGCTGGACGTCAACCTGAATCCGCTGTTCAGCGCGCCGCGCATCAATATGGTTTATAAGGGGCTGCATGGTCCGTATTTTATTACCTATCAGAAAAACCGGACTGAAATCATCAGCGCGGATACGCTCAAACCGGTCTATGTCGTCGATCCGGAACAGGAGTTTACGTATTTTGACGGCGAAGTGCTGATCGTCTATGGTGAAAACGCGCAGACCGGCGAAGAAACCATGCGCCTGCTTGATGTGGATGGCAACGAACTGTTTTGCGCCGAAGATCTGATCAGCGCCCAGCCGCAGTCGTCGAAGGCCCGGGCCGAACAGTTTCTGGCGGTCGAAGCGGAAACCGCGATGGTGATCGACCGGAACGGGCAGGTCTTAAAGTCTCAGACGATTCCAGGATTGTCAGGATTGTATTGCGATCGGGAAGGTTTTTATTTCTACGAGGCTTATAATCCGGAAGGCAAGATCCGGACAGGGATGCTCGATGCAACTCTGCAGATCGTAATCCCGGCCGAAACTTATGAAACGCTGGCGATCGCAACGCTGCAGGACTATCTGATCGAACCGATGGATTATTTATTGGCATCGCGCAGCGTTAAGAACGCGGAGCTGACGGATATTCTGGATTTAAACGGAAATGTGATCTTTGCCGGGGCGAGTCGGATTTTCAGCCGTGGGCAGGATCGCTTCGCCGTCTTGCGGGGTGAGGAAGCCGGTCTGATCAACGGGCAGGGCGAGTGGCTTGTAAAGCGGTCGGTTTACAGTCTGGGTTGGGATGATTAAGGAGGAATGCGGGATGAAACGAATAGCGGGATTGTTGATCGCAGCCGGTCTGGTATTGAATGGCTGCGTGGCAAAGTCTGAACCCGAGCCGGCATATCAGGCCGAAAGTTTTCCGCTGGCGGCGGCTTCCTGGCCGCTGCAGTCCTTACTTCAGAATTTGCATCGGCAGCTGAGTCCGGATCCAGACTGGCTTCCGCCCGAGGCCAGCGGCAGTACGCAGGCGGCCTGGCGCAGCCTGATTCAGGTGGTCAATCCGCAGCCGCGGATGATTTTGGCCTATGAGCCTTCCGCCGCGATGCGTCGGGAATTACAGGATTATGATACGCTGTGGCAGGCGCAGACGATCGGCTATGACGCGCTGGTGTTGATCACCGGCAGCGAAAATCCCGTCGATTCGCTGAGTCTGGACCAGATCCGCGATATTTACGCGGGGAAGATTACCAACTGGAAGCAGGTCGGCGGACTGGACCAGCCGATCCGGATTTACGCACAGGATGAAAACAGCGGTCTGCAGACGGCGTTTGAACGTCAGGTCATGCAGGGCGTTTCGATTGTCAATCCAACGCTGGACTGGTTCTATGAGCGGGCCGGCGTCGTGCGTCAGGCGGTTGCGGCTTTCACTCCCACCTCAGACGCGCTGGGCTTTTCCAGCCGGCTTCTGGTCAGTCAGGTCAATCCGTCGCCCGATCTCAAGCTCCTTCGCGTCAACGGCGCATCGGCAAATGCGAAAACGTTGGAAAACGGGAAATATCCGCTGAAACTCCCCGTCTTGCTGGCAAGCAACACCGCCTCGGACGCAACGATTGCGGGAATTACCGACTGGCTGTTAAGTGTACCAGGGAAGCGGTGGTTAAGCGATCAGGGGCTGTTTCCCACTCAATAAAAGAAGATGAAAATCATGCTTGGTTTGAAGTCAGCGTCGGCTGTGCTGACGACCCGGCTGTTTTTGACAGCAGTCAGACGGCTTCCGCTCCCATTCGGGAAGAAACCGCAGCGCCTGCCGCGATTTCCGGCATAGAACCAGCCGCGGTGTCCATTTCATTTTTCAGGAAGAACTTCGTTCTCAAAGTCAATCCCACAGGTGTTCACTCTTTAAGAAAGGATGGATCATTCCGACGTCAAGCTGTTGGCTGCAGACGGCGTGAGACCGGATTCTGATTCTATCGCCAGGGATCAATATTCACTGATCCATGAATTTAACGCGGTGATCCGGGCGGACGAGGCGCTGGACTGTCCGGCGTGGATTTTGCCTGAATGGCTGAAAACGGACGACGCCCGCCAGCGGATCCGGGATGAAGGCGATGTCCTGGCGAATTAATGGAGTTTGTAAGCTGTCCCTTCCAGTTTTGATCACAGGTGTAAAAATCCGTTTCCGATGGCTTCCGGCGCGGATTTTTTTATCGTGAAATTTTTATTCATCTACCCTTTACAAATGCAGGAAATTCTTACCGGAAACGGGTGACTTTTTCAGACTGATATGCTACACTGAATTCTGTTTTCGGGATAAGGAGAAGGTTATGGAGAAAGAAGAAACTTTATTATCGGGGGATATTAAAAAGACGTATGTTTCCTATCTGATTCCGACGATCGTGGGGATGCTGACAAATTCGGTCTACTGCATCGTCGACGTCATGTTCGTCGGTTTGTGCATCGGCGCGCAGGGCTTGGCGGCATTTAACATCGCGATGCCGGTCTATACGATTTATTCTTCGTTAGGCTTAATGCTGGGGGTTGGCGGCGCGGTGACCATTTCCGTGCTGATCGGCAAGGGGCAAAAGGAACAGGTCGACAAGGTGTTTACGCTGACTGTTTTGTGCTGCATGCTGATCGGCATGGTGATGAGCGCCTACGGTTTGCTTTTTCCAGACGCCTTCGCGCGGATGCTCGGCGCCAGTCCGCAGCTGATGCAGGGAGTGAAAGATTATTTACAGCCCCTGCATTGTGTCGCGCTGATCTATATTCTCAACTGTACGATGCAGGTCATCATTCGCGCGGATTACAACCCGAAGCTGGTCATGTTAGCGGCGGTATGCGGCAACGCGACCAACATTATCTTTGACTGGCTGTTTGTTTCCGTCTTTCAATGGGGGCTGTTCGGCGCGGCGGCCGCGACGGCGCTGGGCCCCTGCGTCGCCATGAGTATCTGGATTTTCCATTACCTGTTAAAGAAAAATACATTTACGTTTACAAGGCGTTTCTGGGATTTCTCACTGCTGCAGCGGATCTTCAAAAACGGCGTCGGTACGTTTATTCTGGAATTGAGCCTGGGCTGCGTCGTGATTTTCTTCAACATCGTGCTGCTGGATGTCAGCGGTCAGGACGCCGTGGCGGTATTCGCGATCATCTCAAATATCGCGTATGTCGGAAAAGGCATTTTTAACGGAATTTCCCAAGCGGCCCAGCCGATGCTTTCCGTCAACTACGGCGCGCGGAAGATCAAGCGCGTGCAGGCCACGCTGAGAACGGCGTTAGTCTGCGCGTTAATTTTCTCCTTGGGCTGTTATCTGTTGATTCTGATTTTCCCGCAGCCGATCATCGGTTTCTTCATCAGTTCCTCCGATGCCGGCTTGATCGGCCACGGCGTCTGGGCGGCGCGGATTTACTTTATTTCGTTTGTATTTACGGCGGTGAATACAGTTCTGATGTATTACTTTCAATCGGTGGAAAGTATTAAGGTAACGACGATGATCGCGCTGATGCGGGGATTGATCTTCATCCTGCTCGGTCTGGCGGTGTTCCCAAAATTTTTAGGCGAGCTGGGCGTATGGCTGACGATCACCTTCGCGGAGGTGGCGACGTTATTGATCGCGCTGCCAATCAAGCGGAAGCTGGATCGGCTGTTGGCGGGCGAAGCGGTTGAATAGCGGCTGGCGGCGATGAGTGTGAAAAGATCGGATTTCCTGAAACGGAGCTCCGATCTTTATTTATATTCTTAATTTATACTCCGCAAAGACCGCTGCCCTCCTTCGACATTAGAGAAAAGCTTTGGAGCACGTTGAATAAAAGCGCTAAAGCAGCCGGAGGATCAGGGCTGCCAGAAGCACCAGCGCCGAACAGATCCAGGGCAGACATAGAATTCCGGCAGCGATCAGATGAAATTTTTTATGCATCATCATCGCCGCGACATACTCCCGGATAAACGCGTTATAGGAAAAATAAGCGACGGTGCGCGAGCCGATTCCGCTGCATCGGCGAATCCCGGCCTTGCGGGATAACAAACCCGCGCGGAAGACGTGATAATCGCTCGTGCAGAACAGACATTTATAACGCTTTTTCTGTTGATCCATGATTTTCTTGGAAAAGACCATGTTTTCGTACGTGTTGACCGACTGGTTTTCCACCATAATCCGCGTTTCCGGTACACCCTGTTCCAACAAATAGTCTTTCATCACTTCCGCTTCCGCCCGCGGCTCGTCCGGTCCCTGACCGCCGGAGGGGATCAGAATCAGTTCTTTTTTTCTTCCCGGGAAAAAGCGGTGCTTTCTGGCTTCCTGCCGCCAATAGAAGGCTAACGCCCGATCGCAGCGCTGCTTTAACAACGGCGTCAAACCCTGATCGGTCACCTTGCAGCCGAGGATGATCAGAAAATCCTGATTCAGCAGCGGCCGGTTGAGCTTGAACAGCCAGCTGGACACCAGATAACAGACAAAGGTGAAGATCAGATAGAAGTACAACACCGCGCCGGCTAAAAACGTCAGATTGAGAATCCAGGGCAGGGATTGGGAATGGGAGAGTCCTATCGGAATAATAAACCAGCCGAGCAGAAATGCCAGACCGAAGATCAGCGACAGGCTGTGCTGGACACTGACGCCCTCCTTTGCCCATAGCTGCGGCGAACGCATCAAAAGGACCGCCCCCAGAATCAGCGACAGGATCGGAAAGAGAAACAAGGCGAACAGAAACAGCCCGATCCCGGCTAACAGCCAGAATGAATTCTGGGCATTCAGTGCCAGCAGCGTCAGATCACCCAGAATCAGAAACAGTCCGAATGTCAGCAGCACCCCGTTAAAAATCCGCCGCTTATCGCTGAGATAAAAAATTAAAAATAATCCGAAATAAATGGCTGTCGCCAAAATGGCGAAATTCAGAAGTTCTCCCATTTGTTCGATTCCTCGCTTTATTCTGATTCCATTATACCCTTTCCGCTCTGTTCCGACACGTCTTGTCGTGATAAAATGAAAGAAAAACAGGAGGCATTTATGATTGTTTTACGACAGGCAGAGGTTTATGCCCCGCAGTTTGCGGGACGTCAGGATATTTTGATCGCCGGCGGCGAAATTGTGAAGATGGCAGAACATCTGGATTGCGGGCAGGTGCAGGAGATCGACGCGTCCGGGAAGATTGCGGTTCCCGGCTTGATCGACCAGCACATTCACATCACCGGCGGAGGCGGCGAAGGCAGCTTTCATACGAAAACGCCGGAAGTTCAGCTTTCTTCTCTGATTGAAGGCGGCATCACAACCCTGGTCGGCTTGTTGGGCACCGATGGTTTTTCACGATCCGTGGAAAATCTGGTTTCCAAAGCCAAGGCGCTGAAAGAGGAAGGACTGAGCGTCTATTGCCTGACTGGTTCGTACAGTTATCCCAGCGTAACGCTGACGGGCGATGTGAAAAAAG
Organism: Holdemania sp. 1001095H_141210_F2; assembly: GCF_015558105.1. Classification (NCBI taxonomy): domain Bacteria; kingdom Bacillati; phylum Bacillota; class Erysipelotrichia; order Erysipelotrichales; family Erysipelotrichaceae; genus Holdemania; species Holdemania sp. 1001095H_141210_F2. The sequence goes on from NZ_JADNPO010000007.1 coordinate 96,167, forward strand.
ACATTCTGTTTATCGACGAGGTGATTGGCGTGAAGCTGGCGCTGGCCGATCACCGCAGCTCCAATGTGACGCTGGATGAGCTGATCCGGCTGGCTTCCGACGCTCGTGTCGCGGGCATGCTTTCCGGCAAGGCGGGAATTGTGACGCTGCACATGGGCGATGATCCGCAGGGGTTGAACAAGGTGTTCGACGCGATAAAGCAGACGGCGATCCCGGCGAAGGTTTTCCATCCGACGCATGTGACGCGCAACCCGATGCTGTTTGAACAGGCGCTGGATTTTCTGGAGCTGGGCGGCTGGATCGATCTGACCGCCGGCTCGCGCAAAGAAAAGAGCTGCGGGGATTATATTGAGGCTGCCAAACAACGGGGACTGGATACATGCCGGATCACGGTGAGCTCGGATGGTCAAGGCAGCTGGTCTACTTATGACGCGCGCGGCAATTTGACTCAGATCGGGGTGTCCAGCGTCAAAGCGCTGCACGAACAGCTTGTACGGATGGTCAAGGAGAACGAGTTTGATTTAGCCGAGGCGCTGAGCTATGTCACAAGCAATCCGGCTGACGCGCTGCAGTTAAGCCGCAAGGGCCGGCTTCAGGAAGGGATGGACGCGGATATCGTGCTGCTGGACAAGGATCTGGCGATCGACACCGTGATCGCCCGCGGTCAGCTGATGATGAAGGACAAGCAGCTGCGGGTGCGGGGAACCTACGAATAAAGATTCAAACCCTGAAGTTCACGGTGGAATCGACCGGAAATCCATGATTCGTGGACAAAGTCAAGCAGGCATGGATTGCGCTCATCCCCCGGGTTAATCGTACAATGAAGGCGAGGAAAAGGAGGGATTGAGAATGGATGCGGAAACCATGGGAAAACGCATCGCACAGCTGCGCAAAGCGCGGAATCTGACACAGCAGCAGCTGGCCGATCAGCTCAACGTCACCAACCGCGCCATTTCCCGATGGGAACGGGGCGAGGGTTATCCGGAAATTACGCTGCTGCCCAAGCTGGCGGACAGTCTGGGCGTCACGACGGATGAAATTTTAGGTCATAGAACAAGGAAACAGCCGGGGATGCGGTTTGCTCAGCAGCCGCAGGTCATCATCGGAATCGGTCTGGTGCTGATTTTCGCTGCGGAAATCGGACGCCGGCTGCAGCCTCAGCAGAGCAATCTTCTGGCTTTGGCGGGGCTGACGGTGTTTTTGATTCTGGGGATGATCGTTGTGATGCTGCGGCTGCCGATGAACAGACTCAGCGGTATGATTTACAGCGGCTCCGGATTCTTTTTCGTGACGCAGCTTGCGGCCCAGTGGATTTATCTGTCACTGCTGCGGTATGTAGGACCAGTGCCGTTTACTGGAGCAGTGAACCCCTATTATTTTGCTTTGCAGGAGAAGATGCAGTATCCGGTTGCTTTACAAGTTCAATCGCTGCTGACGCAGGCGATGTGGCTGCCGGGGATGCTGGTGTCGCTGACGGTGTTTCTGCTTCTGAATTGGAAAGTGAACTGGTACGCGAGCACTTCCGGTTGGATCAAACTGATCAAGTCGATGATCTGGCTGGGACTGAGCATTCTGATTCTATCCGTGATTGTATTCAGACAATCGTTGCAATGGGATTGGACGGAACTGCCGCCGCAAAGCTACGCGCGTCTGTCGCAGCTCTATCCGGCCGTGATTTCAGTCTTGATCGTGACGGCGCTGGCAGGTCTGTTGTTTATCTGGCGGTGGCGCCGGCAGGATCGTACCGCCGGAGTCTTGATCCTTTTATTACTGGGCTTTTACGGCAGCGTGCTTCCTGTGCAGAAATTGGATTATTATTTCTTTAAGGCGGAAAAGTTGATTCCGGATATTGCCAAAATTACTGAGGGATGGGACCGGATTCATCTGGTGGTGCAGTGGGACCGTCCGTTCTGGTTTGCGGGCATCGTCTGTCTGGGGATGAGTTTATTTTTGATTTATCGTCAGGAGAACACGGGTTCCGGGAAACTTTCCGTTAAAAACCTTGCGTCGCTGCGGCTGAGGCCGGAAATCTGGAAACGGAAGGCCGATTGATCGGACAGCCATTTGATATGAATTCCAGAATGAACTTCAAAGTTCAATGCAAAGAAAAGGACAGGAATCGCAGGATGAGTGAAACCAAAGAACCGATTTTCCGTTATGGGAAAACGGAAATTGAATATTTAAAGCAGCGGGATCCGAAGCTGGGCGCGCTGATCGATCAGATCGGTCCGATTGAACGGGCTGTCGATACCGATCTGTTTTCGGCAATCGTGCATCATATCGTCGGGCAGCAGATTTCTACGAAGGCTCAGCAGACAATCTGGCAGCGGATGCGGGACGGCTTGGGCGAAATCAGAGCGGAAACGATATTGGCGGCCGGGATTGAGCGACTGCAGGCGTTTGGCATGACGTATAAAAAAGCGGCGTATATCGAGGATTGCGCGCGGAAAGTAACCACCGGCGAGCTGGATCTGGACCAGCTGCCGCGGCTGCCTGATGCGGAAGTGATCCGGCAGCTTGTTTCGCTGAACGGGATCGGCGTGTGGACTGCAGAAATGATTCTTCTGTTCTGTCTGCAGCGGCCGGACGTATTCAGCTATGGCGATCTGGCGATCCTGCGCGGATTGCGGATGGTGTATCATCATCGGAAAATCGACCGCAAGTTGTTTGCGAAATACCGCCGCCGGTTCAGTCCGTACGGCAGCGTAGCCAGTCTGTATTTGTGGGTGATTGCGGGCGGAGCGGTGGAAGGCATGAAGGATTACGCGCCGAAACCGGTTCAGTCCAAACCCGTAAAACGCAAATCGCTGGTGCGGGTGCAGGAATGAACGACGTTCATTCTGTCATTGGCTAGGATAAGAAAGAGGTTTGAAAAGGAGGCTCACGATGATTTATACGACGCATTACGCTTCCCCGCTCGGCGATCTGCTTCTGGCAGAGAATGAGAATCAGCTGATCGGGTTGTGGCTGGAAGGCCAGAAATATTATCGCAGTACGCTGCGGGAAGCGGCGCAGGAACAAGCTGACCGTGCCGTCTTCATTCAGACGTCAGCCTGGCTCGACCGTTATTTTGCGGGGGAACAACCCGCGATCAGCGAATTAAGACTGGCGCCCCGGGGAAGTAAATTCCGGCAGGCGGTGTGGAAAAGCTTGTGTGAAATTCCCTATGGTCAGGTCACGACGTATGGGAAAATCGCCGGGAAGCTGGCCCGGCAGTTCGGCTTGGCGTCGATGTCGGCTCAGGCGGTCGGGGGCGCGGTCGGGCACAATCCGATTTCGATCATCATCCCTTGTCATCGGGTTGTCGGCACTCACGGAAGTCTGACGGGATATGCCGGCGGGCTGGATAAAAAAATTTTCCTGTTGCAGCGGGAAGGCGTCGACGTCAGCCGTTTCTCAATCCCTGAAAAGGGTACCGCACTGTAAACCGTTGACGAGGGAGCGGACGTGATCTATTCGGGAGAAATTGTTCAAGTCAGTCAGGGAGGAGCCGCAGTCAATCCGGCCTCAATGTGGAATCATAGATTAAGGAAGCAGAAGCAGAATGACAGAGAAGCGTTCTGCTTTTCTTGTGGCCCTCCGACTCCGGGAGAATTTGTTTTCCAGCCGGATTGGGTTTAAAACCGGAATCATCGGCGATAACAAAAGCGAAGACATCCAGATTCTGTTTGGATAATCGAACATCGGAATTCCATGACGAAATTGAATTTAAAGTAGTTGACAAACAGAACTTATTGGAAGATAATACTAATAGAAAGTGATAATCATTATCAATTAAGGAGGAGAACAATGGATCCGAAAGCATTTTTCAAGCTCAGCTATGGTTTATATATCATCAGCACTGAAAGCGAAGGCAAACAGGCTGGCTGTATCGCAAATACATTCAATCAGGTGACCAGTTCGCCGGCGCAGGTCAGCGTAACTTTGAATAAAAACAACGCGACGGAACAAATGATCGAAAAGAGCGGAAAGTTTGCGGTTTCCGTTCTGGAACAGAGCGCCGGGATGGAATTGATCGGCCGGTTCGGTTTTCACTGCAGCCGCGATACCGATAAGTTCGCCGGGCTGGATTGCGGTATCGACGAACAGGGCCTGCCATTTGTGAAAGAAAACGCCGCTTCCCGCTTTTCCTGCAAAGTTGTAAAAACGGTGGATCTGGGAACGCACGTCATGTTTATTGCCGAAGTGATCGGCTGTGAAGTCCTGGATAACCAACCGGTTATGACTTACGAATATTATCATCAGGTCAAAAACGGCAAGACGCCGAAGAATGCGCCGAGCTATCAGGAAGAACCAAAGAAAACCGGAGGATGGCGCTGCTTGTTGTGCGGCTATGTCTATGAAGGCGAAATTCTGCCGCCGGATTTTATCTGCCCGATTTGCAGTGCTCCGGCTTCCGCGTTTGAAAAAATCTGACGCGCTTGGAAAACGAGTTATTTAAAACAGAATAGAAAAACAACAGAAGGAGAATTTCGATGAGAATGAAATCTAAAACCGTCATCATCACCGGCGGAGGAAAAGGCATCGGCTTCGGCGTTGCAACAGCTTTTGCGAAGGAGGGAGCCGATATTGTCATTACCGGCCGTCAGGAATCCGCGCTGCTCAGCGCCAGGGAAAAGCTGGAATCGGCTTATGGTATCCGCGTCGGTTATGTTGCGGGCGATCTGGGGCAGGAGGAAACAGCGGCGAAGGTTGTCGCCAAAGCGATCGAAATGACAGGCCGGCTGGATGTGCTGATCAACAATGCTCAGGCTTCCAAATCCGGCGTCATGCTTGCGGATCATACCCGGGAGGATTTCGATTTGGCGATTAATTCGGGTTTGTACGCGACTTTCTTCATGATGCGTGCGGCATTCCCTTATTTGAAGGAAACGCGAGGCAGTGTGATTAATTTTGCTTCCGGCGCAGGTCTGGCCGGCCGTTTGGGGCAAGCTTCCTATGCCGCGGCAAAAGAAGGCATCCGCGGTTTATCGCGGGTAGCGGCGACTGAATGGGGCGAATTCGGCATCAATGTCAATGTCGTTTGTCCGCTGGTGGAAACGGAACAGCTGCGGAAATGGAAAGAAGAATATCCGGATGTCTATGCCAAAACGATCAAGGGAGTTCCGTTAGGCCGGTTCGGCGATGCGGAGAAAGATATCGGCAGGACATGCGTCTTTCTGGCAAGCGAGGATGCTTCCTATATCAGCGGCGAAACGATCACGCTGCAGGGCGGCTCCGGCCTGCGGCCCTGAAACAGGCGCCTTACGCTGCGTAAGAATTCTTATTCTAATTTGGGCAAAGAGAAAAAAGACAGGCTGGACAAAGCATGATAACAACGCTTTGTCTCAGCCTGTTTCTTTGCAGGAGAAATTCTGCCTTGCCGCAAGTAAGAAGCTGCGGAATTCCGCAGCATTTTTTTTCCTGCGCCATTCTTTTTTTCGCAAGGAAGCAGGCTGTTCGGATTTGAAATTGATAAAGCGCTGATGCAAAAGCTGAAAAAACAAACAAATTCAAACCGCAGGCAAGGACTTTCAGAGAAATTCACGCTTCGCGAAACGAACAGGACGGAACCATGACGCCTGAATGAAGCAGTGATCAGGAAAGTCTGAACTTTGCGGAACACAAAGCGGGAAAACGGGCAGAATTCAGGCGAAGTCTTTTCCGCTAAAACGCAGCCGAAGTTGTGAAAAACTGCCCTTCAGAAGGGAATCGTATTATTTTCCTGTGGAAAAAACGTAAATTCAGGCAGAAAGAAGTAAGCCGGAAATTTTGTGTTTTCAAATCGTTAGGAATGCTCTAAAATATAACCGTCGGCAGAGCTGCCGGACCACTCCGCAGCTCAGGTTTAAACGCTGAATTTCAGCCGGAGGTTGCGTATGATTTCAAGGTTAAAGAAAATAAGCTGTTTGTTCGCCGTCGTCTTCCTGACGGTGTTTTGTTTTGTTCCCTCAGCGGCCAAAGCCCAGTCCTCAGAAGACGATGGGGAAGTATTAAAAGTTGCTTTCCCTGAAAACACCGGGATCAGTGAAATTTATGAAGACGGCACCTATGGCGGGGCGGTGTATGACTGGCTGCATGAAATTGCCAAGTATACCGGATGGAAATACGAATTCATCACCGGTTCTGCCAACGATCTTTTAAAAGGCATGGCGGATGGCGAGTATGATCTGATGGGCGGCATGTATAAAATCGAGGGAATTCGTGATTTGTACTGCTACCCGGAATACATCATGGGCTCCAATTATAACTTGCTGATTTATCCGCAAAGCGATTCGACGATCAAGAGCTTTGATTATTCCACGCTCAACGGCAAGAAGATCGGCGTTTTCAGCAGGGCGACGGCTAAAATCGAGCGGCTGAACAAATTTCTGTCGTTCAACAAACTGGATTGTGAACTGGTCTATTATTCCGACGCGCAGGCTTATGTTAATTGTCTGGACAATCAGGAAGTGGATCTGATGCTGGGCAACGACGTTTATCTGGAAGAAGATTATAATGTTGCCGCAAAATTTGAAGCCGATCCTTATTATCTGGTGACTTCGCTTAACCGGCCGGATTTGTGCGAGCAGCTCTCCGCGGCCATGAATGCGATTTATTCAGCGAATCCCAACTTTGCGGACGAATTGTATCAAAAATATTTTCCGCAGGATTACGTGAACAGGATTGATTTTACAGCGGAGGAAAAAGCTTACCTTGCCCAGTCGCCAACCCTGCGGGTCGCGGCGCTGAAAGAAAACTATCCGCTGTTGTATCAGGAGGGCGGTCAGCTCAAGGGCATTCTGCCCTCCTGTCTTCAGCTGATCACGCAGCGGACAAATTTGAATTTCGAATATGTATACGGCGAAACGATGACAGAACTGGAAACGCTGGTCCGTGAAGGAAAGGCGGATTTGATCGGCATGTATCTCAACGACGACCAGGCTGCCGATCAGTCCGGCTGGACGCGGACTCCGAGCTATGCCCGACTGGATCTGGTCGTGCTGATGAATAAGCGCACCTCAGCTTCGGCCAGTATGACGATGGCTGTGCCGGAAGGCATCACGATGAAGCCGACTCAGCCGGAGGATAAGATTCGCTTTTATAAGACTTATCTGGACTGCATTCGGGCGGTCAATGAAGGCCGGGCAGATTATGTGCGGATGCCGGCTGCCTTTGCGGAGGATTTTTACTCCCGTGATTATTATGCCAATATCAACCTGATCACGCTCAACAACGATCATGAGGAAGTGACGCTGGCGATGCCGCAGCCTGCCGATGTGCTGCTTTACTCGATCTTCAGCAAGGCTATTCATAATTTCTCACAAATGGAAAAAGAATGTCTGGTGTCGCAGAACCTGCTTCAGATTCGAAAGAGCGCAGTGACGATCAAATCGCTGCTGTATTCAAATCCGCTGATGATGCTGAGCGTATGCGTCGGGGGGATCGGCCTGATCTTTGCGGCGCTGCTGGTTTATTACCGCTCGCAGATGAAGACCCGGATGATGCGGCTGCAGCTGGAAAAAGCGGTTGAAACCGGCCGGGCGAAGTCGGATTTCCTCTCGCGGATGTCGCATGAGATCCGCACGCCGATGAATGCGATTATCGGTTTGACGAACCTCGCGCTGCTTTCCGGCGAGGCGACGCCGGCGATTGAGGAAAAGCTGACGAAAATTGATGCGTCCTCTCAATTTCTGCTTTCGCTGCTGAATGATACGCTGGATATGTCGAAAATCGAAAATCAGAAGATGAAAATCGAGGCCCGGCCGCTGGATCTGTCACGGATCTTAAAGCAGATGCAGGATATCTTTGAAATGCAGGCCCGGGAGAAAGGCAATCAACTGGAATTTGACATCGCTTTGGAAGATACCTGGTTTATCGGCGACGAACTGCGGTTAAGTCAGATCCTGACCAATCTGTTATCGAATGCCTGCAAATATACTGAGCGGGGACGGATCAAGCTGAGCGTTGCCGAGAAACGGCTGACCGATCAGTCCGGCGAGCTGTATTTCAGCGTAAAGGATACGGGCATCGGCATCGGCAAGGCTGAGCAGGAGAAGATTTTTCTGTCATTTGAACAGGCGGACAACCGCAATCAACAGACGCCGGGAACCGGATTGGGTCTGGCGATCAGCCGCAGTCTCGTTCAGCTGATGGGCGGCGAATTGAAAGTGAACAGTAAGCTGGGCGCAGGTTCTGACTTTTACTTTACAATCAAGCTGCCGCTGAGCGAAGCGCCGCAGGTTTGCGAGCCGGAAGTCCCGGAAACGGAACTGGATCTGGATGGGATGCGGATCCTTCTGGCGGAAGATAACGACATTAACGCCGAGATCACGATCCAGCTGCTGGAATTGAAAAATGTGATCGTGGAACGGGCGGAAAACGGGCAGCAGGCGCTTGATCTGTTTCAGGCCCGGCCGCAGGGATATTTCGATCTGATTTTAATGGATGTCAACATGCCGGTGAAAGACGGGATGACGGCGGTTCGCGAACTGCGCGGGCTGGATCGGGAAGATGCCCGTTCCGTGTTGATTTTTGCGATGACGGCCAATACATTCCAGGAAGATCGGGAAGCGGCGGTGCAGGCGGGCATGGATGATTTTCTGCCGAAACCTTTTGAAGTGGATCAACTTTATAACGCTCTGCGCAGCACCTTGCGGAAAAGATGAGCCACGAAGGACCTCTTACGCCGTTTCAAGGAAATTTAAAATTCAATAACAGGAAGCGGATTGCCCAAAGCTCAACAAACAGCGCCGGCAATCCGCTGTTTTTTTATTTCCCATTCTTGCTTAAGGATTGGAGAATACAAATCCATTTTCAGGATGGACTTTCCTCGCAGATCGTGAGGAAATAAGACGCCGATGCCATAAAAGAACGCTTTTCTCAGAAATAATCAAGATTATTCGGAATACGGAAATTGGTTTAACAGCGAACAAAGAGAAAAAATACTGAACTTTGCGCAGCGGCAGCGCTTCGCAAAGTATGTTTGCTTTTTTGCATCTTCGCCAGCGGCAGGACAGAAAAGGCAGCGTCTTTGGTAATTTTACTCATGAAATAGAATTGAAAGTCGCTTTTGCTATTTCAAATTGATCGGGAATGGCATAAAATAAGGGTTAAATAGGACCATGCGGAAAACCGTTTGATTGAAGGCAGAGGATGCAAGAGGAGAAAATTATGCGAAATTGGCGGAAATTATTTGTTTTGGGAATCCTCGCTCTGACGTTAAGCGGCTTAAGCTGGACGCCGCTGAGCATTCAGGCGGAGGCTGCGGAGGGCAGTCAGGCCGGCGAAAATCCAGAAGGCGAAGTATTGAAAGTATCATTTCCGATCAGTCCGGGATTAAACGAGGTTTATGAAGACGGCACTTATGGCGGTCTGGTTTATGACTGGCTGCATGAAATCGCTAAATATACCGGTTGGCAATATGAATTCATTACGGGCGATCCTGATACGCTGCTCAGCTCGTTCATCGCCGGGGAAAATGATATCATGGGCGGCATGTATTACTATGACGGCTATGAAAAAATGTTTAACTATCCTGAATACGTGATGGGCTCCAACTATAATTTACTGATTTATCCGCAAAGCGATACGTCGATCAAGAGTTTTGACTATACGACGCTCAATGGAAAACGAATCGGCGTTTTGCGTAAAGCGACAAGCAAAATCGAGCGGCTGCAGAAATTCCTGAATTTTAATAATCTGCAATGCGAGCTGGTTTATTTTGAAGACGCAAAGACCTATACGCAGTGCCTGGAAACGAAAGAAGCCGATTTGCTTTTGGGCAGCGACGTTTATCTGAAAGAAAATTACAATGTTGCGGCCCGCTTTGAAGCCGATTCCTACTATATGGTCACCACGCTGAGCCGGCCTGATCTGTGCGAACAGCTCAACGAGGCGATGAATGCGATTTATTCCGCGGACCCCAACTTTGCCGACAAACTGTATGAGAAATATTTTACGGCGGATTATGCCAACGCCATTGATTTTACAAGTGAGGAAAAAGCTTATTTAAGTCAGTCGCCGACGCTGCGGGTGGCGGTTCTGAAGAATAACTATCCTTTGTTTTATGAGGAAAACGGAGAAAACCGCGGAATCGTTCCGGCTTGTCTTGAACTCATCCGGCAACGCACCTCGCTGCAATTTGAATATGTGTATGCTCAGACGTATGCGGAACTGGCGGAAAAAGTAAAAGCGGGAGAAGCGGATCTGATCGGCGCTTATCTGGACAATGATCAGGCCGCTGATCAAACAGGCTGGACGCGAACCCCGGCTTATGCAAAGCTGGATCAGGTCGTGCTGATGAACAAGCAGACCGGCGCTTCTCAGCCGATGCGCATGGCCGTGCCTTTCGGATTGACCGGAATGCCTTTGCAGGCGGACGACGAGATTCTTTATTATGACTCTTATGAAAAATGCCTGGATGCCGTCAATCATGGAAAAGCGGATTACGTGCGGCTGCCGGCCTCGTTTGTCGAGGATCTTTATTCACGCAGATACTATGCCAATCTGAATCTGATCACAATGAACAATGTTCAGGAGGAAATCGCTTTCGCTCTGCCTTTGCCGCCGAATGTGCTGCTTTATTCCATCTTCAGCAAGTCGATTCATAATTTTTCAGCGACGGAAAGCGAAACCCTGATTTCTGAGAATTTGTTAAAGGTCCGCCAGAGCGCGGCGACGTTGGAATCGTTGATTTATTCCAATCCAATGATGGCGGTTTTGTTCTGTGCCGGTCTGATCGCTCTGATTGCTTTGTGCGTGCTGATTTATTATCGGATTCAGCTCAAAACCCGGATGATGCGGCTGCAGTTGGAAAAAGCGATGGAAACCAGTCAGGCCAAATCGGATTTTCTTTCCCGGATGTCGCATGAAATTCGTACGCCGATGAACGCCATCATCGGTCTGACGCATTTGGCGCTGATGTCTCAGGAGGCGACGCCGGCGCTAAAAGAAAATCTGAAAAAAATTGAAACGTCGTCGCAGTTTCTATTGACCTTGCTGAATGACACGCTGGACATGTCAAAAATTGAAAATGAAAAAATGCAGATCCTGTCGCAGCCGTTTGAATTGGGAGCGCTGCTGGATCACATGCAGGATATCTTCGAAATGCAGGCGCAGATCCATGGCAACTCACTGACTTTTGACATACAGTTGAAGCATGTTTGTTTCAGCGGCGATGCCATGCGGATATCTCAGGTCTTAACCAACCTGTTGTCCAATGCGTGCAAGTTCACAAAGCAAGGCGCAATTACGCTGAGCGTTCGTGAATCCGCGGGGCAGGAAGGTCGGGCAGCGCTGTTTTTCAGCGTTCAGGATACCGGGATCGGCATTGACGAGACGGACTTGAAGAAGATTTTCCTGTCTTTTGAACAAGGTGGAAATCGGGATCAGCACACCCCGGGAACTGGCTTGGGACTGGCGATCAGCCGCAGTTTAGTGCAGCTGATGGGGGGCGAGCTGGAAGTGCGCAGCGAAGTCGGGAAGGGTTCCAATTTCTACTTTACGATCGAGCTGCCGCTCAGTGAAGAAACGGAATTGAATAAACCGAAACATTCTGCTGCGCAGCAGGCCAAGCTGGAAGGTCTGCGGATTTTACTGGTCGAGGACAACGACATCAATGCCGAGATCGCGATCGAGTTATTGGAACGCCGGAAAATTCAGGTGGATCGGGCAGAGAATGGACAGGTCGCTCTGGACTTGTTTACAGGCCATGAGGAAGGGTATTATGATCTGATCCTGATGGATATCAATATGCCGGTGATGGATGGTTTAACGGCAGCCCGACGGCTGCGGGAATTGCCGCGGAGCGACGCACAGAGCGTATTTATTATCGCGATGACGGCGAACACCTTCCAGGAAGATCGCGATCGTGCTCAGGCGGCAGGCATGAACGACTTTTTGCCGAAGCCCTTTGAGGTTGATCAACTGTACGCCGTGCTGGAAAAAAACAATTCAAAAAATGACCAGCCGGGATGTTCAGATTAAGAAAAGCAGCGGCTGCAACGCAGACGATACGATAAAAAAATCCGGATTGCAGAAACTCCGGATTTTCATTTTATTAGAAAGTATCTTTCAATGGCATGAACAATAGGAAGCTCTTTAGAGCTTTAGGCTGCCAAAGCGCTTCAAAGCGCTGAGTTCCCCTCTTTTTAGTTATGCAATGAAAAGAAAGAGAAGAAGAGTTATTCAGTTTTGAATACTTTCTCCAGGACATCCGCAGGAAGCATGAAATGCGGGACTGTATGGTGTATATGGCCTCGATTGTGATAGCGCAGCGAGGAATGGAATACCAGAATTAAAAGAAAGAACGCAGGTCTTGAATCCTTCGAAGATCGCCATTCTCCCAGGAAAGCTGTTTAAGGCAGAACATTTTTACAGCACCGCGAGGCAATGAAGATGCCTGAGCGAAGCAATCTTGATCAAGCCTTCAGCTGTGGAAACAGAAGAGAAAGGAGGAAGCGATCTGACTTCAGGAATTCGCTTCAGGCTGGAAATTAACGAGTGTTCTGGCTGGCCTTGTCTTTTTAAAGGGCGCGCAGCTTTTTCCTGATCGCCGCTTTGTTTAAATTCTTCCAAGGAGCGCAGGCTGAAATTGATCGCCGGTTAACCTGACAAAAGCGTTCTGGCTGAATTCGCTGAATTGCAGAGGGTTGTTTGTTTAGGGGGCCGGCCGTTATTTCTTTGAGCGCGGCTGCGTGCAGGATTGACGCAGGATGAGCGAGCAAGGAAGCATGATCTGCATCGGATAGACTTTATCTTTCGCCGCGAACTGCGTGATAAACTGCGCGGCCAGTTCGCCCATCTGACGAGCCGGCGCGTAGATCGTCGTCAGCGGCGGATTGGTATAGGCCGTATTTTGATTGTTATTGAAGCCAAGAATCGAGATATCCTCCGGCACGCGGTAATTATTTTCATGCAGAGCCCGCAGCGCGCCCATGGCGACCGCATCGCTGGCGCAGAATAACGCCGTCGGCACCGTATGTGCCTGGATCAGATCCTGCATCAGCGCATAGCCGGATTCCACAGTAAACTGATCCCGGCGGACGAAACGGCTGTTGTCCCAGCCTTTTTGCCGGCAGAATTCCTGATAGTAGTGATAGCGTTGTTCAAAGTAGATCTCGCCGTCGGTTGTATGTTCGATGCCGCCCAGAAAACCGATCCGGGAATGCCCCAGACTGGCGAGGTACTCCAATCCCTCATAGACTGCGGTGCGAAAGTCCATGACGATCGTATTGACAAAGATTTTCGGCATGAACAGATCGACGAAGATGACTTTGTCAGTCAGCTTGCGGAATTCGCTGATTTCCTGAGACGAAAACTTGCCGATGCAAATCAGACCATCGAGCATGGAAAGCTTGCTTAAAAAATCAGGATCCCCGCGGAAAGAGCGGATCATTTCGATATTGTTCTGATTCAAATAACTTTCGGCACCGATGCGGATTGAGAGGTAAAACGGATCGTTTAATTCCTTTTCGATGGAATACCACTGCACGATGCCAATGCGGATCGGATTATAATTATTTTTCGTTTTGATTTTCCGTTTGATATAATTTTGTTTCTTGGCTTCGTCGAATACCCGCTGGCGTGTTTGTTCCGCGACCTTCAACGTCGGATCATAATTGAGGATCCGCGAAACGGTGGCGGCGGAGACACCCGCCTGCTGCGCGATTTCTTTGATCGTAGACATAATTATCAACTCTCTCTCTTACTTACTCTAACGAATTTAAGTGAACAAGTCAAAATAATTTACTAAATCAGCTGATCAGAACTCGAAGTTTTACTAAAAGTGATAACGCTTACATTTTGTTTACATCAGGTAAAAATTGGTAAAAACACATTGAATCAGCCATTTTTAAGCCATAAATTCAATATTTTCACAAAATGAAGTTTACTAAAACTAGTTAAAACCACCTCAAAGTTTATCTCAGTTTGTTGACACCGGCACTTGAACCGTCATAGAATGTAAGCGTATACAGAAGCTATACGGAGGGAAAAAGATGAAAAAACTATTTGCTTTTCTTGCATCAGCATTGATGGTATTATCCCTTGCTGCATGCTCCAACAACGGCGGCGGAAATAATGACAAGCCGGCGGATGACGGCGCAGCCGGTACCGACAAGAAGGTTTATAATGTCGGTGTTTCCATCTACAAATTCGACGATAACTTCATGACGCTTTACCGTAAGGAAATCGAAAGCTATTTCAAGACGCTGAATACGGACGAAGTTGAATACAAAGTTACGATTCAGGATGGCAAAGGCGACATGGCTGAACAGACCAACCAGATTGACAACTTCATCGCGCAGGACTATGACGCGCTGATCATTAACTTAGTCCAGGCGACATCCGCAGCCACTGTTATCGACAAGTGCGAAGCGGCGAACAAGCCTTGTATCTTCATCAACCGTGAACCAAGTGAAGAAGATATGAAGAAGGATCCGGGGATGATCACGTATGTCGGCGCTGACGCTCGTCAGTCCGGTAAATTCCAGGGCGAACTGATCGCGGATCTGCCGAACAAGGGCGACCTGAACGGCGACGGCGTCTTACAGTATGTCATGGTTGTCGGCGATCCGGAAAACGTTGATGCGAAATACCGCACGGAATTCTCCATTTCCCAGTATCAGGAAGTCTCCGGCCTGAAAGTTGAAAAATTAGACGAACAGCGCGGCGATTGGGATCAGGCGAAGGGCCAGGAAATCGTAGCGAACGCTTTAACACAGTACGGCGATAAGATCGAAGCTGTCTTCTGCAACAACGACGCAATGGCGTTAGGCGCAGCGCAGGCGATCACCGCGGCAGGCCGTAAGGTCGGCGAAGACATCTATCTGGTTGGGGTTGACGCTCTGGCAGAAGCGATGGATTTAGTTTCTACCGGCGGCATGACCGGCACCGTTCTAAATGACCACATCAATCAGTCACACAAAGCGGTTGACTGCACAGTCCAGGCGATCAATGGCGAAAAGCTGGACGCTTACTACTGGATTGACTACATTAAGGTTACTCCGGAAAACGTAGCAGAATACAAATAAGCAGAAAGAATCCGAAAATTAAGTGTGCCTCCGCGCACACTTAATTTTTCTGGATTATTAAGAGGAAGGGGATTTACGAATGAGCGATTATATTTTACAGATGAAAAATATAAGTAAAAGCTTCCCTGGCGTCAAAGCGCTCGATCATGTCTGTCTGAATGTCCGGCCGGGAACCGTGCACGCATTAATGGGTGAAAACGGCGCCGGGAAATCCACGCTGATGAAATGTCTGTTCGGCATCTACAAAAAGGATGAAGGACAGGTTATTTTCAACGATGAAGAAGTGGATATCAAGGATACCAACGACGCGCTGCATCGAGGCATCGCGATGGTTCATCAGGAACTGCAGCCGATTCCGGACCGCAGCATCGCCGAGAATATTTTCTGCGGCCGCTATCCGATGAAAAAGTTCGGGCCGATGCAGGTGGTGGATCACGCGCGGATGTATAAGGAAACCGAAGAGCTGCTGAAAGAAGTCAACCTGGACTTCAATCCGAAGGTGAAATTGGGAACATTGTCCGTTTCGCAGATGCAGTCGGTTGAAATTGCCAAAGCGGTTTCCGTCAACGCCAAGATCGTCATCATGGACGAACCGACATCGTCGCTGACCGAAAATGAGGTCGAGGGATTGTTCGATATCATTAATAAGCTCCGTTCTAAGGGCGTATCGATTATTTATATTTCTCATAAGATGGAAGAAATTCTGAAAATCTCCGATGAAGTGACGATCATGCGCGATGGCACTTATGTCGGCACCTGGCCGGCGAATGAGCTGACGACGGATCTGATCATACAGCGGATGGTCGGCCGCGAACTGACCAACCGGTTCCCGCCGCGGTTTAACGAACCGGGCGAAGTCGTCCTGAAGGTGGAAAACTTTACTTCGATTGACTCACGCAGCTTCCGCGACGTGACCTTTGAATTAAAGAAAGGCGAAATTCTGGGCATCGGCGGTCTGGTCGGCGCGCAGCGGACCGAGCTGATGGAAGGTCTGTTCGGCGTGCGGCATATTGAAAAAGGCACGGTTACTTATAAGGGCGAAACGATCAAGATTCATCATCCGCGGGACGCGATTAAAAAGGGTATCGCGCTGCTGACGGAGGATCGCCGGGCGACCGGAATCTTCGGCGTCCTGTCGATTTCCGACAATGTTGGCGTCGCTTCGCTGGATAAGTATATTGATTACGGCGTCGTCCTGAACAATAAAAAGTTGGAAAGTCTGGTCAAGGATAACATTGACAAGATGAGCATTAAAACGCCGAGCACGAAAACCCAGATTCAGTCGCTGTCGGGCGGCAACCAGCAGAAAGTCATCATCGCCCGCTGGCTTGCCAATGACCCGGAAATCCTGATCCTGGACGAACCAACCCGCGGCATCGACGTCGGCGCGAAGTATGAAATTTATACGATCATCGCCGATCTGGCCAAACAGGGGAAATCAATAATCATGATCTCCAGCGAAATGCCGGAACTGATCGGTATGAGCGACCGGATCATGGTCATGTGCGAAGGCCGCGTCACCGGTTTCGTTGACAGTAAAACCACGACTCAGGAGGAAATCATGAGTCTGGCGACTAAATATATGTAAGGAGAGGGACTGTTATGGAATTCAATAAGAAAAAAGTCACCGATTTTCTAAGCAATAATGCGATTGTCATACTCCTGGTCCTGTTGGTTCTCTTTGTCGGCTTTACCCGCAAGGGATTCTTCAGCGGCCCGAATTACAGCAATATTATCACCAATGTTACACCGCGGTTCATCATCGCGCTGGGCGTCAGCGGCTGTCTGATCACCAAGGGCACGGACCTGTCGGCTGGCCGAATGGTCGGTTTCGGCGGCGTTATCGCCTGTACGCTGCTGCAGCGTCCGGATTATACTGCGAAATTCTTTGCGAATCTGCCGCAGATGCCGTTAGTCGTCGTCCTGTTGATCGTCATGTTGATCACGGCGTTCTTCGGTCTGCTTAATGGCTGCGTCGTCGCGTATCTGAAAGTTCCGCCGTTTCTGGCGACGCTGGGCATGCAGACGATCGTTTATGGCATTAACCTTGTTTATTCGGGCGCGGATCCGATCGGCGGTCTGCGTTCAGATTTCACCGGCGTGGCGACCAACGCCATGTTTACGGTCGGGAAGTTCAGCTTTAAATGGTTATTCTTGATCGCGATCGCCGCAGGTCTGATCTTCTGGTTTCTTTATAACAAGACCCGCTATGGCAAATACATGTATGCGATCGGCGGCAATGAAAACGCGGCGGAAGTTTCCGGCGTGAACGTCAACCGTTCCAAACTGAAAATCTATACGCTGGCGGGGCTGATGTATGGTCTGGCAGGCTTCCTGTTAGCGGCGAAGTCCGGCGGCGCTTCGGTCAACCTCGGCTTGGGCTATGAACTGGAAGCGATCGCCGCTTGTACGATCGGCGGTGTTTCCACCAACGGCGGCGTCGGCAAGGTTTCCGGAATTCTGTTAGGCGTCCTTGTCTTTGAATTATTGAAGACGTCGATGCAGTATCTGCGGATTGATACGTCGTATCAGTTCATCGTGCAGGGCATCGTTATTATCGTGGCGGTGGCGCTGGATATCCGCAAATATACAGCGAAGAAATAAGCTGAGATTCAGTCGCTAAATTCAATATCAAATAAAAAAGAGTCCGGAATTACTTCTGGGCTCTTTCATTGCGTATCGCTAAGCGAACTTTAATTACGGTCAGCATGAGGAAGGCGGTGATCAGGATGAAGAAGAAGGGGATGAATTCCGGCTGAGTACCGAACATGAACGCCACCAGCATAAACAGAATGAATTGCGTTTTGAGGCGTTTGCGCACGGTGTTGACGTCCTCCTGAATGACTTTATTTTTGATGTCCGCTTTGAAATAAGCTTTTTCATACAACATCGCACTGCCATATTTCATCGCAAAATAGGTGGCGACAAACAGGCCGACCGCCAGGATCAGAATCCAGACCTGCATCTTCCAATTTAATAAGAAGAAGATGAAGACCAGCACGATCGAATACAGAACGGCGCTGAAGCAGAAATAGATCAACAGATCCGCTTCGCTGATATAACGCTTTTGTTTATGACCGCAATGCGGGCAGACGACACGGCCGGGTTCGAATTGTTCAAAGCGGGAATTAACCTGAGATGTAATTGGTTTTCCACAGCTTTCACAGTTAATTTTCATGAATATCACCTTATCTTATTGTACCATATTCTGAGGTGCGAATATAGCGTAAAATCAGGACTGAAGCATAGTGGAAAACGGGCGGACAAGTCCGGGAAATGAAGGGGGGGAGCAAGGCTTTAAGGAGGCGCTGAAGGGGAAGTTAAGAATTCAGAAGGGGAAAGCTTCAGTAAAAGCGCAGAAGAAGCAGACGGAAAACGACAACGATCAGGCTGACGGTTAAAACTAAAATTACTGACGAACGCGTGTTGAAATAGATTAACGTTAGAATCAACCCGCCGAAGCAGATCAGCTGCAGTCCGTTGGCTCGGTTTTTTACATTGCATTGTTCCTGTGCCGATAAAGGTTTGGAAGTCGTTGGTGAAACGCGGTACAGCAGAAACCGGAATTGATCCAGAAACAGAATGCCGCTGCCCAGAAACAGAAGGTTTAGGAATGAGCGAAGTTCGGTCCGGATCCCGACAAAAACAGGCAGGAGTAAAACCAGAGCCAGAAGTAAGCTCAGCATGACCCCCAGATCAATTAAAAAGTCAACCTGCGTCAGGCGGCGCGATTGCAGCGCATGGCAATCAGGACATTCAATCGGTCCGGCGTCATAGCGGGCGAGCGGGCGAAAGCAGTCCTGACCGTTTTTGTGAGGTCGCCGCCGCAATGTTCACATCGGATTTTCATCATTGCCACCTCTTTCTTATTTAAATTAAGTATAGCATAGACGGATGAGGAAGGAAAATTTGGTCAACAATGGAAACTGAGCAGGCAGAAGCCTGTCATTTCCAAGCGGAAAGTGCTAAAATAAGGAACACAGACCAGTCGGATCCTAACGAAAGTTTCGGCTGAATCAAAGATCGCGGATCTGCGGATAAAAAAGGAAAGAAGGATAAATCGTGACACAAATTGATATTATTTCAGGATTTCTCGGCGCCGGAAAAACAACGCTGATAAAAAAACTCTTGCAGGAAGGTTTCCCAAAAGAGAAAACCGTGCTGATTGAAAATGAATTTGGCGAGATTGGCATCGACGGCGGCTTCTTAAAGGAAGCTGGGGTTGAGATTAAGGAAATGAATTCCGGATGCATCTGCTGCAGTCTGGTCGGCGACTTTGCGGAAGCTTTGAAAAAGTGTGCGGAACAATTCCAGCCTGATCGGATCATCATTGAACCGTCCGGCGTGGGTAAACTGTCGGATGTCATCGGCGCCGTTCAGGGAGTTCAGGCAGAAACAGGAATGGAACTGCACAGCTTTACCACGGTAGCGGACGCGACAAAATGTAAGATGTATATGAAGAATTTCGGCGAGTTTTTCAACAATCAGATCGAACACGCCAACACGATCGTTTTAAGCCGGACACAGAAGCTGAGTGAAGAAAAACTGGCGGAATGCCTGGCGCTGATCCGGGAAAAGAACCCGAAAGCGGTCGTCATTACGACCCCATGGGATGCGATCAGCGGCGCGCAGATTCTGGAAGCGATGGAACAGAAGGAACTGATGGAACAGCTGATGAAGGAAGATGAATGTCTGCCGCATCACCATGATCACGACGAGGAATGCGAATGCGGACATCATCATGACCACGATGAGGAATGCGAATGCGGACATCATCATGACCACGATGAGGAATGTGAATGCGGACATCACCATGATCACGACGAGGAATGCGAATGCGGACATCATCATGATCACGACGAGGAATGCGAATGCGGACATCACCATGATCACGATGAGGAATGCGAATGCGGACATCATCATGACCACGACGAGGAATGTGAATGCGGGCATCACCATCATCATCACCATCATCACCATCATGGCCATGATGCGGATGAGGTTTTCACCAGCTGGGGTGTTCAGACAGCCCATGTCTATGATGAATCCGAGCTGCAGCAGGCTTTAAATCAGATCGCTGAGGGCGCGGCAGCCGGCACGATTCTGCGCGCGAAGGGGATTGTTCCATGCACAGATGGAACCTGGCTGCATTTCGATATGGTACCGGGCGAATGCGAAATCCGCCGGGGCGCGGCAGCGGTAGCGGGTATGTTGTGCGTCATTGGCGCACAGCTTGACGAAGCTCAGCTGGCCGGACTGTTTCATGTAAAGGGGTAAACTATGGACGTTCCTGTATATTTATTTACCGGTTTTCTGGAGAGCGGAAAATCATCCATGATGAAGGAAACGCTGTCCGATCCGGAATTCAACGACGGGTCAAAAACCTTGATTCTGGCATGCGAACAAGGCGAAGTGGAATTTGACAAGCCCTTTTTAAAACAAACTCACTCTGTTTTGGTGAATGTGGAAGAGAAGGAAGAACTGACAGCTGATTATCTGGAAAAACTGGAGCACGAATACCGGCCGAAACAGGTATTCATCGAGTTTAACGGTATGTGGAGCGTGACGGAATTTCTGGATATGGAATTTCCCATCAACTGGATGCTGGTTCAGATCATTTCCACTGTGGACGCCCAGACATTTATGATGTATGTCAACAATATGCGTTCGCTGATGTATGATCAGCTGGTGCATTCGGAGATGATCCTGATCAACCGCTGCGACTCCAATACGAAGAAGTCTTTTCTGCGAAGCAATATCAAAGCCATCAACAAAGGCGCGCAGATTATTTATGAATCGGTCGACGGCGGAATTAACGATCTGCCGGAGGATGATCTGCCTTTCGATCTCAACGCCGAGGTGATCGACATTCAGGATGACGATTACGGCCTGTGGTACATGGACGCTCTGGATCATCCATACAAATATGACGGCAAGGTCGTGCGGTTTAAGGGAAAAGTCGTGCATGTGGAAAAGGATAAGCGGTCTTTTGTGATGGGACGTTATGCGATGGTCTGCTGCGCGGAGGATACATCGTTAATCGGTTACCTGTGCAAGTGCGCCAAACCTGTCAACCTGGCGGTGAATGAATGGATTACCGTCACCGCCCGGATTGAAGTCGAATACGATGAGGAATATCAGCGCAATCTGGTCGTTCCGCATGTTCAGGCGCTGAGGATGGAAGATGAATTAAAAGAGGATCTGGTTTATTTCAGCTGAATAAACAAAACGACGTCCGGAAGCACCATGCTTTCAGACGTTTTCTTAAAGAAACGGGACAGTTTTTTAACTGCAAAGCTGTTTTGCATAGCTGATACAGAAACTCAATGATTTTAAAGGGAAAAGGCTTCAGTCTGATCAGGTTGAACGGATGGGCGCTGAAGCTTGCGCACAAGCCTTTTCTTTTCGGCACAGCGAGAGTAAAATGAATACAGCAATACAGTGAGAACAGGCCGGGGATGCTGATGAAGCAAAGCGCAGCCGCCGGTGAAAAATGGAATTGAAAAGTTAGGGAGGAGCCTTATGCGCGCATGTTTTTATCGCCGGACAACACTGGGCATGATCCGGATCGAGGAAAAGGACGAACGGATTGTACGCGTTGATTTTGAACAGGAGTTTCCTGAGGACGAGGAATGTGAAGTAGCGGAAACGGCTTGTTTATGGCAGGCGTTCACGCAGCTGCAGGAATATCTGGAAGGCCGGCGGCAAACTTTTGAGCTGATTCTGCATCCGGACGGAACCGCGTTTCAGAAAGCCGCCTGGCAGGCGCTGATGGAAATTCCGTATGGGGAAACCCGCACCTATAAGCAGCAGGCGGAAAGCATTGGCAAGCCGAAAGCGCTGCGGGCGATCGGCATGGCGAATCATCGGAATCCGATTCCGATTTTTATCCCCTGCCACCGGGTAATCGGGGCGGATGGCTCGTTGACTGGTTATGGCGGCGGATTGGATATCAAGCGCACATTATTGGCACTGGAACGCCGGACATTGGAAAAGAAACGGGAAGATGAGCTGAAAAAAGCGGCGCAGTAACCGCGGACAGCTGTGGAAAATCAAAGAAAAGAGGAAAATTTGATGGAATCATTTGAATTGCGCGACGCTGACGCCGCTTTATTGGAACAAATTGCGGCACTTGCGGAAATCATCTGGCATGAACATTATGAATCTATTCTGGGCGTGGATCAGGTTAATTATATGGTCGAACATTTCCAATCGCTGCCTGCGATGAAGGCGCAGATTGCCAATCAGGGTTATCGGTACCGCGGCGTTTTCCATCAAGGCCAGCTTTGCGGTTACGTTGCGACGGCATTGAATCCGGAATATCTGTTTCTAAGCAAACTGTATCTGGCCGCCGATGCGCGAGGGCTGGGGTTGGCGTCAAAGGTATTGGCGGTTCTCAAAGAAGAAGCAAAAGCGGGAAGCGGCCGGATTCAGCTTACCGTCAACCGCTTCAACGCAAATTCCATTGCGGTTTATCAGAAATGGGGCTTCGTCACACTGCGGGAAGAAAAAACGCCGATTGGCGGCGGTTATTTTATGGACGATTATATCATGGAGCTGGATTGCCGCTAGCAAAGCGGTTCAGGTCAAAAAATCAGGAAAAGCGTCGGAAAAGGTAGAGTCCGTGGCATTTCAATGGTATAATAACGAAGACTGTCTGCTAAGATGTTAACAGTGAAGGAGTGAATTCCGTGAATCTGATGATAGAGATGTTGAAGGCAATCCTATTGGGGATTGTCCAGGGGATTACCGAATGGCTGCCGATCAGCAGCACCGGACACATGATTCTGGTTAATGAGCTGATGCCGCTGACCGTGCTGGCGGATGCGGCCGCGAATAAAGAATTTGTCGATATGTTTATGGTCGTCATCCAGTTTGGGTCCATTCTGGCGGTCCTGCTGCTGTATTTCCATAAACTGAATCCGTTTTCTCCACGTAAGA
The DNA here is from genome assembly GCF_015558105.1 of Holdemania sp. 1001095H_141210_F2. Taxonomy (NCBI): domain Bacteria; kingdom Bacillati; phylum Bacillota; class Erysipelotrichia; order Erysipelotrichales; family Erysipelotrichaceae; genus Holdemania; species Holdemania sp. 1001095H_141210_F2. The sequence goes on from NZ_JADNPO010000007.1 coordinate 119,101, forward strand.
ACGCTTACGAAAAACGCAGTACGATTGATCTGTGGCTGAAAGTGATCGTCGCGGTGGTGCCGGCAGGCATCATCGGCGTGCTGTTCGACGATCTGATCGACGCATATTTCTACAATCCGGTCACGGTAGCCTCGATGTTAATCATTTACGGCGTGGCGTTTCTGGCGATTGAAAGCCGGCATCGCCGCCCAAGCGTGACTTCGTTTGAAAAGATGAGCTACAAGACGGCGCTGGCAATCGGTGTTTTCCAGGTCTTGGCCTTGATCCCGGGAACCTCCCGTTCCGGTGCAACGATTTTAGGCGCGGTGCTGCTGGGCTGCTCGCGCGGGATTGCGGCTGAGTTCTCGTTCTTCCTGGCGGTTCCGGTGATGTTCGGGGCCAGCCTGCTGAAGCTGATCAAAATGAAAATCGCGTTCTCTCTGGCGACGGCTTCGGTGCTGATCGTCGGCATGATCGCCGCGTTCATCGTTTCCGTGTTTGCGATCCGCTTTTTAATGGGGTATATCCGCAAGCACGACTTCAAGGCGTTCGGCGTGTATCGGATCGCCTTGGGAATTTTGGTATTCGCTTACTTTTTCTTCATGAAGTAAGAGTTCAATAAGGGGGAAATGCTGCGAAGGCATTTTCCTTTATTTTATTGAGAGTAAAAGAAAGGATTTGATGTATGAATAATCAAGCATGGCTTGTACTGACGGAGGGGTTCCTGTCGTTTTTCTCCCCCTGCGTTCTGCCGATTTTACCTGTCTACATGGCGTATCTGAGTCAGGATGCGCTGAAAAAGGATTTAACAGGCTGGCGGAAACGATTGCATATCTTTGGCTTTACGCTGGCGTTTGTGCTCGGCATCTGCACGGTATTCTTCATCGCGGCGATGTCGGCGAAGGGATTGAGCGGCTGGTTAAATGAGAACCGGTTGTTAATCTCGCTGCTGGGCGGGATTCTCATCGTTTTCTTTGGTCTGGTGCAGTTAGGCTGGATTCAGATTCCGTTTCTGATGCGGGAATTCCGGTTTACACAGAAGCAGGCTGGAAAAGAGGCCGGCAGCCTGCTTCAGGCTTACGCGATGGGGTTCTTATTCAGCTTTGCGTGGACGCCCTGCATCGGACCGATGCTTTCCTCAGTGCTGGTCGCCGCGGCGGCTTCATCCAGCAGCACGCTGCTGATCTTCTGTTACGGTCTGGGTTTCGTCGTTCCATTTTTAATCCTGGGATTATTTACGGAGGAAGCGCTGAACTGGCTGCAGAAGAAAAAGAGCTGGCTGCCGAAAGCGATGAAGCTGGGCGGAATTTTGTTGATCGTGATGGGCCTGTGGATGAGCGTTCCGGCGGTGGGGGCGATTTCCGAACAACTGCGCCGACAGCCGGCGAACTCAACGGCGGCTTCCAGCCAACCGCAGCCGACGGCGACCCCGTCCGTGGATGAAAACGGCCGCGAGATCATTCCGGCCTATGATTTCACCTTGACGGATCAGTATGGCAATACCCATACGCTTTCAGACTATAAAGGGAAGATTGTGATGCTGCAATTTTTTGCCACCTGGTGTACTTATTGCAAGGCGGAATTGCCTTCGGTGCAGGAGTTGTATGAAGAATTACCAGACGATCTGGTCATTCTGGTCGTCAATCAGCCGGGCGGAAGGGAAACCGACAAGCAGGGCGTCATCGACTTCCTGAATAAAAACGGATATACGTTCCCGACAGTCTTTGATGAGGACGGACAGGTCAATTATAACTATGGCGTGACCGGACTGCCGACGACGTATCTGATCAATACGGAAGGCAATGTATATGGCTATATGCCGGGGGCCATGGATAAGCAGACGATGCTGCAAATCATTGATATGGCGCGCAACAACGAAGCATATTGAGCGTGAGATTGAGCGAATTTTCAAAGGTCGGCAGTCGGGAAACGGGGAAGCGGCTGCTTGCTGAGGCCGTGAACTCAGGACGGATTTGCCGCAGATTTGAAAAGAGATAGAAAAGGAAACAGAAAAGGTAAATTTCAGAAATTGAAGTTTATCTTTTTTTTCATAGAAGTTGAATGGGATTGCAAACTGCAGAAGAAATGAAAAACAGGGCTAAAAATAAAAAAGTCGGAGCCACCGACTTTTCCAGGAATCAGGGTCTGCGAAAGGAAGCGCAGGACCCACGGGTTAAGTAAAATGAAAGAGAGGAAAAAGAGGAAACTGTTCATAAGGTTAAATTCATTTTACTTAGATCTAAACAGGAATTTGATCAGGACCATCAAGTTTCTGTTTATGGTTAGTAGTTTAAACTGGTTGGTAAAGATTGTCAAGCAATTTTCAACTTTGATTGTAAAAATTTCATCATTCATGAAAATAGTTTCTTTCGTGAAACTTACAAATAAGGAATGCATGACAATGTATTGAAAACTTCGGGACGCCAAGAAAGAACGGGATCATCCCGGAAACAGGGTAACGAGGGGATCTGGCTCTGCTTCGTCAAAGCTCCGGATTTGTTCCATGATCTTTTTCAGATTCATTTCCCCAACGGCCAGATATTCCAGCCCGGAGCGATCGCCGGCAGTATGATAATGGCCGGTGGATTCGTCGATCATCGTATTTTTGGCTGTCAGATGAATTTGTCCGGTATGCGCGAGCTTGAGAACCTGCCGGGCATTGTATTCCCGCACTCCGCCCCCAGGCAGAATCTGAATCTGATCGCCATAGAGATCCTGCAGGCGGCCTAATTCTTTGCAGCCTTCCACGATATTCGGATAGACTGCGCCGCCGCTGGTCAGCACACGTGTGATGCCGCAGCGGATCAGAGTCTTCAGCGAGTCTTCCATATTTTCTGTGCTGTCGTAAGCTTTGTGGAAAATGGCTTCCTTGCCCCGGGCAGCCTTAACCATTTGACAGGTCCGGTCTTCGTTAATGCTGCCATCCTCATTCAGAAAGCCGAAAACCAGACCGTCGGCGCCATGATCCATAAAGATCTCAGCATCCTTCAGCATAGCCTGAAACTGCGGCTCAGTATAATCGAAGCCGGCGCCCCGCGGCCGGATCATCACGCAGATCGGCAGGCTGACCCGACGTTTCGCTTCCAGGAATGTACCCAGCGACGGTGTCAGGCCACCCAGCTCCAGCGCGTGGTTCAATTCGATCCGATCTGCCCCCAGCTTTTCCGCCAGCAGGCAGTCGTCGACGCTGCCGCAGCAGACCTCGACAATAATGTGTTTTTTCATAACGATCTCCTTCCTTGAAATGACCTGGTTACCACCATGGATCATTTCCGGTGATTTGATTTCATTGTAGCCTTCATGTTTGGAAAGTGCAATCAGAAGTGATGCCGGAGATGGCATTTCCCCTTTTGATTTCGATTTTGTTTCCAATCCGGAATGTTTTCTTTCTTGATTTCCGTAGAAAATCGTTAAAACGCAGGAAAACACTGGTCACTGTCAGGAACCTCTGCTATAATGACAAACGTAAAAGTTCACCGTATATTCCTGAGGATCGGGCACAGGAGTTTCTACATGGCGGCCGTAACCGTCATTCTACGATGGAAGCCTTTCTTCATGCTTCTGTCCTCGGGAAGCTTTTTCTTTTACGGCGAAGCTTTTTAGAAAGTAAGGGGAATTATGTTAGAAAAGTTATTTAAGCTGTCTTCTCACAAAACGACGGTCAAAACGGAAATATTGGCCGGTCTGACCACCTTCTTAGCCATGGCGTATATTCTGGCGGTTAATCCGGGTATGCTGGGGGCCACGGGCATGCCGGTACAGTCCGTCTTCCTGGCGACGGCGATTGCGTCTGGCATCGCCTCCATTCTGATGGGTGTGCTGGCGAACTATCCGGTTTCCTTAGCTCCGGGCATGGGCGTCAATGCGTTCTTCACTTATACCGTCTGCATGCAGTTCGGCTACAGCTGGCAGGCGGCTCTGGCCGCGGTCTTTGTTTCTGGAATAATCTTCATCGTTATTTCGGTCACAGGCTTGCGTAAAATGATCATCAACGCAATTCCGCAGCAGCTGAAACTGGCCATCGGCGCGGGCATCGGCTTCTTCATCGCGTTTATCGGCTTGAAGAATGCCGGCATCATCGTCGCCAATGAATCGACGTTCGTCGCTTTGGGAAAACTGACGGATCCGGTGGTTCTGCTTGCGATCTTCGGGTTGGCGCTGACGCTGATCCTGTTGGCAAAGAAAGTCACGGCGGCCGTGTTCTGGGGCTTGATCGGCACCGCGGTGGTCGGGGTCATCGCGGGATTGTGCGGAGTAGCGAATATGCCGCAGCTGCCGACGGCGATCATGCAGTTCAACTTTGAAATGCCGACGCTGGGTGCGTTTATGAGCGGCTTCGGCGAACTGTTTTCACATAAGGATTTCATCGTCGTCATCTTCTCCTTCCTGTTTGTTGACTTCTTTGATACGGCGGGAACGCTGGTTGCAGTGGCAAACCGGGCAGGGTTGGTCAATGAAAAAGGTGAACTGGAAAATATTGAAAAAGCACTGCTTTCGGACTCCGTCGGCACCTGTGTGGGCGCTGTCTTGGGGACTTCGACGGTAACGTCGTTTGTAGAATCGACCTCGGGTGTTGAGGTAGGCGGACGGACGGGCTTAACCGCGGTGACGACCGGCGTTCTGTTCTTGTTGTCGATTGTCTTCTTCCCGCTGCTTTCCGTCGTGACCAGCGCGGTTACGGCGCCGGCTCTGATCGTCGTCGGAATTCTGATGGCGCAGCAGCTGGGCGGCATCGAATGGGATAACTTCATCTTCGCGTCGACCGGCTTCATGGCGATCATTATGATGATTCTGTGCTATTCGATTTCCGACGGTATCGCGTTAGGGTTTATCACCTATGGCGCGGTGATGCTGGGCAGCGGCAAGGCGAAGGAAGTCCGGCCGATTATCTGGATTCTGGATATCGTCTTTATCCTGTATTTCATCATCTGATTCATCCATCATTTTCTGTGGTAATCCGCCACTTTCGATGGTAAAATAAACAAAGGAAAAAGTGAATTAGAATACTCGTTATTTTAATTCACTTTTCAATTCCAAAACAAAGGAGGCAACACGATGGCTGATAAAATTATCGTTCTCGATTTCGGCAGTCAATATAACCAGCTGATCGCCCGGCGGATCCGGGAGTTCGGCGTCTACAGTGAGCTGCATCCCAATACGATGACGCTGGCGGAGATCCAGGCCCTGGGGGATGTGAAAGGCATTATTTTCAGCGGCGGACCGAACAGCGTCTATGATGAGAATGCGTTCAAATGTGATCCGGCAATCTTTACGAGCGGTCTGCCGATTCTGGGAATTTGTTACGGCATGCAGATGACGCATTTCATGAACGGCGGCGACGTGCGTTCGTGCAACAGTAAGGAATATGGGCGGACTGAGATTGAGATTGAATCGGATTCTCTGTTGTTCAAGGGGCTGCCAAAGAAGCAGACCGTCTGGATGAGCCATGGCGATCAGGTGTCCAGGCTGGCTCCGGGGTTTGTGAAGGACGCTTCCAGCTCTACTTGTGAATTTGCTTCGACGAGCAATCCGGAAAAGCGGATATATACGGTACAATTCCATCCGGAAGTGCGGCACAGCGAATATGGCAACGAGATGCTGAAAAACTTTGTATTTGAAATCTGCCATGCGCAAAATAACTGGTCAATGCACAATTACATCGACATGCAGATTGAGAAGATCCGCGCTCAGGTCGGTTCGGACAAGGTTCTGCTGGCCTTATCGGGCGGGGTGGATTCCTCTGTCGTGGCGGCGTTATTGCACAAGGCGATCGGATCGCAGCTGTATTGCATGTTCATTGATCATGGCCTGCTTCGCAAAGGTGAGGCAGAGAGTGTCATGGAGACGTTCGGTCGGAATATGAAGCTGAATCTGAGGAAGATCGACGCGTCGAAGAAATTTCTGGATAAGCTCAAAGGGGTATCGGATCCGGAACAGAAGCGGAAAATCATTGGCAATGAGTTTGTCTATACGTTTGATGAGGAAGTCAAGAAGCTGGCAGAGGGTGAGAATATCCACTGGCTGGCGCAGGGTACGCTGTATACAGATGTGATCGAAAGTGGTACGCAGACCGCCCAGACGATCAAGTCGCATCACAATGTCGGCGGTCTGCCCAAGGATATGCAGTTCCAGTTGATCGAACCGCTGAACACGTTGTTCAAGGATGAAGTGCGGCAGTTGGGCAAGGAGCTGGGCCTGCCGGACGAAATGGTATGGCGGCAGCCGTTCCCGGGGCCGGGATTGGGAATTCGTGTTTTAGGCGAGATCACGGAAGAAAAATTAATGATGGTTCGTGAATCGGATGCGATTTTGCGCGAAGAAATAGCGAAGGCAGGACTTGAACGGGACATCTGGCAGTATTTCACCGCGCTGACGAATATGAAGTCGGTGGGTGTCATGGGCGATCAGCGGACGTATGATTACGCCATCGCGATCCGGGCGGTCACTTCGATCGACGGGATGACCGCGGATTGGGCACGAATTCCATTTGACGTATTGAGTGTAATTTCCAGTCGGATCGTTAACGAAGTGCCTCATGTCAATCGCGTGCTGCTGGACATCACGTCCAAGCCGCCGGGAACGATCGAATTTGAATGAGTTTATGGACTGAAAAAAACTAGTGTTTATGCCGGATTCAAACAAATTTGTTTAAGTGCTGGCAATGATTTGGCAACATGTGATCCCTACTGATGTAATAATTTCTAAAGAAATAGTATAGAAAAACCTTATTGACTTCCTTTTCCACTTCTGGATATCGAAAATCAGTAAGGTTTTTAATGTTTATTTTTCTTTTTTAGTTCACTCATAAGAAAATCGCTAAGTGTTTTCGAGGAAACTTTTATCCAGTGATGAGAGTTGTCAAGTTCTTATATTTACAGCGCCATTGTTTGTCTTCTTCATTGGTAATTTCGCCTTGATCCAGTTAGATAGTTTTTTTAAAATCTATGAAACAGACAAAAGAAAACGGGTGAAGGAAAATACATGAAAATCCAAAAGCTATGTGATATGCACAACGATACTTCATTATTTTGAATTATGTAAGATGGAGAAAATAGAGACAAAGGATATTATCGCGGAACAGAATGAGTTGCTATCTTATCAAAATGAATTCGGGCAGCCATATTCTGCTACTCATCTTATAATAATACACGGTCAATTAAACTCTATTTTTAATCATGCAGTAAGATTTATCGCTTACTCTCTAATCCGGCGCGGAAGCCTGAGCAATGGGATCAGAGGAATATAAGGAAATGATGTTCTGGACAAAAGAGGAATATCTGAAATTTGCAGATGACATGATGGATAAACCATAATCTTATTATTCGTTTTTCTATGTGGTTAAGTCATTTTCTTGATTGATATAGCTAATTTTCAAATTAAGAAACTGGCTTTATTGAATAAACTTGGATTATAATAAGGGCATATAAAAATAGGATGGATAATTTAATGAATATAAAGCAACTAATTGGTGAGACATCTGAATATGATAAGAAACTTCTTCTTGAAGAAAGAAAGCCTAAAAGTTGGTGTAAAAGTGTTAGTGCTTTTGCAAATTCATTTGGTGGTTTTTTGATTTTTGGGGTTTCTGATGATGATGAAATAGTTGGCTTAGAAAAGCCGGAGAAAGATGCGGAAAAGATTAGCGAAATAATTAAATCAAAGCTCAATCCAATACCTGAATTTAATCTAAGATTTGAAAATACAAATAATCAAACAGTAATCATTTTAGAGGTTTTTAAGGGCTTTGAAACACCCTATTATTATAGTGGGGATGGCGTATTGGAAGCCTATATAAGAGTTGGGAATGAGAGTGTAAAAGCATCTCCGATAGAATTAAAACGTTTAGTGCTTCGTGGGAGAAATTCATCTTTTGATTCACAAGATTCTACATATAAAATTGAAGACTATGCTTTTTCAAAGTTAAGAGAAAGATATAAAAAGTGGACAGGGAATAGTTTTGATGATAAAGATTTGATTTCATTTGGATTAGTTGATTCAAATGGTCAATTAACCAATGCCGGTGCTTTATTTGCGGATGAGAGTCCAATTCGTTGGTCAAGATTATTTTGTACGCGATGGAATGGATTAAATAAGAGTGGCGGTTCTATTGATGCCATTGATGATGCGGAATATGAAGGAAGTATCATTTCCTTAATTGAAAATGGAGAAACTTTTATTAAACGCAATAGTAGATTAATGTGGAGAAAAACTGCGAATTCAAGAGAAGAAATGCCGGAATATGTAGAACGCAGTTACCACGAAGCGTTAATTAACGCATTAGCTCATCGCGATTATTTAATTAATGGAAGTGAAGTTCATATTGATATTTTTGATGATCGGCTGGAAATTTATTCTCCGGGTGGAATGCCAGATGGATCGATAATTCAAGATAGAGACCCATTAACAATACCATCAACACGTAGAAATCCGGTTTTAGCTGATGTGTTAAATCGTTTAGGCTATATGGAAAGAAAAGGGAGTGGTTTTGGTAAAATTATTAACGGGTATGAGTTGCAGATCAATTATGATGACAAGAAAAAACCAATATTTCGTTCTGATCGTTATCAATTTACGGTAATAATGCCAAACCTAAATTATGTTGTCCCTCAGGATGTCCCTCAGAATGTCCCTCAGGATGTCCCTCAGGATAATGTAGAAAAAAGAATACTTCAATTAATACGTGCGAATAATAAAATAAGCACAGAAAAGATGTCAGAGGCAATAGGAGTTAGTTCAAAGACAATTAAACGGCGTATTAAAAATATGCATAATATCAGATTTGTAGGCCATGGTTCTAATGGGTATTGGGAGATTAAAGAGTGATTAAGGTTCAAGGATAATGGGGTAATAAAAAAGACATAAGAGGAGGAAAAAAGAAGGAATCAGAATATTAGTGGTTATTTGTGAGGCTTGTATCATTGAAACTGAAATATCATAAGCGTCTCAACTATAAAGAAAGAACCAACTTTGCGGTAATCAAGGCAGAGGAAGCAGGAGACAATGAAGAGAAGGAAAGGGGAAGAATGGCAACAGATCATAGAGAACTATCGAGCCAGCGACTTAAGTTCCAGCCAGTTCTGTAATCATAAAGGGATCAAATTAAAAACTTTCTACAATCACATCTATAAGCAAAATAAACGTAAAGAAGAACCGCATCACTTCATTTTTGTTTAAGTGGAAGCGGAGTCAGTGAAAACCGAGTTCAGATCCATGGATGGAACTCGCTTGGGACAGCGGATTCCAGATCGAAAGCAGCATCGCATTCTGCGGCTGTGTATTTGACACTTACTCATGATCTATGTAATTACCGTGTTAAACTTCAATCATTATCCGCAAGCCTGGACAGAAACCTTCGCGAAATATCCTGGGAAGCTCAATTTAATGCCTGAGAATTTCGGATAAAATGAGCATTAGAAATGAACTGGTTCATGCCTGGAATCGAACAGGAGGTAGATCAATGGAACAGAGGAAAGCCAGAATGCAGCAAGCGTTACGCATGGAACCTGATTCAGTACCCAATGCGATCCAGGTGCGTGGAGCGCGTGTCCATAATTTAAAGAATATCAATGTCGATATTCCGCTGAATCAAATTGTCGGGATCGCGGGCGTATCAGGTTCCGGCAAATCTTCATTAGCCCTGGGTGTCTTATATGCGGAAGGTTCACGCCGCTATCTTGACGCTCTTTCAACGTATACACGCAGACGGATGACACAGGCTGCCAAGGCGCAGGTTGATGAAGTACTCTATGTTCCTGCCGCGCTGGCATTGCATCAAAGGCCTGCGGTTCCGGGAATCCGCAGTACCTTCGGCACGGGAACTGAACTTTTAAACAGCCTGCGTCTGATGTTTTCCCGGCTTGCCCATCATCGCTGTCCCAACGGACACGTTTGTCCGCCATCGTTAGCCGTTGCCGCGGGACAGGAATTGATCTGTCCGGTGTGCGGGGAACATTTCTTTGCTCCATCCGCAGAGGAGCTGGCCTTTAACAGTCAGGGAGCCTGCCGGAAGTGCGGCGGTACCGGAATCGTCAGGACTGTAGATTTGTCAACGCTGGTTCCCAACGAATCGCTGACGATTGATGAAGGCGCGGTCGTTCCCTGGAATACCCTGATGTGGTCGCTGATGACGGATGTCTGCCGGGCAATGGGCGTCCGGACTGACGTTCCATTCTCGGAATTGACGGCCAAGGAACGTGAGATCGTTTTCTACGGTCCGGCTGAAAAGAAACATATATTTTATAAAGCCAAGAACACCAATCAGGCCTGCGAGATTGATTTTACGTATTTTAACGCTGTTTATACCGTGGAGAACGCGCTTGCCAAAGTGAAAGATGAAAAAGGCATGAAGCGCGTTGAAAAATTTCTGAAGCAGGACAGCTGTCCGGAATGCGGAGGTTCGCGGCTTTCCGTGGCGGCCCGGGCGCCGAAGCTGCGCGGTATTTCGCTGGATGAAGCCTGCCGGATGACCTTATCTCAGTTAACACTCTGGGTTAAGGAGGTTCCGGAATCCCTGCCAATAGAGATGCGGCCAATGGCCTTTGCGATCTGCGAATCCTTTCAGACTGCAGCGAAACGGCTGATGGATTTGGGACTGGGCTATCTGACATTGGACCGGGCGGCGTCAACGTTATCAACTGGCGAACGTCAGCGGATGCAGCTGGCCCGCGCTGTGCGCAACCGCACAACCGGCGTGCTGTATGTTCTGGATGAACCCTCAATCGGGCTGCATCCTTCCAATATCGTGGGACTAACCGGGGTGATGCATGATTTAATTAAGGATGGAAATTCAGTCGTTCTGGTCGATCATGATACGCAGATCCTGAGGGAAGCGGACTGGATTGTGGAAATGGGGCCGGGAGCCGGGGCCGAGGGAGGACAGGTGATCGCCGAAGGACCGCTGAATGAAATTAAAGAAAACGCTCAATCGCAGATCGGACCATTTTTGGCGGGAACCGCCGTTGTTGACGTATGTCGGCGGACAATTTCCGAAGATCTGTTCAAGCTGGGAAAAATCCATCTGTCGACCGCTGCGCTGCATACCGTTAAGCCGTTGGAAGCCGATATCCCAAAAGGCCGGCTGACCGTGGTAACCGGGGTTTCGGGGTCCGGCAAGACGACATTCATTTTGGAAAGTCTAATTCCAGGCCTGGAAGCCCTGATCGGCGGGAAGCCGCTGCCGAACCATGTGCGCTCACTGGAGGCAGGGGATATCAGTCAGGTCAAATTGATCGATGCAACGCCGATCGGCATTAACGTCCGCTCAACGGTCGCCACTTATGCCAATGTTCATGATGAATTACGAAAGGTATATGCGCGGACCCCACAGGCGAAAACGCTGCATTATTCAGCCGGGGATTTTTCTTACAACACCGGCAAGCTTCGCTGTCCCACCTGTGATGGAACAGGCACGATCAGCCTCGACGTGCAATTTTTGCCGGATGTGGAAATTCCCTGTCCGGATTGCAGGGGCTCGCGGTATGCCAAGACGGCGGACTCCATTCGCCGGCAGAATAAAATGGAACACGGGTATGCGCTGCCGGAATTGATGGCGATGGATGTCAAACATGCGCTGAATGCCTGTTCCGATTTAAAAACAGTCAGCCAGCGGCTTCAGACATTGCAGGAGCTGGGACTGGGCTATCTGACTTTGGGCGAAGCGACGCCGAGCTTGTCCGGCGGTGAGGCACAACGGCTGAAGCTCGCGTCAGAAATGGGGCGGCAGCAGGAAAACACGGTCTTCGTCTTCGATGAACCGACGATCGGCCTGCATCCACTGGACGTCCGCACCCTGCTTGTGATCCTTGACCGATTAGTGGAGAAAGGGGCGACGGTAATCGTGATTGAGCACGATCTCGACGTGATTGCCAACGCCGATTATCTGATCGACATGGGACCGGGCGGCGGCGAGGACGGAGGACAGATCGTGGCCGTTGGAACCCCGGAAGCAGTGGCGGCCAATCAGGAAAGTATAACGGGCAAGTATTTGCGGAAACATCTGCAGCCGGAATAAGGCTGGATCAAAAAAATTCTGCCATGATTTATGGGGGGCGGATTGAAGCACAGCTGCCAATGAATATATGGATCAAAGATCGTGGTCAGCAGAAATTTTATTATTATCGAAGCGGGGCTGTCAGGCGCTATTTTTGCGGAAATTGACAGGGAGCGAAGAAACGCTCGAACGATGGCAAATCAGAACTGATTTTCATGCACAAAAGGATATTGGATCATGATTCGTTAAGAATCCAACTTTACAGCGGCTAAACTTTTGCGAGTAAGGAAATGGAAGGCTGGAACACGCGGGTTGATGTGGTATTTCTGTTTATGAAGAAACATTGACGTCAGGATCAGAACTTTGCGGCAGCGCTTGAATGGCTTGGATGAAACGTCGATGAATTTTGGTTTATCAAACCCGGAATGAGGTCTGAGTTCATACTGGAAAAATAATACGAAATTGAATGAACTTCCGGGCAGAACCAATATCATTTTTGTCCTGTTTAATGGTATAATAAACCTATGAACGCAATTTGAAGTCATAGAGCTTGTAATGGAGGGTGAACAACGATGGCAATGGACGACATGAATGAAGTACGGGATTTTGATGAAGATATCAAAGACCGAAAAGCACTTATTGAAGAAGCGAAGCAGCTCGATCTTTCAAAGAACTGGAATGAAATCGCTTCGGCAGTTATGAATTTAAAGAAAAGATGGAAGCGGATTTCGTATTGGGAATCAGCTTATGAAGATGAACTGGCGGATGAATTCGAAAAGATGATCGACGCTTTCTATGCCAAGCGCAACGAAGGATTCCAGAGTATTCAGAAGGCGAAACAGGAGTTGATTGAACGCGCTCAGGAATTGTCAAAGTCGGAAAACTGGAATCAGGCGACAGAGGAAATGAACGAACTGATGCGGCAGTGGAAAGCTTTGGGTTCGGCTGGGAAAGAAACTGACGATCAGCTGTGGGAGTCGTTCAACGAAGCGCGCAATGCGTTCTTTGACCGCAAGCGTCAGAATTGGGAAGAGCGAAAGGCGAAATCCGTGAATGCGCAGCAGGTAAAAAAAGAATTGATCAAAAAGGCGGAAGCGCTGGCGGATTCGGAAGAGTGGCAGAAGACTGGCGATCAGCTCAGAAAGCTGATGGATGAATGGAAAAATGCCGGCTTTGCGGGCAAAGACGTCGACGATCAGCTGTGGAACGAGTTCAATGAGGCACGTCAAAAATTCTATGATCGCCGCAGCGCAGCCTACGCGCAGATTCATGAGCGTCAGCAGCAGGTGGCTGAGAAGAAAAAAGAACTGATCGATCAGGCGATCACGATCGTCGCACAGAAAGAATATAACCGTGAGAATACCGAAAAGATGAAACGGCTGAACGTGCTGTGGAAAGAAGCTGGATCCTGCGGCAAGGAGAAAGAAGACGCATTGTGGAAAGAATTCCGTTCTGCGGCAGATGATTATTTCTCCGGCTTGAAGCAGTTTAACGAACAGAAGCACAACGATTGGATCAAACGGATGCAGGAGGTTCGCAACCGGAAAATGGAATTGATCCAGTCCCAGCAACGTCAGCTGAAATGGATGAAAAACGAACTGCCGACCCTGTTGAGTCAGACGGCGGCGGATGAAATGGCTGAAGATATTAAAGATAAGGAAGACTTTATTCAGGAACTGGAAGCTGATCTTGCGGAAATTAACGAAAAGCTCGGCGTCGGCACTAAAAAATAAATCGTCAGAAGGAAGCTCGCAAAAAGAGCTTCTTTTTGTCATAAGATTGAGCGAGGTGAACAAGGCGAAATAACCGCTGGCAAATCACTTGATGAATGCCGTCGCCTTCTAACCCGAAGCATAAAGATACGGTTGTTCTGTTATCAAGGGAAAGACAGGCGTTTCCAATGTCAGATCGAAAGAGGAGAGTAAAACGATGAAAACAACAATGCGCAGAAAAAATCAGGCTTTAACTGAAGAAGAATGTATTGCCATATTGCAGAATGGGACCTCAGGGGTGCTGGCGACAGCCGGCGAGGACGGGGATTATCCGTATGCCGTACCGCTCAGCTATGTTTATTGGAATTCCCGTCTTTATTTTCATTGTGCCGGAGAAGGGCATAAACTGGAAGCGATTGCCCGCAATCCCCGGGTGTCGTTCTGCGTCGTCGATCAGGATCAGGTTGTTCCGGATAAATATACGACGTATTTCCGCAGTGTGATCGTCTTTGGAAAGGCTCGAATTTTGACTGAAGCTGAAGGGAAGCGGATTGCTCTGGAAAAACTGGCTGAACGATTTTCCCCCGAATATCCAAAAGGACGCAAGGCGGAAATTGATAAATTATTTAACGTCGTAACGATGGTAGAAATTCAGATTGAAGCGATGACGGGAAAAGAAGCGAAGGAACTGCGAAAAATACGATAGCTGCGTATTTTTCAGCGGTGTTGGTGAATTAAGACAATTTCAAAAGGCAGGTAAAATGGAAGAAGTGATGATGAACTATTCTGTTTCTTGTTACATAGAAGAGGCTGACAGGTACACTGTGGGAAAGAGGAAACACCTGATGAAATTCTTTTAAGGAAGAATAAACCATGAAAAACCTTGCGGATATTCTGAGAGACAGCCGATGAGAAACGACAATCTCTTTGAATATTGAAAATAAGTGTTAAATCCGCACACTCAGTAGTTTTTCTTCCAACTCTTGTTAGATTTAAAAAAAATGGATGTGCGGCCTGGATGTGAGAACGCCGGCGGTCAATCAGCTGCATGATGATTTCCTGAAAACTCAGGTCGTCTCTCAGCTGATTACAATAGAAGACTGCCGCAAGTTCCAACCGTTGATCAAGCGTTGGATCGTCAATGTGATCAAGTTTTTTGCACCGTTGATGTAACTGAAATCAAGCGAAGAAATAAAAATGCGCTGGATTCTCACTTTGCCTGTGGGAACTCAGCGCATTTTTTTGATTCAGGATCAAGTCTTCTACCGTCAGACAGAGAAAGTTGCGTTTCAGCGGCAAGATAGCTCCTGGAAATCAATCGAAATATGAAACCAGGATCATTCTTGATCGGAGCTCGCCGATGATTGATCGCTGTCGCTCAGTTTAAAATCTTCCGTCTTTCCTTCACTGTAAAAGCGTCCACAGGCTGCGGTGAATTTTAAGACGCAGTAATCCGGATCGTCGACTCCCAATGGATAATACATCGTGTCCGTCGGCTGCCAGATCGACGCTTTGGCTTCATGATCTGTCAGAACTTCCATCGTTCCTTTTAACTGAATTCCGACGAATTTCTGCTTTCCCTGCTTGTAAAAGTAAACGCTGGCTTTTGGCTGAGTCCGAAAGATCTGAACCTTTTGCGAGGAGGTGTTGGTAGAGAAATAGAATGCGGTGCGGCCGTCAATCCGCCGCGGGGCGAACATTGCTTTCTGACTTGGAAATCCATCCTCGTCAACGCCGGCGACCACGGCAACTTTCTGTGTGCGAATAAAACGGATGATTTCATCTTGATTCATCATGCTCTTAACCCTCATTTCTTTCCTGATTTTGTTCGGCCTGACGCAGTGTTGTCAAGATTCGCCGCAGATAGGCTTCAAACTGATCCTTTTCCGCTTCGCTGAACCCGGTGTAAAAAAGGACGTTCATCCGTTGGGAAACAGCGTCGTATTTCTGCTGGAGTGAAACGGCGTAATCGGTCAGCGTGATCAACGTCTGCCGGCGATTGTCCGGATTGCTTTCCCGCCGCACGATGCCATGCGCGACCATCGTATCAATCATGATCGACACCGTATTTTTAGCCAGGGATGTCCGCTTGCTGATTTCGCTGATCGTACAGGGGGATTGCTTCCACAGGACGAATAAAATCCGGCCCTGACCGCCGCTGATCTTCAATCCTTGCTCGCTTAAAAAGCGTTCAAAGATTCGATCTTGAAGCTGTTTAATCTGCGTGATGTAAAAACCGCCTAGTGTTTCGATGGGGACCACCTCGAGGATTTCAACTATATGTTCTATATAGAACTATAAATATGATAATCCATTCCCAATCTGCCGTCAAGCCTGAATCTGAATGAAAAAGGTCTGGATTCCAGACCTTTTCCCTCCTGTAAAGTTGTTTTGTTTACTGCAGGCGGTTGATGACGCGATCCCAGGTGTTGTTGCCAATGACTCCGTCGACCGTTAAGCCATTGAGAGCCTGGAAGGTTTCCACAGCACGCTTGGTGTTCTGACCGAAGTTGCCGTCGACGACCAGGCGTGGATTGGGAGCGATCAGCTCATTCAGATATTGCTGGAATTTCTGGACACCCAGACCGACGTTGCCGACACGCAGCGTGCGCGTTGATTTGTTGCGCTCCACCGCCGGACTCGGCAGGTTTTTGAATTCCTGGATAATCTTATCCCAGGTCGTCTGTCCAAGAATGCCGTCGACATTCAGGTGATAAACATACTGGAAAACAGCGACCGCAAATTCGGTCTTCTGACCGTAAATGCCGTCCTCCTCCATCGGCGTCAGATTCGGCGCGGCCAGGATCTGGTTGATATAATACTGCATTTTCTTGACGTCGATTCCATTACTTCCCAACTGTAAGGTGTATGCCATTTTGCATTCCTCCTTTCCCTGTATGCTATGCGTTGAAACCGGGGTGGGTTAGGCGGGCAAAGGCGGATGTCAAACCGATTGATGAATTTGTCAGTTTTTACGCTGTGCACGTCGGTTTTTCCTGTATAATGAAGAAAAGGGGTTAATGTTGATGAAGAATGGGAAGGTCTTGGCAGCGGGGGCGATCGGTCACTTCCTGGTCGATTTTGCCTGCGCGGCGTTTCTGCTGCGGCATAATGGAGAAACGATATACTGGACGGAGCTGTTGATCCTTTATAATTTCTGCGCGTTTGCGCTGCAGATGCCATTGGGAATTCTGGCGGACCGCTGGCCGGCGCTTCCCTGGGCGGCCGGGGGTGCTCTTTTGTGCGCCGCGGGAGCCTTGCCGCTGCCGTTAGCGGCGCTGGGACTGATTTTGGGACTTGGCAACGCGGCGTATCATCTGGGGATTGGAAAACCGTTGATGGAGGCGGAATCCGGCAGCGCGGCACTGGGGATCTTTGTCGCGCCGGGAGCGCTGGGCATTACGCTGGGAACATGGGCCGCCAAGATGAATAGGATTTCGATCCTGCCGCTGAGCGTTGTTCTGATTGGGCTGGCGTTTGTTGTTTACCGGCTGCGGTGGCAGCCGCAGGAGCACCGGAGGGAAAAGAAATGTTCCTTTTCTTTAACGGGGGTGATCTGTTTGTTTCTTGTCGCCGCTCTGCGGTCCTTTGCCGGTTTCACCTGGCCGCTGTCCTGGAAAGCTCAGGCGTTGATTCCGCTGACATTGGCTGTCGCGGGGGGCAAAGCGGCGGGCGGGATCGCTGCCGATTACTGGGGACTGAAGAAAACGGCGCTGTTTTCGCTGGGCCTGAGCTTTCTTTGCTTTTTAAAAGCCAACTGGATCGTTGCCGGACTGAGCGGCGTATTTTTATTCAATATGACGATGCCGCTGTGTCTGAAGCAGATGCATCGACAGTTTCCGGAACATGCCGGATTTGTGTTCGGACTTTTAACGTTTGCGCTGTTTCTTGGGTTTGTGCCGGTGATCCTGGGCATAACGACGGTGACGAAAGCGCAGACGCTGATTTTGATCGCGCTGTCCTGGCTGGGTTTGGGAATGGCCTTTAAAAGGGGGCAGGACGATGTTTAGATCGCTGATTCTGTCGCTGATGATGACGTGGCTGCTGGAGCTGAGCTTTGCGTTTCTGCTGGGGATCCGGCGCTGGAAAGATCTGATTCTGATCATGTTGGTCAATCTGATGACCAATCCGGCGGTTGTTTACCTGGCGCTGACCTTCCGGTACTCCCTGCCTTCGTGGCTTCTGATTACGATGCTGGAAAGTCTGGCAGTCGTGGTGGAAGCACTGTATTACCGAAGCTATGCGCTGACGATCCGTCATCCCTGGCTGTTCTCGCTGGCGGCTAACGTTTTCTCCTATGGCGTCGGCTGGCTGCTGCAGCACGGCTGATCAATTAATGTCTGTGAAAGTCAGGCTGAAAAAGCGGACTTTCCTTGCGAAATCATCTTCATCATTTATTGATACAACGGATATTGCAGAACCGGAAACATCGAAGTCGTTTTATTGATATAGCGGATATTGCAGAAAGGGGGAAAAATCATGGAAAGAAAATCAGATTGGGTCATGATGAAAATTTTCAGCATTCTGATTCTGGTGGCGGGATTGTTGACACCGGTAAGCGCGGATGTGATCGCGGAACCGCAAGATCCTTTTTATAAAGAACATGCCGAAGAATGCACTTATGTGGGGCAATATTATCGGGTAATTGCCGTCAAAGGTGCTCCGCTTTACGCCGCTCCGCAATCTGCGGAAGTCCTCGGACAGGTGCCGTTGGGAGAAGAAATCTGGATCGACTTTACGTATGTTTCAGAAATTGGCGATGTCTGGGGTGTTCAGGCGCTGGAAGGCGATCTGGCCGGTTCTTCAGTCTGGCTGAATCTGGCGGATCTTCAGACAGAAATGAATGATGCGATTTTTTTCAAGGAACATCAGGAAGAAATAGAACTGATCGACGACGTATTTGCGCCGGATTCTTTTTCCGGTTATTTATGCTTTTATGAGTATCCCGGAGCGGACAGTGTGTACGAATATACCGACGCTGAAAGTCTTCTGGAAAGCCCGGTGCCGGTGTGCGGGCTGTTTAAAACAGAGACGGAAGAGGTGTGGCTGTATACCCTTAATTATTTTAGACATCAGGGATGGTTTCAGCGCGATCAGCCCGTGGTGGAACAGGCGCCGCTTTTGAACTACCTGCGCGGTCATATTCAGGCAGATGAAGACGGCACGCTTCAGGTTGCTCCTTTTGTGACGCCGCAGCCGGCTGTCCTCACGCCGCAGCCGGACAGGACAGACAGACCGGCAAGACGCGGCTCAGTCCGCCAATACATCGCGATCTCTTCATCGCCGGATGGCTTGATCGGCGGTCTGGTGCTCGCTGTCGTTGTGGTGACCGGCGGTTTGATCGCTGTTTTCTGGAGAAAACCGAAACGCTAGCCAGCCTTGGCGAGGGACAAGACACAAGATCGAACGATGATCGTTGAGGCAAGGGGCGTGAAAATAAATGAAGAAAATCAAAAGCACAGAAGTGCATGGAAAAATACAGGGAGGGACAACGATGAAGAAGTTTTTGAAAATAGCCGCGGCGATGATGCTGCTCGCAGGCAGTGCGGCGACCCTGCATGCGGATCTGATCGTCTGTCCGGAGGATGATTTCTTCAAGGAACACGACGAGGAATGCGAGTATGTCGGACAGCTTTACACGGCGGCTGGGGATGCGGGGGTTGTCTATGTTTATTCCAGCCCGATTTCCAATGAAATCGTCGGAGAAATTCCCAACGGCACAGATATCTGGATTGATTTTACTTACCAGACGAAAGAAGGCGTTTTGTGGGGCGTGCAGACGCCGCGGCGCGATCTGAGTCTGGGGCAGTGGATGAATCTGACGGAATTTGAAATCGCAAAGACAGCCGAGGATTTCGAGCGGGAACATCAGGATGCGCTGGAGCCCATCGAGCAAACCTACACTCTAAACGAACCGCGCGGCTATCTGACGTTGTGGGAATATCCGGGATCGGAACACATTGAAAATTACATCGACAGCTGGAATTTGGATCCCAAGACGGTCATTCGGATCACGAAGAAATATACGGACGAGTCAGGACAGGTCTGGTTCTATATTGAGGTTGACGCGGGGATGTATGGCTGGATTCGGGAAGGTCAAAAGCTGACGCCGATGGGCTGGAAAATTACTGGTATCTGGATCAGGGAACGTATGCCCCGACGAAGCCGACGCCCCGTCCGACTGCCCCGATCCCGCGCGTTCCGCTCGATTCACCGCGGCCGACCCACGGTTCTGTGGATCCTTATCTTAAGAAACGCCCGGAGTTTACGCTGATGCTTGGCGCGGGCATTGCCGGCGTGATCGCCCTGACTGCGCTGACGATCGTCCGTTTCTGGAAAAAACGATAACCGTTTTTGCGCGTGGAATAATCCACGCAGGTCAGTAATTTCAAGTTTATCAATCTCGTTAAAGCGAACATGTCCAGTGGAAACGTTCGCTTTTTTATTAAATTTATACGCTTTCCCGGAAGAAATGAAGCTGATTTTATTCGTTAAATTTCACATAAAATTCACAACAAATAAGATTGACAAGCGGGAAGATCAGAGTAAAATGTTAGTATCCTAACAAAAAGGGAGTGATACTGATGCAGCGAAGAATTGGTTATGAAATTCGTGAAGTCCAACAGATGATTCATCAAAAGATGGAACAATTCCGTCACGAGAACGGCTGTGAACTGACGTTAGTTCAAACTCGGACAATCGGTTTTTTGATTGCCAGTCGGGGGCAGGATGTCTTCCAGCGAGATCTGGAAAAGGAATTGCGCATTCGCCGGTCGACCGCCAGCGAAATTCTGAACGTCCTGGAGCGCGACGGTTATCTTCATCGAATTCCCGCCCCGCATGACGCCCGGCTGAAAAAACTGGTGCTGACTGAAAAGGCGCTGCAGCTGAATCAGAAGATGACCGAGAATATTGATCGGATGGAAGCCCTGCTTTCCCAATCGATCTCCCCGGATGACCAGGAACACTTTTTTTCTGTTTTGGATCAATTAAAAAAGAATCTGGAATAACGTAAAAGAGGAAGGAGAATGTTATGATTCAACGATTGCTTCAAGAAGTAAAAGAATATAAAAAAGCTTCCTTGCTCGCGCCGGCGCTGATGGTCGGCGAAGTGGTCATGGAGCTGATGCTGCCGTTTTTGATGTCGTTCATCATTGACTCCGGCGTCAATCAGGGCGACATGGCCGCGGTGTTTAAATACGGAGCGCTGATGCTGCTCTGTGCATTTTTATCTCTGTTCTGCGGGATGCTGAGCGGAAAATATGCGGCGTACGCTTCGGCAGGGTTTGTGAAGAATTTGCGGAAAGCGATGTTCGAAAGTATCCAGAAATTCTCATTTGCCAATATTGACAAATATTCGACCTCTGGTCTGGTTACCCGCATGATGACCGACGCGACCAATGTCCAAAACGCCTATCAGATGATTCTGCGGATGTGCGTGCGCGCGCCGCTGATGCTGGTGGTGGCGATGTCGATGACGTTTATGATCAACGGCAAGCTGGCGATGGTCTTCTTCTACGCGATGATTTTTCTGGGGGCGATCCTGAGCTTCATCACGCTGAAGGCCCATCCGATGTTCCGCAAAACGTTCCGCAAATATGACGATTTAAACGCGAGCGTTCAGGAAAACGTCACGAATATCCGCGTTGTCAAAGCGTATGTCAAGGAAAGTGCGGAGACCGATAAATTTAAAACCGCAGCCGGCAACCTGAAAAAGATGTTCATGAAAGCTGAGAACATTCTGGTGTTCAACAATCCGGTCATGCAGCTGACGATGTATTGCTGCATCCTGGCGCTGAGCTGGATGGGTGCGCGGATGATCGTCGGCAGCGCGCTGACAACGGGCGAGCTGATGAGCTTGTTTACCTACACGATGAATATCCTGATGAGTTTGATGATGCTGTCGATGATCTTCGTCATGCTGAGTATGTCGATGGCTTCGGCCCAGCGAATCGCGGAGATTCTGGAGGAAAAGCCGAGCATCGTCAATCCGGAAAATCCGGCGATGACTGTGGCCGACGGCTCGATCGAGTTCGATCATGTGGCGTTCGGTTATTATGCCGGAAAGGATAAATATGTTTTAGAAGACATTAATTTGAAGATCAAAGCCGGAGAAACCATTGGAATTCTCGGTCCGACCGGTTCCAGTAAATCCACGCTGATGAGCCTGATTCCACGACTATATGACGCCAGCGAGGGCACAGTCCGCGTCGGCGGCGTCGATGTCCGTCATTATGATCTGGATTCGCTGCGCAACAGCGTCGCGATGGTATTGCAGAAAAACGTCCTGTTTTCCGGGACGATCAAGGATAATCTGCGCTGGGGCAACGAACAGGCCACGGATGAGGAAATGATCCATGCCTGCAAGCTTGCCTGCGCCGACGAGTTCATCCGGCAATTCCCGAAGGGTTACGACACCTATATCGAACAAGGCGGAACTAACGTCTCCGGCGGTCAGAAGCAGCGCTTGTGCATCGCGCGGGCATTGCTGAAAAAACCGAAAGTTCTGATTCTTGACGACAGCACCAGCGCCGTCGATACCCGCACCGACAGTATGATCCGCAAGGCGTTCCGGGAAGAAATTCCGAATACGACCAAGCTGATCATTTCACAGCGGATATCCTCCATTGAAGACGCCGATCGGATCGTCGTGCTTAACGAAGGGCGGATTGAAGGCGTGGGCACGCATGCGGAACTGTTGGCGAGCAACGCGATTTATCAGGAAGTCTACGAAACGCAGAAGAAAGGAGAGGATGAACATGAGCAGGCCTAGAAACGTGGGAACCAACGGCGAAAAGCTGAACACGAAAGTGCTGGGACGACTGATGAGCTACATCCTCAGCCGATATAAATTCCGTTACGCTATCGTTCTGATCTGTATTATTATTTCATCGCTGGCTTCAGTCGCGTCTTCAGTCTTCATGAAAACGCTGATCGACGGCTACATCACACCGTTAGTGCAAAGCGCCAGTCCGGATTTTACGCCGCTGTTTCAGGCGTTAAGTACAATGGCTTGTATCTATTTGGTAGGTGTGATTTCGAATCTGGCTTATCAGAAAATTTTGGTTGTTATTTCTCAAGGCACGATGAATGATTTGCGGAATGATCTGTTCAGCCACATGGAAAAACTGCCGATCCAATATTTTGATACGCATGCGCATGGGGATATCATGAGCGTCTATACCAACGATATTGATACGCTGCGGCAGGTTATCTCCCAGAGCATTCCTCAATTTCTGTCCTCGCTGTTTACGATCGTTTCGGTTTTCTTCTCAATGATCGTCATGAGCGTGCCGCTGACGCTGGTCACCCTGATGATGGTTGTGGTCATGCAGTTTGCGCTGCAGAAAATCATGCGCAAGTCAGGTCGTTACTTTGGCGCGCAGCAGCGGCAGCTGGGGAAAGAAAACGGATATATCGAAGAAATGATGGAAGGCGCGAAGGTCGTCAAGGTGTTCACGCATGAACAGAAGGCGATCGAGGAATTCAATCAGATCAATGAGGATCTGTGCGAAGCTTCCTACAAAGCAAATAAATATGCCAATATCCTGATGCCGATCGTTGGCAATCTGGGCAACATCTCCTATGTTCTGTGTGCGTTTATCGGCGGCGTGTTGGCAGTCAACGGCATCAGCGGTTTGACACTGGGCGGCCTGGCCTCCTTCCTGGCTTTGAATAAATCGTTCAACGGTCCGCTGAACCAGATTTCGCAGCAGCTGAACTCCGTCATCATGGCGATGGCCGGCGCGGAGCGGGTTTTCAAGTTGTTGGATGAACCGCACGAAGTGGATGACGGCCGCGTAACGCTGGTCAATGTCAATAAAGATGAGGCGGGACGGCTGAGTGAAGCGGAAATGACGACAGGCCACTGGGCCTGGAAACATTGCCATGAGGACGGCAGCGTCGATTATGTCGAACTGACCGGCGACGTTCGCTTCCACGATGTCAGCTTCGGCTATGTTGAAGGCAAAACCGTACTGCATGACATCGAACTGTTTGCCGAGCCGGGGCAGAAGCTGGCCTTTGTCGGCGCGACCGGCGCGGGCAAAACGACGATGACCAACCTGATCAATCGATTCTACGACGTACAGAAAGGCTCGATCACCTATGACGGCATCGACGTTAAGCTGATCCGCAAGGATGATCTGCGGCGGTCGTTAGGGATTGTTCTGCAGGATACCCATCTGTTCACCGGCACGATTGAGGACAATATCAAATATGCCCGGCCGGAGGCGACGCATGAAGAAGTTGTGGCGGCAGCTAAACTGGCGAATGCTCACTATTTCATCAAGCATCTGGAAAAAGGCTACGATACCTGGCTGACCCGCGATGGTTCTTCATTGTCGCAGGGACAGCGGCAGCTGATCTCCATCGCCCGGGCTGCGCTGGCCAATCCACCGGTACTGATTCTGGATGAAGCGACCTCTTCGATTGACTCGCGAACCGAGAAACTTGTGCAGGAAGGCATGGATAAGCTGATGAGCGGCCGGACGACCTTCGTCATCGCTCACCGGTTGAGTACGATTAAAAACTCGCACGCGATCATGGTCATGGATCATGGCCGGATTATCGAACGGGGCAATCATGAACGTCTGCTGGAAAAGCATGGCGTCTACTATCAGCTGTATACCGGCTTGATCGAAAACGACTGACAGGCGGGAGTTCCCGTCTGTTTTTCCTGTTGGCCCGGAATTCGAATTATGAAATGAGGGCGGACGTGATGCAGAGAAAAAATGCTTTTAAAGCTCAGCCTAATTGAAATTTCAAATGAAAATGGGACTGGTAATGAAAATGGATCAATTCAAAAATATAAGCGATGGTAAATCGTCAAAAATAACAAAAAAGTTGACTTATAGTCCGGTCCAGCTGGTATGATAAAGGGGCAGGCACTTACCGTTACGCGCGGATGGAAATCGGTTAAAAAGGGAAAGAGGGGAATGGAGTGACGCAAGCCAATTCTAAAAATTTAATGACTGAAGGTGTGATCTGGAAGAAGATTTTATTCTTTGCGCTGCCGATTTTTTTCGGTAATTTGTTTCAGCAATTATACAACACCGCCGATTCGCTGATCGTCGGGAATTTTCTAGGCAGTGAGGCGCTGGCGGCAGTTAGTTCGTCAGGCAATCTGATCTTTCTGCTCGTCGGTTTCTTCAACGGCATCGCTGTTGGAGCTGGGGTGGTGATCGCCCGTTACTATGGAGCGCGCAATAGCGAACAGGTTCAGCTGGCGGTGCATACGACAGTGGCTTTCGGTTTGGCCGCCAGTCTGTTGATGACGGCCGTTGGCGTAATTCTGGCGCCGCAGATTCTGATCTGGATGGGAACGCCGGCGGAGGTGCTGGGCTTATCTGCAGTTTATTTTCGAATCTATTTTGCCGGATCATTAGGCTTTATTATGTATAATATTTTTGTCGGTATCCTGCAGGCGGCCGGAGATAGCCGTCATCCGTTAGTCTATCTGGTCATTTCCTCGCTGATCAATATTGTTCTGGATCTGGTGTTTGTCGCCGGTATGCATCTGGGCGTCGGTTCGGCAGCCTTTGCGACAATACTATCGCAGTTTGTCAGCGCTGCGCTTTGCTTTAGACGTTTGTTGAAGGTGCAGGACGTTTATCGTATCGAGCCAAAGAAAATTCATTTTGACAAACCGATGCTGAAACTGATTATTCAATATGGTTTGCCGTCGGGGCTGCAGAATTCGATTATCGGATTTGCCAATGTAGTCGTTCAGACCAATATCAATGCTTTCGGGCAGATGGCAATGGCTGGCTGCGGCGCGTTCTCAAAGATTGAAGGGTTTGGTTTCCTGCCGATCACGAGCTTTACGATGGCGTTGACGACGTTTGTTGGTCAGAATCTGGGAGCTCGCGAGCTTGAACGAACCCGCAAAGGGGCGCGGTTTGGAATTCTTTGCTCAGTGGCGATTGCCGAAGGCATTGGAATTTTGATTTTTATCGGAGCACCGTGGCTGATCGCTGCTTTTAATCGGGATCCGCAGGTGATAGCCTATGGAACGGATCGGGCGCGGACGTCCGCTTTGTTTTTCTTCCTGCTGGCATTTTCTCATTGTATGGCGGCAATCCTGCGCGGGGCTGGGAAATCGACTGTTCCGATGCTGGTCATGCTGCTGACCTGGTGCGCGGCGCGGGTAACGTTTATCACGCTGATGGTTCGTTGGGTCAATTCGATTCAAGTTGTTTTCTGGGCATATCCGCTGACCTGGCTGATGAGTTCAGTTATTTTCTTCTATTATTATCGGCACGTCGACTGGATGCATGCATTTGATGCGCAATAACTTTACCGGCCTCATCAGCTCAATAAAATAAATAGAAGGAGCGGATTTGCGGCGCAGTCTGCTCACACGCAGTGGAAACAACCATATAATTTCGAGGTAAAAGAAACGGACCGTTCAAAGTTTATTTCAACTTTGAACAGCCCGTTTTTTTGCGGTATTTTTTTCATGAATTCTTATTATGATTGAATGGGGCGCAAAACAAGCCGGTTGACTTTGTGATGAAATGCCGGCGAAGTCAGGTTAAACAGAGGGAGAATACGACAGGTAGACATTTCCCAGGAAATGATATGAAGCTGTATTGTTGAAAAGAAATGAAATCAGCTGACCCGTTAAAAAGCAACTTCAGTTTTTTTCGACCATAAATAATCACGGTATCGGTTCAGCATCCCTTGTGCTTCAGATAAGGTTGGAATCGAAGCCGAAGCACCTTTTCTCATAACTGCGCAGCCACTGGCTGCCGTAGCGATTGCAAGGCAATCGAGATCTTGGTGACCAGCAAGTTTAGCCGCCAGAAAGAATCCTGTAAAAGTATCGCCGGCGCCGACAGTATCCACAACTTCAACCGGACAACAAGGCAAAGTCAATCGTTTGCGCCCAGCTTGCAGACAGCTTCCCTGTTCCCCCAAGGTTAGAATAATCTGCACATCAGGGAAAGTTTCAGCGAAGTAGTTCAGGATGGCTTCGGGTTCACTCTGTCCGGAAAAGAAGGCCCCTTCAACTTCATTGATGAATAACAGGTCCACTTCATTTAATGGCAGCCATTCAGGAACAGCCGGAGTTGGTGAAGGATTCAGCGCGATCGTCAAGCCTTGAGCATGCGCTTTATGAATTAACTCGTCCAGCCGGTTAATTTCATTTTGAATGACAAGCAGATCGCCGGCTTGAAAATGAGCTAACGTTTCATCAATTTGTGCTGAAGTTATGGAAAAATTGCTTCCAGGATAGACAAGAATGGCATTCTGGCCGGAATCATCTACCTGGATTATCGCGTGGCCGGCCGGTTGGTCAACTAAGCGCAATAAATCGGTATGAATATGATAATGCGCCAACGTGTCCGTTAAAAGTGAGCTTGCCTGCCCCAGACAGCCTGCAAAATAAACTGACGCGCCGCCCTGGCTGAGCGCAACCGCCTGATTCAATCCCTTTCCGCCGCAGAAACACTGCATTTGTCGGGCTGACTGCGTTTCTTTTGGATTTAAGATATGATCAACGGAGTAAAAATAATCGAGATTTAACGATCCAAAAACCAGACATTTCTGCATGTTGAAGAAGCCTCCTTATTTTTTTAATTATAGCATGCGCTGCCGCAGGAAATACAAATAAAAGTGAAAGGCGGTGCATGAAAGGACAAATATCCTAAGATTGAAGTTGGCGCAAAAGCGAGCTGACCGTAGATGAATGTTACTTTTGTTTGCTTTTTAAGACATGAAAACGGTCTTTTTCCAATAAAAAGCGGAATCCGGTGAATGATGCTTACCGAATTCCGTTCTTTGGGAGATGTCGTGATTGATTCTAGGCAAAGATCTGTGAAAGAAAACAGGAGAAAGATTCAACAGGTGATTTCCACGATTTTAACTTCCCCAGGCAGAAAAGCGGCGCAAAACGCTTGTTCGCCAAACTCCAAATTCAGATCGATCCGGGAATTCTCATTTTCAGAACTCAAGATGACCTTTGCGGACTTTACGGCATTTTGGAAGCGCTCCGGCAGATTGCCGGTACGAATCCAATGCCGATGACTCGTTTCTAAATCATGATTAGCGATGACCAGGATCATGGAACGCTTAAGCGCATAGCCGAAGCCCAATGCCGGAATCCATGGCCCTTCAAACATCAATGGGAATTGATCGGCCTTGCGTGTCAACGCCGAGCGATAACGCCGTCGGATTTGTGTTGCCGCTTCCAGGAGCGTCGGAAGCTGCCACCGCTGCGCGTCAAGATAATGGAAAGCATAACGATCGAATAACGCCAGTTTGCGGTAAAATGGGTCTGTTTCCGGCAGCTGGTCTTGTTCATCAGGCCGGCAATCCAATCCCGTATTCATCGGTTGGACTTCGTAAACCTCTTGGCCTGAATTGATAAACGGAACACAATTCGGTATAAATAAATTAAGCAAAGTTAACATCCGGCAGAGCTGTCTTCCCCCTTCGCGGGCGCTTAACCGCGGCGTATCGTGCGTTTCGCCTGCCGCAAAAACCGGGCAGGGCAAAGCGGAAGCTCCGTAAGCAAAAGCATTTAATTGATCTTCTTTGGGACGCGTTTCCTGAGTGAACCCTCCGCCGATAATCATATTATATCCCTTTTTCAAAGAAACCGCCGCGTTTTGTGTATCCAGTTCCTCGGCGATAAAACAGAAGTGAGGATCGATTTCCCGGGCGGCGTCAATGATTCGCTTTACCAACTTTAGCGGCAGCGCGTGCCCCATGTCAATCCGTGCCCCGTCAATTCCGAATTCCGTCTGATAGTAAGGGATGATCTGGCTTAACAGATCCCATAACGGCTCGTTGATGACGCTGCCGGGATTTAAACTCGACTTTGCGACGTCGTAAAGAATATAGGGATTGAAGTTCTCCGTTTTCGGCAGGAAGGGAACGGAGGACGCCGGATGATCTAAATACATGCGGAAAAAAGTGATGTCGTTCCAGGCTGGCTGCGGATCATTGATGCAATCGCTGAAAGCCGGAGCGACCGTCATGCCAAACACTTCCTGAACCAGATCCAGAATTTCTTCTTTTCCTTTTTTCCATCGCGCAACGACAGTTTTCCACTTTTCAGGATCCAGACTTTGCGGATTCGGCTGGAATTTGCGGATATGCTCCAGAACTTCTTTGCTGGCGTACATCAATTCCAGATATTTGGGATCAGCGACACTGCCAGGTTCGACGCCGGGAACAAACGGCGGTTTGTAAGTGTCTAATTGATCGACGTTAATCCAGTAAAACCAGTCGGGATGTTCGGCGATCAGATCGGAATTCACTGAATTTGTACGTGGGATCAAGTCGATGATTACTTTGATATCCTGGCAATGGCAAGCTTCCACAAGCGCCTTGAATTCATCCTCGACACTCAATTCATCGCCGGTCATGGGGTCTTTTAAATTCGGATCTAACTTGAAAAAATTACTTACGCCATAAGGTGAGCCCAAATCTCCCTTTTTGTTTTTGGTCGAATACTGACTGATCGGAAGCAGGTATAACGTATCGACTCCCATTTTTTTTAATAACGGAAGCAGAGCTAACGTTTTAACAAAAGTTCCGGTTTCTTTCAGGCCATATAAATTTACACTTTCCAGAAATCCGCTGCGGTCATGATCCCAGCTGCTGGAGGTACGGATCATGCAGGAATACACACAGCTTTGCCGGATCCAATTCCCATGAGCGCCGACGCTGGCGATTGAATGATTCTTATAATAAGGTTGGCAAATGGGATCGGCATGATCCTTGCGAAGCGAATTGATCAACTCATCAAAGAATTGATAAGGATTGACGCAAATTTCGCCAGAGGGTAATTTATATTTTGAAGGACATTTTAAATCCAGACTATCAAAAAGATCGGGAAGGGTATAATTATATGGATAATCGTGTAAATGACGCTGATGCTGCAGGGCTTTCTGTAATTTTAATAGATAACTCATGAAATACTCCTTTTGTAAGTGACTAAAGACCTAATTCATTTTATCATGAAAAATCGAGTGATTGACAGAATTTCAGCTTTTTCAGGAAAAATGCAAATCGGAATCTGAAAATAAATTTGTCAATCTGTTGGAAGTCTGTTACCATGATAGCGGTTGAATTGGACATTGAGGTGAAATGAATGCGGAAACTGTTATTGATCAGCATGGGGGTAATGCTTATGCTGGGGGGATGTGCGAAAGAAAAACCGTGTGTTGCTGAAAATGGCATCGTTTGTTATGATGAAGAAAATCAGCGCTATCAAATAGAGGACGGAGCCCGGATCAGAGTGATGGTGGAAAACGAAGCTTATGGTCAGGCTTTGATCAATCTTTGGGATGCAGAACATCCCGAGCAGACCGGTGTGATCGAGCCGATCGTCGTGCAGAACTTCGATGCGGCGACATGGTTGGGCTATAAGACGGATATTGCGTTATTGTGGAGTAATGATGCAACGCAGATTCTTAATAATTTTATGCCGGTTCAGCCGGATCTGGAAGTGATGATTCAGGAACATGTACCACAGCAGTTTGGCGAGCTTCTAAATTTGGAAGGTCTGCGCTATGTGCCTATGAGTTATTACGGATTGGTGTTTTCTACCAATGTTACGATGCTTAATGAAATGGGATATGATAGTACTGATGAAAATGGCGATGGCTTGGTCGATGCGTTTGACAGTTTTGAGGAGTTAATGGCTCTGGCAGAGGAATGGGGAGGAATCGAGCGAATCTATCATGATCGGGCGGTAACCGCAGTTTTCCCATTTGCTCTCTCTGAATTATGGGCTTCAATGGTGTTTTTCAGCGCTGATCAGTTTCGTTTTTTTGCAACTTATGAGGCGCTCCGTCCCGGAATGGAGACGGATGAGTTTTTAGAAACACTGAAATTTTTAAGGGCAATGGGTGAATATCCCTGGTATTTGAATCCTCAGGAAGCGAGCGGGGAGGAAGCGGCGGAAACTGCTGCGGATGAGGAACTGGACACAGAAGAGGCAGGCGTGTTGATGGCTGATCCTGATACGGAAGCACCGTCAGAAGAGGCTTCATCGGAAGGGGATGAGAATAAGAAAACGCCGGATAATCCAGGTGAGGAGGAGGAAATCATTCTTCCTTACCGGTCAGAGAATGACCGCGCTTTTGAGGGAGGGTGGTTGTATGATGTGTATCTGGAAAAACTTATTTCACCATTTTCGTTAGTTGGAACGTGGATGTACTATAATCAACAGGAGGATATTGAGCAGCAGGATTTTTATTTCTCACCGATGCCTACCTGGAAAGAACAGTCACTTTCGCCCTTAGCGAAAACGAAGGGGTATTTGTTATCTGAAGAAACAAAATATCCGTCCGCTGCGAATGAAGTTCTGCGTTTGATTCGCAGCGAAGCAGGAATACAGGCGTATATGGATACGGTCGATGAAATCCCGGCGGTGACCGTGGTTGATCGGCCGGAAAATCGTCCGGCACCGGAGAATGAAGAGGCAGAAGGAAAAGGTGAGTCCGATAAGATCGTGCCGTATTATTTGAGTTTCAGGAATGAGAATCAGCGGCAGATCAGCCATGCTTTTTCATTATCTCAGGAAGAATCAATGGTGGCCTTTGAAAAAGATCCATCCGTCAGAGGCTGGGATATGCTCTCAGAGATCGGATTAATTGAAATCGCTGAAAGTGTAATCAAACAGGAAATGACGCCGGAAGAGGCTCAGCTGAAATTACTTGAGCGCAGTGAATCGTGGATGACGCCGTATAAGCCGGCAGAGGAAGTGCCAGAATCGTGATTTAACCTTGGTAAAAAGAAAATGGGATTCAGATTAAATTGATTTTCAGAATTGGATCACATGCTGAGAGACTTATTCGTTTTTGTTTTTACTTGGTTCAGTGTTGATTACAATTTTCAATAGAGTGAAGCTGGCTGCATAATGCTTTTAGTCTTTGTGCAGCCAGCTATTGTTACTATTGCTTAAACAGTGTCTTATTCTAAGAAGAGAATCTTTTTTTATGTTCTGAAGTATAAAGGGATATAGTTTATCAGGTTAGCGCTATGTTAAAATAATAAGAGCAGAGGCGGCAAAGCGCAGGGATGATCTAACAATAGATGGGCCAGTTTATTTCCGAAAGAAAGCAAAGCTGCATCTATTGCTTGTCCAGTTGTAATTAACAGGATTGTATCGGTAACGCAGTCTTCATTATATTTCCAGCATAGAATGATTTCATGGAATTGTGGAGATTGTGTTCAGTTTTGCAATCAAACCCCAGTAAAAAAATCTGATTTTATTATTGACGAGATTCGGAACTTATGATATATTATTAAAGCGCTGGTAATCAGCGAGTAAAAAGATGGAGGCTTAGCTCAGTTGGGAGAGCGTCTGCCTTACAAGCAGAGGGTCGGGGGTTCGAGCCCCTCAGCCTCCACCATTTTTTTATTGCCGACTTAGCTCAATTGGCAGAGCAACTGATTTGTAATCAGTAGGTTGTAGGTTCGATTCCTATAGTCGGCACCAGGAGTTGGAGAGGTAGCGAAGTGGCTAAACGCGGCTGACTGTAAATCAGTTCCCAACGGGTTCGGCAGTTCGAATCTGCCCCTCTCCACCATTCTTTTTTAAGATAGTGGGGCATAGCCAAGCGGTAAGGCAACAGACTTTGACTCTGTCATTTCCCTGGTTCGACCCCAGGTGCCCCAGCCAATTTTTAGTTTGGATTGTTTATGTCCCGGTAGCTCAGGCGGTAGAGCAACTGACTTTTAATCAGTGGGTCGAAGGTTCGATTCCTTTCCGGGACACCACTTAACTATGCGAATGTAGTTCAATGGTAGAACTTCAGCCTTCCAAGCTGACTACGTGGGTTCGATTCCCATCATTCGCTCCATTGAAGACCATAACCCTGATCGAGGGTTTTTTTGTTTTCCATGATGGATATTCTCTCATCAGTCATTTTTAGTAAAACAAGGTTCTATAAATTTTGGTGTTGGTGGAAACCAACGCCTTTTTTTCTTGAGCATAAAAAAA